>CAJQRD010000085.1 GCA_905480605.1 uncultured Saprospiraceae bacterium | reverse complement strand
ACATACTTCACCAGAACCAGTGGTTGGTGCTAATGAAGGTCCTTCTCCACAATCTTCCCCAGCACTACATCCTACAGCAGGAGTGACTGAAAGATCAAAAGCTCCACAACCATCAAGAGTGGAAGTAACATGTACGTACATTGCATCAACACCACAGTTTGGCGTCTCAAAAGTATAACTTCCTGCTCCACCACAATAAGGATCATTGAGTAGTGTTAATCCACTACAAGAGCCAGAATATATTTCGATTCCTATATTTCCACTCATATCTATATTTGAAAATGAGAATTCGGAACCATCACCATCAGGACCAAAATAAATCAACCAAACGCCAGTTTCAGATCCTCCACATCCATCGATTCCTTCAATCGCTCCACAACATGTATTAAAACCCTCACTTCCATCTATTGGAAGAGCATTACCACAAAAATCATTTTCAGGAGGTTCATTCACAGTGATATCAAAATCGAAAGAACCTTCCCCGGTCGTCAATGTCGCTCCTATAACGTAAGTATCACCGCCATTAATTGGAACATTCGTATCTCCAGAAATACAACCAGAAAATGCAGCACCGTTACATCCATCCAAAACCACAAACTGTAAATTTGAACTAAGATTTGAGAAGTCAAAACTTGTTGCAGTTGATGTTGCTGTGACTTCAAACCAAACCGTTGGCGTTTGGTCTAATTGACAACCAAAACCAGAAGTTTCTGGACAAGCACCAGTTGAATCACCAGAAACATTTTCTGGTGCACAAACACCAGATGGTGTTATATCTATTGCTTCATTACAAGAATTATTTGAAGCGGTAACTGCTGTTTCAGCAAAAGCTAAGTCAAATCCACCAGTGTTTCCAAAATCAGAACCTACTTGAATATAATATGTTCCTGCCTCAAGACAACCAGAAGTAAGTACTTCGCCACACTCTTCTTGAACTAAAAATCCACAATCTGAATGCAAAGCCAAAGCTGCACTAGTAATACCAGTTGACGTTAAACTAATTTCGAAGGATATTAAATCTTGATCAACATTATACTCATACCATACAGTGGCATTTCCATCTGATCCACATAGTACAAAGTCAGGTGTAGCACAATTATTATTTTCTCCGGAAATTCCACCATTTGCATTAATTGCATTACCGCAGTCGTCATTTGATGGGGAATCGGGAGCTTCAATGGTAAAATCACCATTGACCAATACAAAGTAAGTTAAAGAAGCATCTGCTACAATTGTTATAGTTCCACAATCTACAATATCTGTTAAAGAAGAGCAATCTCCTTCAAAAACTTCGTAGTCAGACCCTGAAAAAGTCATTTCTTGTACTGAAGCATCAGTTTGAAATGTATACCAAGTACCATTTAAACCAATCATACAACCAACTGCTTCAGAATCAGGAGTATCACTTGAGTTTCCAGAATCTGCGAAAGTATCGCCACAGAAAAGAGTTCCAAGGTCTGTAGCCCCAGAACATAAATCTTGTGAAAAAGTATTTGAAAAAGTTAGTAGACAGACAAATATTAGAACAAATCGTATCATAATTCATATCGTTTGCACCTAAGGTCTCAGGTCTCATCCTCGGTTTACTGGGACCAAATTCCTGGATCAAAGGTGATAAAAAAAGTAGTAAATCCAAGATTGCGCTTATTCAAATGTAAACATTAGATGCTTAAATTCATTAAATCAAAGATACTTTTTAAAACGAAAACGCTGCACCGTCCTGAAGAATAAATGACTGTATGACTCTGGCATGTATTTGATTCGATCTACAATTGACTAAAAGACCCAATAAACTCAATGAATATAGCGATTTATCGAAATCACTGTCTACCAAGAAACATGTACCAATTAGCCAGTTATTTACTATAATCCTGCAATAAAAAATCCAGTTTCGAATGCATTCAAAACTGGATTTTTTATATTATGAAAATTACTATTATATCATCTACCTGATTAGGGTTATTGTTCCAGCGAAACTGTGTTCAGAATTTAAAGCATCTACAACAACAACGTGATATGTAAATACGCCTTCCTGAACGTTTCCGTTTTTCCAAGTACCATCCCATCCTTGGTTAGGATCGTTTGGTAAATGTTCTTCTTCTCCCTCAAAAACTTGAGATCCCCATCTGTCAAAAATTCTCATCGATTTTACGAACTCGATATTTTCATCTGTTTGAATAAAAATTTTGTTGTTAAAATCATCACTGGCAGGCGTAAATACATTAGCTATATAAACATTCACCTCAAGGATTTCTCTAATTACAACACACTCTGTTTCTTCACATCCATTTATGTCAACAACTCTAACACAAAACGTATTTACTCCTTCTGGATCAACTTCAATTATTGAGCAGGTATCATAATCACCCTCACAAACAATTTCATTGTCTTGAGTCCAAATTACACTGTCAATCTCCTCTGGCAAAGCTGAAGTTTGAACCTGCAGAGGATAGTAATTTTCGCCATAAGTAATTTCAACATCATCACCAAGATCTAAGTTTAAGTTAATTCTATCTCTTATTTCTAAACCAGAAACAGTCGATTCACATCCATTACCATCTTGTAATGTTATAGTATACGTACCAGGAGGCAACCCAGAAAAAGTTGCATCTTCTGTCCATGTTACACCATCATCAATAGTATAGATATAATCACCATTTCCTCCAGTAGAATTTTGAACCACAATAACACCACCTTCATTATTTTCACAATCAAAAGGTAGAATTTCAGTATCAAAATTAGGGAATCCCAATTCCTCTGCTATGACAACTTCACCTTCGGATTCACATCCAAAAATAATATCAGTAACAACGACTTTGTAAGTTCCAGCTTCAAAAACTGTTGGATTTGCGGCTGTCGGATCTTCTATTGATTTACCACTTAATTCAGTCCATTTATAAACCAATCTAGGACCCATTGAAAGATCAGGTCCTCCCAATTGGAATGACATATTAGAACAAGTTAAAATCATGGGTTGACCAGCATCAGCAATTGGGTTTTCTAAAATTATTATAGTGATTAATGCACTTGCATCAGGGCAAGGCTCAAAGCCTGCATGTTCATATTTAAACTCATATGTGCCGGGCATTTGTCCCATCATTGCAAAAGTACCAGCTGCAGAATCAAAAGCCGAACCTAAAGAATTTTCAATTGAAACTTCTGTCCAAGATCCACCTTGTTCAGCATTATCCAACAAATTAAAAAGGTTCAATTGCACATCAGTATCCTGGCAAAAATCAACAGTATTTCCTGTTCCAGCGGATAAAGGCACAATTACCTCAACTGCAACTTGAGATACCTGAGGGCACATTGGTTCAGGCATTTCATTTGGCGTAAATTGGAAAATATAAAACCCAGCTGTAAATCCTGCAGCATCGAAAATTTCTGTATTTCCTATTGATACATTTTCTGGCCCAGAAACAAATGACCAAGACCCAGGAATTGTTCCCGTTGTTTCAAGATCACTTAAATTAATCATATCACCACTGCTGCATAAAGGAGATGGATCATTAACATTTATATTAGGACAAGAACAGTCAATAACTGAAACTTGAATAGATTCGGTTTTATTTATACATGGTGCAATTGCAGTATTTGTTGTGTAAGAAAACAAGAACTGCGAACCTTCAGCCAATCCATCAAAACATACATTTCCAATATTAGAAAAATCGCCTGTATAAGAAGGTGGTGCAATCCAAGATCCATTATCTCCGCTCATCAACGTATTCAAATCAATACAATTTGGAGCTTGAGAACTGTTTTGGTTACAAACTATAACATCAGGGGTCACTGTTAATTCAGGTGTTTGATTAATTGTAATTGAAACGACATCAGTCATGTCACATCCAGAAGGTACAATTTCACTCAATGTGTATTCAAATTGATATTCGCCTTGAGGCAACATACTAACAACAAATTCTGAAACTCCGTCAATTCCATTTATAACAGGACCATCAACTTGTTCCCAAGACCCAGCACCTACTCCGTTCAATAATAAAGTATTCAAATCAAGAGGATCATTGTCATTACATAATGATGGAGAAGATGCGAATGCTAATGGAGGACAAATGCAATTTTCAACTATAATAGTCAATTCATATTCTTGATCAACACAAGGAAACTGAGCTGTATTTGTCGTATAAACAAATAGATAATCACCAGGTGTTTCACCATTAAAAGAAATTGTATTATCTGAATTAATACTAATGCTTTCACTTGTTGTCCAATCACCAGAGTCACCCCTTAGAAATAGATCATCTAAATCAATTACGTCAGACGCTGCAGGTGAACCATTAATATTACAAGCCAAAGTAGAACCTATAATTTCAGCACTTGGTTGTGCAACTATATCGAAGACAACATCCATGTTTGTAATACATAAAGAAGGAATATTAGATTCCAACAAAGTATAAGTTAAAATATATGAACCAGGTTGTGTATTTTCATTAATTATAACTTCTGATTGGTTAAATATCTCAGGCGGTGCAGTACCGCTTGATGAAGCTATTGTCCATTCTCCAGAATCGCTTGAACCTTGTAAAGCACTTAAGTCAATTGTATTATTTGAATTACATAAAGGATCAATAGCTGCCAATTCAATCTCTGGACAAACACAATCATTCACGGTAATAAATGCACTGTAAGCAACATCTACACATGGTTCAACTGCTGTATTTGTTGTGTAAATAAATTCATAAATACCTTGAGGCGCATCAGTAAAATCAATTGCATTATCGTTATCAATTGATATCACAGCACTTGCGGATACCCAATCTCCATCAGACCCAGAAACAAATAAATCATCTAAATCTAAATCAGTCACCAACGAACCAATAAATTTATTACAAACTTCTCCAGATTCTAAGATTACAGCTTCAGGTTGTGAATTAATTGTAAAAGGAATTTCATCAAAAGTTTGACAGTTGGCTGGTAAATTTTGATCATCCAAAGTATAGGTTAACATATAATCACCCACCTCTGTATTTTCTGAAATTACCAACATTTGATTTTGGATTGTAGGCACATTTCCTATACCTCCAACAATTGTCCACGTTCCAGCTTCAGCATCAACAATCAGGTCATTCAAATTGAACATTTGATCATCTTGACATAAACTATTTACTTGCATCAAGACCAAAGATGGACAAGAGCAATCTTTTACTGTAACAATAGCAGAATATGATTCGTCAAGACAAGGAGCCATTGCTGTTGCTGTCGTAAATACAAATTCGTAATTTTGAACATCTTGTCCAGCAAAGCTCACTACATTATCCGAGTCAATATTTAATCCTTCAACTGAGGACCATGAACCCGCTATTGAGTTCAGATTTAAATCATCTAAATCTACAAAATCAGGTTCTGCTCCAGTATTTTCATTACAAGCGACTACTTGTGGTTCAATATCAGCAAAAGGCTTTTGAATGACTTCAAATTGAAAGTCAGATGTTGGCATACAGTCAGGTCCAATGTTTTGATCAATTAACTCAAATTGAATGGTATAAATCCCGGCCTCGGCACTATCATTTATTTCTAACTGGGCACCAATTATATTTAAACTACTAACATCTGGCCCATCAGTTACGACCCAGCTACCAGCTTCAATTGTCACTTTCAAATCATTAAGATTTATAGATTGAACTTCCAAACATATATCATCCAAAGGCATAATTTCCACACTTGGACATGTACAATCTTTAACTGTAACAACAGTAATATACTCTTCATCCTCACAAGGAAATTGTGCAGTATTAGTGGTAAAAGCAAATACATAATCCTTTACATCAGCACCTTTAAAATCAACTCGATTATCTGTATCAATCGAAATACCCGTTTCCGTTGTAGACCATATTCCAGAAGTATTATTGGGATTAAGATCATCCAAATCTAAGAAGTCAGGATCAGTTCCTGTGTCTTCATTGCAGATATCCGCTGTAGGAGTTATTGCTGCAAAAGGCTTTTCAAAAATTGAAAAATTGATAGATTCACTTGTTGCACAATCAGGGCCGATATTTAGATCGTCCAATATAAATGTCAGTTCGTAATCTCCAGCAACTGTAAGTGTTGAAATAGTCATCATATTTCCAACAATTGAAATACTATTGACATCAGGACCATCAGTAAGAGTCCATGATCCGTCCTCTGTTGTTATTTTTGCATTATTCAAATCAATGTCCTGATCTGAATTACATAAGTTATCAATTGAACTTAGCTCAACACTTGGACATGTACAATCTTTAACTGTAATCATCATTGGATATGACAGATTTGGACAAGGAGCTTCAGCATCATTTGTTGTAAATGTAAAAACATAGTCCTTAATATCTGCATCCATAAAATCAACCACATTGTCAGAATCAATAGAGACGCCAGTTTCTGTTGTAGACCATATTCCCGAAGAGTTAGATACATTAAAGTCATCTAAATCTATAAAATCAGGGTCAGTCCCAGTGTCAATATTACATGCAACTCCTTGTGGTGTTATTGTAGCGTCAGGCTTTGCAAAAACTGAAAACATTATTTCCGAAGTGGTCTCACAAAGCGGGCCTAAATCAGAAGTGGTTAATGTAAAAGTTAGAGTATATTCTCCAGCTAATGTAGAAGGAGAAATAACCAATTCATTATTTAAAATTTGTAAAGAAGAAACATCAGGTCCATCCGTAATTGTCCAATCACCTGGCTCCGTTGTAACTTTCAAGTCGTCTAGAAAAACCGTATTGTTTACGGCACATTGATTGTTTAAAGCATTTATCTCCTTACTTGGACAAACACATTCTTCAACAGTAATTTCTAACAAGTAGGTTGTATCAGGACAAGGAACAATTGCAGAATTCGTTGCAAAACTGTACAAATAAATTCCAGCAGCATCCCCATTAAATTCAACATTATCTGGAGAATTAATAGTTGCACCTGCATTATCCAACCATGTACCCGTAACACCATTTAATTGCAATGCTTGAAGATCAATAGCTGTAGGCAAAGTTCCAATAAAGTTATTACAAACGGATAGTTGTTGAACATTTAAGCCTTGAGGTAAAGGTTCGGTAGTTGTAACTTCTATTATTTGTTTTGCTGTACAGAAATCCTCTGTAACTTCAAGTCTATAAAATCCGGCTTCTGAAATTTCAAATTGCTCGTTTTCAGATAGCAATGAGTCTTTTACGGCATCATACCATTGGTAAAAATCATATCCCGAGGGTGCTTCAATAACTTCTGAATCTCCTTCACACAAAACTATTGGTGCATATGAAGGAATTGTAAATTCAGGATGAACCAAAACTTGAAATGTCTCAACTGGAGTCAGACAAGCTGTTGTTGGTTCGTGAAATGATATTTGATAAGTAATCGTTTCAATACTTGTTCCATTGTTAATTATCTGATCAGGAATCAAGCCTGAACCAGTTAAAAACTCCCAGTTTTTAGCGCCAGTTGTATTTCCGGCATCAATAACATCTACTCGAATTGGAATTTCATATCCACCCATAATAGCCACAGGTACAGATGCAAAATCACCAGAACAAATCTCATCTGTTCCTAACTCATATTCAACCAAAGCACTGCAATCAATTTTACCTTCAAAATTTATTGGTGTATCTCCTGCACAAGCTAATTCTCCAGGATAACAACCTGTTTCACCATCTGCAAAAGTGAATATATTTATACTTAAATCTGTTTGGAATACGTCATCACAATCTGTTATTTGCTGAGGCATTTTTGCGGTCATCATAAAACAGTGTTGAATTTGGGTAATACCACCACAAGGTGTTAAGTTATAACCCCATGAATTATCTGGTGTACCATCTGTTGGACAACCAGAACTTGGAGGCGCTGGTGTAGAATACCACCATCCACCAGGAATAACATTATCGGTACTTAATCCCCCCGTTCCATATTCAATAATAGGATTATTATTGGCATCTAAGCCTAATCCCAAAACAGGACTATCCACGTTGTACATAACCGACTCATTCCATTCCCAATTCAGGCCAGGTGTCTGACTATCTGGAGATTGAGCAGTCAAGTCCCAACCACTACCAAAAACAGGTAATATTCCTTGTAACCACTGACAACCATTTCCCTCATTTGGAAGGTCTACTTTAAAAGTAAGATCGTAACAAATTTGAACAGTTTCTCCCGGACAAAAAGGCCCATCGGGATTGGCATTTGGAAATTCATTCCTGATAATATCAATAGTACCAAAAGAACAATCAATAAACTCTTGAGTAGTCGTCACACAAATATCCAACGGACCTGCAACACCATCTACTAAAGAAATTTCAACAAAATATATAGAACTTGGCACCACGGCCACATCTGTAAATTCACCAGAAACTTTAGATTCACAAAGAATCAAATCTTGTAAATCTAAACAATCAGTGGCTCTATAAACAGAGAAATTGAATTGAAAATCAGCAGTTACTGATATAGTTGCTATTGTAGCAAATTGATCTGTAGTAAATTGAACCCAAGCACTTTGATTGCTACAAGTACTTTCGCAAGAATATTCTAAACATGTTGAAACGCAAACTTGTGTATCATCAGAAATAGGGCTCATTTGTAAACCAGGTGTAATCTCTTCACATGTATCTGCAAACTCACATCCCATAATCTCAGTCATCGCTATCACAAATTCACCACAACCATCATTTGTGGTTGAAACATGAATATAAATACGTCCATTACAATTGGGCACAATAAAATCTCTGTCTTCAAAACCGGTACAATCTGATTTGGCAAGTAAAGTCAATGAGCCACAAGAACCAGCATAAACTTCAACACCAATTCCCCCTTCGATGTTTAAATTTTCAATTTCCAAGAGAGTGGCACTTAGCGTTTGGTCATAATAATACCATACACCTGATTCCAACTCTAGGCCTACATCCATCTCGCATATATTGAAACCTTCAATTTCCCCACAACACGTATTTCCGAGCAAGGTACCATCAATTTCGAAGGCATCTCGACAGAAATCATTCTCTGGAGGAGCATTACAAATTACCTGCGCATTTGAGGAATAAGCAGATAACAATATAATTACAAAACCCAATAGGCCTGAATGTTTCAATTTGTTCATAAGTGCTCGATAATTAGCATATATCACGTAAAACGTAAGTATAAATTCTCAATAAATAAGGTGAGCGTATTAAAGGAAGGGTTCTGAATATAAGAAGGCATTCTTAAATCCATTCTAAACTATGTTAAATAACGTTAAAAATCATGCCAAAGTATCTATAAGTGACAATTACTTGACATAAATTCAGAACTAAAACGTTTATTATTTGTAAAGATAATGTCAAAAAGCTTATTTTTCGATTTTTAGAATCCATAAACACAGTATAATATGTTTAAGAATATTATTTCCATCAGTTTACTTGTTATTTTCTTCTTGGCATTTAGCACAGACGTTGATGCACAACGAAAGAGAAGCAAAAAGAAAACTACAAAAACTGAAACCAAGAAAAGAAGTCGTTCGTCAAGAGATAGAGATGAGAATAAGGTTAAATTTACTGATAGATTAAATTATGACATAAATGTAGGTAACATATCATTGAACAATGGATTTGGTATCACCCTCAAACCAAGTGTTGGTTATAAATTTACAGAAAGACTATCTGCTGGACTGGCTTTAAGAGCATTTTATAATTTTGTAAATATTAGAGGAGGAGATGATCTTTCACTTTTTTCTTATGGTCCTTCAGTTTATGGAAGATTTAAAGTTTCAGAACAATTTTATTTTCAAGGAGAATACTCTAGTATGAGTTATGATGCAGGGCCTAACGGTGATCGCTTTTCTGCAAAATCACCTATGTTTGGTGGAGGTTATTTAAGTGGCTTTGGCCCTTGGAAATTTGGTATACAACTATTGTTTGTTGTCGATGAAGATTTTAGAGATATTGAAAATACAATTGATTACTGGTTTTCATTCTCTTATAATTTTTAGTGGTTGTAATTTAGTATAGGAGGTCGTAAGAAAGCCACTGCAAATTTCCGTTAGATAAATTAAAAAAGTCTTTGAGTAAAAACTCAAAGACTTTTTTATTACAAAGAAATTACACTTCTTTAATGTAGCAACCTATTCAATTAAAAACTTAGACTTGCTCCTACTAGGAAATTTGTTCCCGCTTGTGGGTATAAGTAGTTTTCTACAGTTAAATCCCCTGCATATAAATAATTGAATGAATACCCGTTAGATGAATATTTAGTATTCAGAACATTGTTAATCATTAACTTAATTTCAAATTTGTTAATACCAGAAATAGTTGACTGGTAACCAATAATAATATCATTGACAAAATATCCTTTGAGTTTTCTTTGATCATTACTGGTGTTATCTAAGAACTGATCGCCAACATACTTTGCCAACCAATTGATAGATAAATTCTCAATTGGAGAATAAGTCAATTTTGCAGCAGAAATGATATTAGGCGATAAGGCAATATCGGTATCATCAAAACTGTTCTCTACAATTGAATAATCAAAATAATCAATGATGCTTTCAGTAAAATTGTTAATTTTATTTTGACTTAAAGTCGCATTGGCTGTTACTTTAAACTTATCCGAAAGCCTAACGCCTCCAGTCAATTCTATCCCAATTCTTTGACTCTTGTCAACGTTTTGTCTTACTGCACCACCAACATCATTAAGTGCTCCCGTTACTACCAATTGATCTTTATAATCCATGAGGTATACGTTAGCACTAAAACTTGTCGATTCAGTATTGAACCTGTACCCTACCTCGATATCATTTAATGATTCTGGTGATGGTATATCCGTACCCTTAGCATCAACGAAATCAGATCTGACTGGTTCACGATTTGATCTGGAAAATGAAGCATAGACCCCACTGTTATCATTTAATTTATAATTAACACCAAACTTCGGGTTGAAAAAAGTATGAGTCTGATCTATGTTGATTATAGACTGGTCATCATCTTTTCCGTTTGCTGAATAATTTAAATTTCGTATTTGAGCATCAGCAAAAAGGCTTAGTTTATCATTGATTTGGTAGTTGGCTTTTGCAAATAAATTGATGTCATCTTTTTTGCCATTATTTTCGTAGTAATTGAATGGGGGGTCATTTTCAACATCCCTTAAAGCAGGGTCTAAAACTCTGAACGTATCCCTAACAAAAGCGAAAACAGGTCTTCCGTAATGTCCACCATCGTAGCGATTAGCTCCAGCCCCTACCAATATTTCTAAATCATCATTTACCTGATATTGGGCATTGGCAATTACACCATAAAAGTGGTTGTCTAGCCACTTTCTTCTTACCAAATCACCAGAAAACACACTGTCATTACCAGTCAAAATCAACGGACCAAAAAGATAATCTGCATATTCCTGATCGCGTTTAAGCTGCTCAAAAAATCCTTTCCCTCTAGTATAATGACCTGTAATATTTATATTCATCTTTTCAGATGTCTTTGCATTGTAAATAAACTGAGCATGCGTTTGAGCGTAGTCATCAACTTGATTTGCATAAGTGTAATAGTTATAACTTCTTCCACTGTCAAACAAATTGATTGAGTCCCCAGCGACTTCGTAGGCACCTCCTTTATTCCTATTGTAGTGATTTGTCAATTCTTCAATATCACCATTGGCTTTTGATTCAGGTGTACCATACCAGCTTTGATAAGTTCTCTCATTTCCAGAAAACACATTAATTCTTAAGCTGTGATTTTCTTCAATTTTAGCAGCAGAAAAATAAAAGGAATTCAAGTCGGACGTTGCCCGGTCAATATAGCCATCGGAAGTAATTTTTGAATATCGCCCCTCAATTGTATACTTGTCATTGATCAATCCAGTGCCAAACTTAACCGACATCCTTTTTGTATTGAAAGAACCATAACTTCCTGAAGCTTCAACAAAGGGATTTTGATAAATATAATTGGTCTTTAAACCAACAGTGGCGCCAAATGCTCCTGCTCCATTTGTAGAGGGCCCTACGCCTCTTTGAATTTGAATATTATCTACGGATGAAGCGATATCAGGCAGATTGACCCAGAATACGCCATGACTTTCAGAATCATTTAAAGGAACTCCGTTTATAGTAACATTTACTCTTGTGGCATCAGAACCTCTTACTCTGATTCCAGTGTAACCAATCCCAGCTCCTGCATCTGAGGTTACAACAACCGAAGGTGTTTGCTCTAGTAGAAATGGCAGATCTTGACCCAGGTTTTCCAACTGAACATCTTCTTTATTCATTTCAGTATATGAAAAGGGGGATTTTTCATTTAAAGTATTGGCAGTTATTTCAATTTTATCAATATTGAGAATACCTCCTTTCATCATAATGTCTAAATCATAATCATTTGCCAATTCAACATCTTGGATATACGCTGAATATCCAACATAAGTAACTTTTAACTCATAAATATCCACCGGGAGTTGCAAGAATTCAAACCTTCCTTGTTCATCAGTGATGGTTGCATATTGGGATTCTGTTAAAAAAACAGATGCTCCAATTAATGGTTCTCCGTTTTCATTGGTAACTTTTCCCTTAATATCATATTGAGCTGAAAGCGAAAATGCCACCATTAATATCAAATATGTAAATAAGATTTTCATAGATTAAGTCTTTTCAATAATATAAAACGAGAGATTACAGCTGTTAAGTATAGCCCATGAATTAAAGCTACTTGCTATGTTGGTTTCCCTTTTCAGAATTACCTGAACAGGTTCAATGGGTTTAATCTCAGCACAATTGTTATTGGCACCCCTCGTGTGAGTGCAAAGATAATATAATGATTAATAATATATGTGTTAATGATTAATAGTTAATGATTAATAATTATGAATTATGCTCACCTTCGTTTTCTTAGGAAAATCCTGTGAGTGAAAATTATGGATTATGTATTAAACGGTTAGGGGTCAGAACCAGAGGCCAGAGAACAGAGAACAGAAATTCCTGCGTGAGTGTCTGCGACCTCACGATCTGCTCATCCACTTGCGAGTGTCTTTGAACTCGTGACTTACCTCGCGATATACTCTCATCATTATTCCTTCGAGAGCTTCTGCGACCTCTCGACATTTGCTTTTCTGTCTACGACCTCGCGACTTACCCTAGTCTGTGACATTTCGGCCTACTCAGCTAGGGAACTCATCATACAAAGCTATAATATCTAAAGCTTGTTGGGTTCTTAGTTCTTGAACCTCGTCAATGATATGGTATTTCCAGTTAAGGCTTTTGAGTTCTTTCTTATAGATTTCAAATAATTCGTCTCTTATGTGCTTGCTTTCTCTCAGGGGGTCTTCTACCCAGGGAAGGTTGGGTTTTAATAAAAAAATCAAATCATACTTAATTTCTGATAGTTTTTCGATTAACCAGGGATCACATTTACCATATTTCACTTCTGACCAAATCTTGATATTAAGTAAGAAGGTATCTAGTACAAACAGATTGGGATTGCATTCCTTTTCTAGGACTTTTACGACTTGGTAATGATATTTTGCAATTTCTAATAGATCCTTCTTAGAGTACTTTGGACCATTTTCTTCTAAATAAGTTCGGGCATACTCTGGAATTAAAATACAATTAAGATGTCTGTCTAGTTCTGAGCAGAGTGTGGATTTTCCACTGGATTCAGGTCCTGTGATCAATATTTTCATTTCGAAATAGTTGACAATGTTGCTTTTTGCATGTTTTTACGCCACTGCAAAAATCCAAAAATTGACAGAAGAAAATATATAACCATTAGAAAAGACGCCATTTTTAGTTCACGATCGAAATATAACCAGATAGAAAACACATTTATAAAAATCCAAAAAACCCATGCTGAGAGCCACTTATGAGCCTCCATGAAACTTGCTAAAATGCTAAATACCGATGATGTAGCATCAGCAAATGGCCGTTGCGCATCCGTATATGAATCAAATAAATAACCCACCCCAAAACTTAACAAAGCACCCGAAATCAAAATAAGAGCTATATTAAAAAAAGTGGTTCGCTTAATGACCAATTTGCCTTTTCCCTTGTCTTTCCACTTATATATCCCATAAAACCCTACAAATACATAAAATAGATACAATATCGATTCTGAATACAGTTGACTATTGTACATAACAACGATAAACGCAAGAGATGATAAGATTCCAAAGAACCAACACCAAATATTTTCTTGAATGAGTAATACCAGGTAAATCAAACCCGTAATTACTGAAAACAACTCTATTGCTGAAAGAATATCCATATAATATTATTACCACAAAAGAAAGAAAGATTTTGAGGATATTCTAAGTAATGAATCAAGATGGCTTGTTTTTATGCAAAAGTCTACCGAGAACACCCAGAAATCATAGTTGCACAAGGGGTTTAAACTATAATATACTTTTGATTTATGGGATAAATTCGAAAGATTGGGAATTGGTAACAAACATGTTTTTACCCTTTAAATGCATCTTAGAATAATAAAGGCTTTACCTCTGTTTCAATTTGGCTTATATTTGCAGAATGCATGATATCGAACCATATTTTAAGTGGCGAAACTATTATAGCGCGGAGGAGGACAAAAAGTCCCCTTTTTATGGAAGGAATTACAATGAATTTACGTTTACCAATAAGGTTTACAATTATTTTATTCATCCGCAGTGGGATAATTTTGGTTCGCAAACCTTATATGCTAAGCTTCTGATCGTAGATTATGAGGAAGGATATGCCATTATTGAGTTGATTGGAGAATGGAATGATTGCCTGAATAATGACGTGATGTTTCTGAAACGATATTTTGTAGATCATTTGATTAAACACGATATCACCAAGTATATATTGGTATGTGACAATGTTTTGAACTTTCATGGAGATGACAATTGTTACTATGAAGAATGGTGGGATGACATTAAAGATGAAGATGGGTGGATTTGTATTGTCAATACTTTGGATCACGTATTGGATGAGATGGAAAGAGTACAAACTCAACATTACTGCGAAATAGGAGAAACATTCAATGATATAGATTGGCGCAAAAAGAGTCCACAAATGACGTATCATGAGATATGTTATATTCGAGCAAATAAAATAAAACAGCTACACTAATTGAGCAAACATTATTCAGGTTATGTTAATATCATAGGAAAGCCCAATGTTGGGAAGTCTACCCTATTGAATGCCATGGTCGGTGAGAAGATGGCTATTATTACAAGCAAGCCGCAAACGACTAGGCATAGAATTCTTGGAATTCTCAGTGAAGAAGATTCGCAGATAGTGTTTAGCGATACACCGGGATTGATTCATGATCCAGGATACAAAATGCAAAAAGCGATGAACGATGCTGCATTTTCAATATTTGAAGATGCTGATGTTGTACTTTTCGTTATTGATCCTTATGATCCATATGATGGAACAGAGAAGGTTTTAGATAAAATAAAACATGCAAAGGTTCCAAAATTTTTAGTCATCAACAAAGTTGATCTCAGCAATCCTGATCAATTGAAAGAAATGATGGCTATGTGGGCAGAAAGAATTGACTTTGATGAAGTTCATTGTATTTCAGCCTTGGAAAAAATAGGAATTGATCATTTGATATCTCAAATCAAAGCCCGATTACCAGAAGGTCCAGTATATTTTCCAAAGGATCAAATATCTGATAGATCAGAACGGTTTTTCATAAGTGAAATAATAAGAGAAAAAATACTCATTCTATACCAACAAGAAATACCTTACTCTTCAGAAGTAGTGGTTACCGAATTCAATGTTGGTGAATTAAGAGGTGCTCCTTTTGTAAGAATTAGAGCTGAGATATATGTTATGCGTGATACGCAAAAGCAAATTATAATTGGAAGGCAAGGATCTTCGATTAAAAAGTTAGGAACGTTAGCGAGAAAAGATATTGAGAAGTTTTTAGGAAAAAGAATACATCTTGAATTGTTTGTCAAGGTGAAAGAGAAGTGGAGAGACGACGATCGTTTCTTAAAAGGTTTTGGTTATTTACAATAGAAAATAAACATGTCACAAATTATTGCAATCGTTGGGAGACCCAACGTAGGAAAGTCAACCTTATTTAATAGACTTATTGGTGAGAAAAGAGCCATAATTGATAACATTTCGGGCGTTACTAGAGATCGTATATATGGTGATAGTGAATGGAACGGAAAGCCCTTTACGGTTATTGACACAGGTGGTTTTGTCAAGAACAGTGACGACATCTTTGAAGCTGCTATTCGTGAGCAAGTTCACATAGCCATTGATGAGGCGGATATTATCATCTTCATGGTTGATGTAACTACTGGGATAACTGACCTTGATGAACAAATGGCCAATATCTTAAGACGCCAATCCAAGAAAGTTTTCGTTACGGTTAACAAAGTAGACAACAATTCTAGATTGTTGTTAGCGAATGAATTTTGGAGTTTAGGATTTGAGAATACTTTCTTTTTATCATCAATGAATGGTTCTGGAACTGGTGAATTGCTGGATGCTGTGGCTGAAGTTTTATTGCCACCTGATCCTGATGCTAAAGACTTGGCGATTCCTAGAATTGCTATCGTTGGTCAACCAAATGTAGGTAAGTCTTCTTTGACAAATGCCTTGATGGGAGAAGAAAGAAATATTGTTACAGATATCGCTGGTACTACTAGAGATTCCATACACAGTCATTACAATAAGTTTGGTAAAGAATTCTATTTGGTGGATACTGCTGGTATACGAAAGAAAGCCAAAGTCCATGAGAATCTGGAATTTTACTCAGTATTGAGAGCCATCAGAGCCATGGAAGAATCTGATGTCGTCATGCTGATGATTGATGCTGCAAATGGCATTGAATCTCAAGATTTGAGCATTTTCGGATTGGCCGCAAAGAGAAACAAAGGCATAGTTGTCTTGGTCAACAAATGGGATTTGGTTCAGGACAAGGAAACCAATACTGCAAGAGACTTCGAGGCAAGATTAAAGCAAAAACTTGCTCCTTTTAATGATGTGCCAATTCTATTTATAAGTGTTTTGGAGAAACAAAGGATTAGCAAAGCCATTGATTTGGCTCTTGAGGTGTATGAAAACAGGAATAGAAGGATTACTACTTCTGTGCTTAATGAAGTCATGCAAGCTGCTATAGAAAGAACACCCCCTCCATCACACAGAGGTAGATTTTTGAAAATTAAATATATCACACAATTGCCTTTGGCTTATCCTGCATTTGCATTTTTCTGCAACTACCCTGATCACGTTAAGGAAAATTACAAGAACTTTTTACGCAATAAATTAAGAGAGAATTTTAATTTTAAAGGTGTGCCGCTTACTGTGTTTTTTAGAAGCAAGAATTAATTTATAATTATGAATTATTAAGAGCTTTTGCTAGTGTCTTTGACCTTGCGACCTGCTTATCACTTTTAATGAGTAATGATTAATAAGTAGTGATTATTAACTATTAACTATTAATTAAAGACCAAATGAGTATTATTGCTTTTATTCCGGTGCGTTGCGGATCAAAGGGAATCCCAATGAAAAACATAAAATCATTTTGTGGTCAACCATTGGTTTACTGGGTTTTGAAGGCAGCAGAAGGCGTGGAAGAAATAGATAAAATTGTTGTGTCTACTGATTGCACTGAAATAGAAATTGAGGTCAACAAACTTGGTATTAATAAAATTGAAATTCACCGGCGATCGCAAGAAAATGCGGTGGATACTGCAAGCACAGAATCTGTCATGCTGGAGTATATTGACCATGCTCAATTATCAGAGGAAGATGACATGATTCTTATTCAAGCGACTTCACCATTTACAACTTCGGAACATTTGAGATTGGGCATTGAGCAATATAAAAATGACTCTTTTGATAGTGTTTTGAGTGTGGTCAACAATGGACATTTTTTATGGAATGGTAAAGGGGAGAGTCTTAATTATGATTTTAAAAATAGACCAAGACGTCAGGACTTTGATCCTCAATATTCTGAGAATGGTGCTTTTTATATTAATAAAGTCGGTAACATTCTTACGCATAAAAATCGACTTTCAGGACAGATTTCTATTTGCATTATGCCTAAACATACGGCCTTAGAATTGGATGATATGGAGGATTGGATGATTGGGGAGAGTGTGATGAGGGTTTTAAAGTCGTTATGATAACTGCTATTAACAACTCTTGACATAGTATTAATACATTTTATAGAATATATTAAGTTGCAATATTTAATTGAAAAATTATATGTTGATTTTAAAAAGTTATATTTTATACTTTGCCTCGCCGGCAGGGCTTTCATTTTTGTCTTGAAACAAAAACGAAACAAAAAATTCAAGGCTGCATGTATTTCTTAACGGCTCCAAAAATTTAAAAACCTAAACAAGCACAAACTCGCTTTCAGCTCAAACATGTCATTGTTTTTAACGGTTTTTATATCTTTTCCACCTAAAATTCATAATGCCGATTTACACTGTTCAATTTTAGAATTGGATATTAGATGAAATTTAACTGTACTATTCTTTTAATCTATAATAATTTCATTAAACTTATTTCTTGCGCCACTTCAGCTTTTGATATTGTGGTTTTTCAATTTCTAAAATTTCTGATTTTTTATAGGTTAAGCTTTTATGGGTTGCGTTTATGTTGCGGACCAGTTTGGATAAGCCGGCGGGTTCTAATGATGCAGCGTGATCTGTTCCTTTCCACGTACGGTCTTTGGTAAAGTGTCTTTCTATCCAGGTCGCTCCCAATGTGTATGCTGCGATATCGATTGCGATTCCTAAATGATGGCCTGAAAAAGCAACCGTCTTAACTTGGTCTTTATATGAGTCTTGTAGTCTCTTAATTTCCAATAGACAAACATCATCGAAGTCAACAGGATAACCTGACGTACAACTATACAGCACTACCCTTTCCATGCTCATTGATGACAATAAATCCATCAATTGCTTTTCCTCCGATTGAGAAGTCATTCCAAGTGAGATGTGAATATCTCCCTTGTATTCATCTCGCAATACTTTTAATAGATCTGTGTGTGTATTACAAGCAGAAGGCACTTTTATATAATCTGGATTTATAGATATTAATTCCTTTGCTGAGGTCACATCCCAAGCAGAACAAGCGTAACCAATCCCAACTTCAGCACAATAGTCCATCAATTGCTTGTGCTGAGCAATATCAAATTCCAGGAATTCTCTGTGCTTACCATAGGTATCTCCAAAAGCATTGTACGGGACACCATGCGGCAATTTGTACTGCTCTTCAGTCAGTAATTCCTTAGAATTTCTTTTTTGAAACTTAGCATAATCTGCTCCTGCTTGATAGGCCAAATCAATAAGATCCTTTGCTATATTGAAATCTCCTTTATGATTGCAGCCTATTTCGGCTACTACGCGTGGTATTTGGTAATCAGTGCTGATACTTATTAATTTAGATTTTAAAATTACTTTAAATAGCTCTAATTAGCGAAAAAAACAGTTAAAAAGCACAGAATTAAAGATAGATTTAGGCTTTTTATATCAAGAAACATATTATAAAAAATTGTTATGAATAATTTGTAAATTGTGGTCTTAAAATTGGCGAAATTGATTATTACAGATTTGAAAATAGGTGTTATAGGATTGGGCTATGTTGGGTTACCTATTGCCGTAGAATTTGCTAAAAAATTTGAAGTTATAGGATTCGATATAAATGAATCAAAAGTTAAAACTTTAAAAACCTATGTCGATCCTTCAAAAGAAATTGAAACAGAAATCCTAAAAGCTTCTACCCTTAGATATACTTCAGATATTTTAGATTTAGAATCCTGTAACTTTTATGTGGTTGCAGTTCCTACTCCTGTGGACAAACAAAAAATTCCAGACCTCACTGCTTTAAGATCAGCGAGTCAATTGGTTGGTCAATTGCTGAAGAAAAACGATTATGTTATTTTTGAATCTACTGTTTATCCGGGTTGTACTGAAGAAGAATGTATCCCAATATTGGAAAGTGAATCAGAATTGGAATTTATAAGAGACTTTAAAGTTGGCTATTCACCTGAGCGTATCAATCCAGGTGACACATTAAGAACTCTTACTAAAATAATAAAAGTAGTATCGGGATGTGATGATGAATCCTTAGATTTAATAGCAGAGGCATATTCACAAATAATTGAAGCTGGTGTTTTTAAAGCCAAATCAATAAAGGTTGCTGAAGCATCTAAAGTTATTGAAAATACACAACGTGATTTGAATATAGCTTTGATGAATGAGCTTTCCATAATATTTGACAAGCTGGATATAAATACAAAAGACGTGCTGGAAGCTGCGGGAACAAAATGGAATTTCCTAAACTTCTACCCTGGTCTGGTTGGTGGTCACTGTATTGATATAGATCCCTACTATTTAACGTATAAGGCAGAGCAAGTGGGATACACTCCAGAAGTGATATTGGCTGGGCGAAAGACGAACAGTTTTATTCCTAAATTTATCGTTGAGAAAATAGTACATCAACTTTTAACAAAAGGTAAAAAGCTAAGTGAGTGTCGAGCACTTATCAAAGGTTTAACTTTTAAGGAAAATGTGAGTGACATCAGAAATTCAAGGGTTTTTGATTTGGTGAATGGTTTAGAGCATTATCTTATTAATACTGAGGTAGAAGATCCAAATGTAGACATTCAAGATCTTGACATGAGTTTTAGAAAAAAATTAAACACCCCTAACGGTAAGTATGATCTTATGGTTTTAGCTGTTTCACATAAAGTATTTTTAGATGAAGACATTGATGATTGGAGTGCGTATCTAAAAGAGGATGCCATAATCTTTGACGTAAAATCTTCACACAATCATTTGAGAAATTCAACGGATATTTGCTATATGTCTCTGTAATTAGGTATAGAAGAAATCAACTAGTAATATAAAATTAGCATGGAAAATTCGAATGTGTACCGGAAGATTTAGCCTCTCGAAGTTCCTTGTTAAAGTAAATTGTATTTTAAATAAAAACAAGAAAATCAAAACCAAAAAGAAAATAGTATTTATTTTTATTGATAAAAGCTATGCGGTTTATCATGCTATTTCTTTGGCTATGCAGTGCGCATCAGATGACAATTTTGAAGTCACCATTGCTTGTTCAATTCAAAACTATGGGCTTGTAAAAAAGTATGCTGCTTCTTACCAAATAGACATAAAAGTATTACGCCCTTACTGGTACATTGCACTCCCCCATTACCTAGAAATTAAACTACAATTCAGAAAATTACTATTTAAAAAATATCGCAATTATTTCAATTCATTTGATCTGTTTATTTGTACACTTTATGAAGATATCTTATTGAGACAGGAACTCAATTCTGAAAAGGATAAACATTTTATATCTTGCAATCACGGCGTTTCAAATACAAGTTATTCATTTGATGACAAGATAAAGGCCTTTGATTTGTTTTATATTTCTGGCCAAGATGAGTATACAATACGCCAAGAAAAGAATCAACTGACAGCATCAAATCATGCGCTGATTGGTTATTTAAAATATGAATTGCTTAAGGATGTAGAAACAGAGAACGTATTTTCAAATAACAAGAAAACTGTTTTATACAATCCGCATTGGAGAAAAGACAAAAGTTCATTCTTTAAATTTGGATTTGAAATATTAGATTACTTTGCAAAGTCAGAAACCTACAACTTGATTTTTGCTCCTCACTCTTTACTTGGCGTTAGAAATAAAAATCTGTTGCTAAAGATCAACTCCTATAAAAAGTATAACAACATCCATATCGATTATGGAAGTGAAAAATGTAATGACTTTACTTATGTTAAAGAAGCCGATATTTATTTAGGTGATGTAAGCAGTCAGGCTCTAGAGTTTCTTTTATTCGGCTATAGACCATGTTTGTTTTTAGATGCCTTTGATATTGTTCGCAAAAATAAAGATCAGGTCATATCTTGGGAACTCGGTCAAGTCATTGATTCAATTAAAGAATTTGAATCATCTCTAAAAGATTGTTATGTCAATCATGCCTCAACATATAAAAAAATACAGGAAGAACGTATTCCTAAAATGTTTTATCAAGGAGATAAACTTCCATCGATTCTAGCCAAAGATGCCATTTTAAACCTGATAAAAGACTAACTTATGACAAGTAAAAAGAGAGTACTTATTATCACATATTACTGGCCACCTAGTGGAGGCATTGGTGTTTTGCGTTGCTTGAAAATATCAAAATACCTTAGAGAATTTGGTTGGGAACCCGTTATTTATACTGCAGAAGGTGCTACCTATCCAACTGAAGATCTCACTAACTTTAAAGACATACTGGAAGGAACCGAAATTATAAAAGGAAAGATATGGGAACCCTATTCTATCTATAAATTTATAACCCGAAAACCAAAAACCGCCAACGTTAACAATGTTTTTTATACGAAAGAAAAAAAGGCAAGTTGGGCGCATAAGTTTTCAGTGTGGATCAGAAGTAATTTTTTCATTCCAGATGCACGTTGTATGTGGATAAAACCATCTGTAAAAAAGCTGAAGAAATATCTTAAAGAAAATCCAGTTGATGCTATATTTTCAAATGGACCACCTCATTCCAATACTAGAATTGCAACCTTATTGAAAAAAGAAACAGGCATACCCTGGCTGGCTGATTTTCAAGATCCATGGACTCAGATTGACTACTATCAATTGTTGTCATTGACCAAATTTGGAGATCGGAAACACAGACGTATGGAGCAAGAAGCATTTAAATATGCTGATGAAATAACAATAGTAAGTCCAAGCTGGAAAAAGGATTTAGAAGATATCGGGGCACATAACGTAAGCGTTATTCCATGGGGTTACGATCCTGAGGACTATAAAGCATTGAAGACAAAAGTATCAGATAAGTTTATCATTTCTCATTTAGGCATCTTGGGTTTTGACAGGAATCCTGAAATTTTATTAACAGCGATTAAAGCTTTGGTAGATTCTTCAGATAAGTATAAAAATACAATTGAAGTACAACTGGCTGGTCAGGTTGATTACTCAGTTAAAGAATCAATTGAAAAAAACAAGCTGAATGAAAATGTAAAGTACTTGGGAAACCTAACCAGATCTGATGCTTTGCAATTGATGAAAGACAGTTCTTTGTTGTTGTTGTTGTTGAACAAACAATCAAATGCCAAAGGAAGAATACCTGGAAAAATATTTGAATACCTGGCTGTTAAAAGACCAACCTTATGTTTAGGTATGACAGTCAGTGATTCTGCTGATATCATTAGAAATGCGAAAGCAGGATGGGCATATGAATATGAAGATTACAATAATATCATTGATTTGCTAAAAAGTGAAGTTGATAAATTTATAACAAATAAAAACACTCAAGATCTTGACTCTGACATTGAGCAATTTTCAATAGTAACACAAACGGAAAAGATCGCTGCTTTGCTTGATAGCATAAGTAAGTCAAACAGCAATGATTCTAAAATCAATGGCCAAAGCGAATAATAAAGGCACTCAAAACATTAGCATTCCATTTTAGATATAATTTATCTACATTTGCGGCATGGCTCCGTAGTTCAACTGGATAGAATTTCGGATTTCGGCTCCGAAGGTTGCAGGTTCGAACCCTGCCGGGGTCACTAATTACTCCTGTAAACATTTGATTTACAGGAGTTTATTTTTTTATGTCTAGTATTCGTCTAGGTTTCCAAACTAATTAATACAAACAATAACATACATCAAATCTAATATTATTTTTCTAAATTTTCTCAGTGATTCCTCTGAGTAAAACTTGAAGAACCTTTCATCAATCACCCCCCGGGTCTAGCTATGGCGATCGATTGATCCCCCCTTCAACTTTGAAGGTCATACAACCTAAACTTTTATATTATGGTAACTGTAGCAGATTACAGAATTGTAGAAACTGAAACTGGTGACTCTTACGTCAGATTAATTCTAACTGGTGAGTTAGATATGATTAAATCCATCAAAACTGGTAACTTTTATGCAACTACTAGGAAGTGTTCCATTTCATCAACCATTGATGAGACTATTGCTGAACAAATGATAGGTCGACAAATACCCGGTACTATCATTAAGCAACAATGTGAACCTTATCAATACGAAACAGATAATGGTGAAACAATTGAGTTATCACATAAGTGGATTTATACTGATAAATCATCTGAAGAAATTGCTATTGAAGAATTAGTTTCTTCTGTAAACACCAATGGTACAACAAAAGAAGAAATAGCCTAATTAGGTTGTACTGTATGAGCCTGCCTTTATCCTAACTTTTGGGGTACTGGTAGGTTCTTTTTTTTAACCATAAATAATTAATCATGTCTAATATAAAATCATTACCATCATTTGAACAACCTAGAGAGAAGTTTATCCGTAAAGGGTTCAGTTATCTAACTGACACTGATTTACTAGCCTTAATTATATCATCTGGGAGAAAAGACCAAAGCGCTATTGATATATCAAGAATTCTATTATCACAATTCAATAATTCTTTACGTGATATGGCAAGGAGTTCTCATCCAGAACTGATGAGGGTAAATGGTATTGGAGAAGTTACTGCTCTTAAAATAGCTGCTTCATTTGAACTAGGACGAAGAAAGGATATTAACAACCAACCAGAAGAGATTAAGATAACTAGTAGTGAGGGTGCTTATATGCTTTTAAGACCTCAAATGGAAGACCTGACTTATGAAGTATTTAAGATAATACTGCTTAACAGATCCAACAGAGTCATTAAAGTAATTGAATTGAGTAAAGGAGGTGTTTCAGGAACTGTTGTTGATGCTAAGCTTGTATTTAAGAAAGCTTTGGATCATTTGGCTTCAAGTATAATTTTATGTCACAATCATCCTTCTGGAAATCTTAATCCTTCGGAAGCTGATAAGAGATTAACTAAAACTTTAATTAAAGCTGGTGAAGTTTTAAGTCTTAAGGTGATTGATCATTTGATTATATCTTATAAAGGATATTATAGTTTTGCTGATGAAGGACTTATTTAATTGTCTACTTCTACCAACAGATTAACACAGAAAAACAAATGACCTTTTTTTGTGAAGGTCATTCATTTTTCTAATCAATATTTCTTGGTGAAAAAAGTTTTTGAAATAGACAACCTTTATAGTCGTTAGGGTAACTGTCATTCATAGTATTTTAGCTATTTCTTAGGTTTCACAAGCGTCCAAAACGTTTTAGTATTGAAAATGGGGTTCCGTATTTATAGGCTAGTTGAGCCATAAAAGCTGTAAACCCCAAACCAATCCTATATGTTTTAAAATAGAGTCATTTGTGGTGGAGGTTTATTATGTTTAATAATGGGATTATTAAGCCAATTCCAGAGATTTATTTTGACAAATAGATTGATTCTTAAGAAGCTTACCAGGTTAGTAAGGTTCCACTTGTATTTAGCTTTTCTTTTTAGTTAATTAAGGAGTAAAATAGCTATTAATGAAGTCCACATTTGTATTTGTACTGCATTAGTGTTAAATGGCGCGAAGCTGACCCCCCGAATGGCGCTGTATGTGACCCCCCGAATGGCGCAAGCTGACCCCCCTTGATAAATAAATAAGTTCAGGGTTAAATCAGAAGTGGAAATTATCAATGTTAAGTTACTGTCAAAA
>CAJQRD010000084.1 GCA_905480605.1 uncultured Saprospiraceae bacterium | reverse complement strand
GTATAATTAATAAGTAAGAAAATTATTATTGACCTACTTATTAATTATACATCATCTAGTTTCAAGTCATCATAAGACTTAATCATAGTCAATTATTAATTGACTGCTTTTTTTACTCTTCGATATACCATTCGTTGTGGCGTTGTTACCGTTTTGGCTGCAACTTTGACGTTACCCACTACGGCTTCCATGTATGGTTTGTAAATACAGCCTACTCCTGCTTTTCCACGGACCACTTTGGTGGCATTGTATACAGACTTGCCTGGTGCAGAGACAGTTCTGACGATGGCTTTTCCTACGCTGCTATTGACCATGTTTGACGCTCCTCTGACACTCCCTTTCCCAATTTTTTTTGCCCCTCTTCCAACAGATCTAGCTCCGCGCAATCCATAGCTTCCTGCGGTTCTAACTCCTGAAGCACCATATTGGCTAGCTTTTCTAGCGCCATTCAGCGCTGTCGTACCTACAGTTTTTGTGGCACTTCCGACTTTTTTTGCCGTATTAACAGTATGTTTTTTGGCTTTTTTTGCGACTTTTTTGATAAATCCTAATTGTGCATTAGCATTAAAACTTCCGATTAGAACGAGACATGTGATAACAACGATTAACTTTTTCATTTTAAATTATTTTGTGTGATTAGATAAAAAGTACATAACAAAGATGCAGGAGATCACAGCCTTATAAATCCACCTTTTTGAGGATTGTATCAATATCCCCATTTATGAGGAGGGGGTCAGTTCGATCAATCAGCGGAATTAATACTAATAGAATATTCAAAGATGAATCAAATTTAAGCAACTGGTGAGCGTAAGTTAATGCAGCAATGGAAACATACTCTGGTATGCAAAATCAAGATATGGGTAAATACTATTTGAAACTTGAGGAATCAAAACTTAATAGTCTTAATGCTACATTCAGAAATGGCAATTTCATTTTTAACATCAGGCATGAACTTTCTTTTGACAACACTGACCCAGAAAAATGGAGAATTAATGAAATAAGCGATTACAAAAAAGCAATAACAAAATTTAATGGCAAAATTGCTTTATGAAAGCGATGAACATGACAGATCGCTATCGCCTAATTCGTCAGATATGGCCGATACGTTATCTACTGCGTTCAGACTCTGCCCAAAAACATACTTACCCAAAGCATCACCTACAAGCAAAGACAGTTTTAAAGCCACTCTAAATACACATTTATAAGTATCATTGGTTAAAAAGAAAAATATAATTTAAACAATTGGAACAACAATCTACATTAGTAATTTCAGGTTAAGTAAGGGGTTGTTATGTTGTTGATGTATCAGTAATTGGTACTGATATATAGTTGTTAGAGCCAATTAGAATTTGTTCACTTCGATTTCATGGTCCTGGACCATGGTCTTGTTTTGGGTCCGGAGCTACATCTTTACAAATCATATTTTTTATTACAATTATGAGTAGGACCAATTTTGGACTCTTCTTCTAGACCACTGTTCATTTTAATATAATTTTTAAAATAATCCCGAAGGGGTATATTTATTGTCATTTACTTCATTTTTATACCCGATAAGGTATAATTATTATTGATATGGAACTAATTGTACCCTAAAGGGATTATATTATTATAAACAATTAAATTTATACCCGAAAAGGTATATTATGGAGGATAAAAAACAAACATTAAGGGAATTTGTAAAAAGAAAAAGGAAATCTTTGAAATTGACTCAGAAGGAAATGGCCGAAAAGGCTGGAGTCGGGTTAAGATTTGTAAGAGAATTGGAAAGAGGTAAGGAAACATTAAAAATGAATAAAGTAAACCAAGTATTAGGACTATTTGGCTACGAACTCGGACCACAAAAATATTATAGGAAATGAAAAGAGCAAGAGTATATATGTATGATAAAATTGCAGGAATACTAATTGAAGATGATGAAGGATTTCACTTTGAATATATCGATCAATATTTGGAATTAGAAAACGCCGAACCAATAAGTCTAACAATACCATTGAAAAAAGAAACATTCTCAAGTAATATACTTTTCCCATTTTTTGATGGTCTAATTCCAGAAGGATGGCTATTAGATATCGCAGTAAAAAATTGGAAGCTAGATGAAAGAGACAGAATGAGTATTCTCTTAGCAACATGCATGGATTGTATTGGAGCAGTTTCGATTGAAGAATTAAAAGAAGGGAAATATGACTAGATGTTTATACTGTTACGACAAAATAACAAACGAGGAACAAATCAAACAAGAATTTCATCAGAGTTGTAGTATCAAATTCTTTGGAAGTAAAACCCCACCAAAAATAGAATATTCTCAAAGTGACATGCTAGAATTAGCCGAAAAAGTAGTTAAGAGCCAAAGGACAATAACTGGTGTTCAACCAAAACTTTCATTGGCAAGAAAGAAGATGACTGACGATTCAAACAGAGAGAGATTTACAATCGTAGGATTATGGGGACAATACATCCTTAAGCCTCAGACCTTATTGTATAAGGAATTACCTGAAATAGAAGATCTAACAATGCATTTAGCAAAAAGTGTGAAAATTAATACAGTGCTACATTCATTGATTAGATTAAGATCTGGCGAATTGGCGTACATAACTAAAAGAGTAGATCGATCAAAGAAAAGAAAATTCCATATGGAGGATATGTGCCAATTGACAGAAAGACAAACAGAGCATAAATATAAGGGGTCACATGAACAGATTGCGAAGGCAATTAATTTGTATTCTTCAAATCCAGGATTGGACAAAGTGAATTTTTACGAACTTGTTCTACACAGTTATCTTACTGGAAATAACGATATGCACTTGAAAAACTTCTCACTATTAAAGGATGAAAACAAAGAATATTCTTTGTGTCCAGCATATGATCTAGTTGCATCAGAATTGCTAGTTGAAGGAGATGATGAAGAGTTAGCTTTAAATCTAAATGGTAAAAAGAAGAACCTAAAAAAGAAAGATTTTGAAATAGCAATGGAAACAAGCGGCATTAATCAAAAAGCAGCACAAAATATATTTGATAAATTCAAAGGGATCAAAACAACTTGGTTCGAAATAATAGATAAAAGTTTTCTGTCCGAAGAAATGAAAAAGAGTTATAAAGAAATGCTCGATTTAAAATTTCAATTAATAACTGAATGAACTGGCTATAACAAAAGATAAGGAGTAATAACCTCCTTCGTCACCACTACGCTTATCATTGACCAATGTACACCATCTTGTGTCTCTGCAAAATTATAAGATGCTAAACTTTGAAAGGATATCGAGGAAGAGGCGAAATGTTTTTAAATAGAAAAAATGAGCAAAATTATGTTTTTACCGAAAGACTTTGATATTCCACAAGAACTAGAAACGAATCGACTTCGGTTACGAATGTTGAAAGTCTCCGATGTAGTGAAAGATTACGACGCAGTTATGTCTAGTATTAAACATTTACAAACAACAAAACCTTTTGGACCAAATCATAATTGGCCTAAGGATTTGACCTTTGAACAGAATTTAATTGATCTAGGCTGGCATCAAAAAGAGTTTCAGCGGAGATCATCATTTGCGTATACAGTCATGAACCTTGAAGAAAGCAAATGTCTTGGTGCCATTTATATATACCCATCATCAAATCCTAATTTTGAAACAATGATATTGTTATGGGTAAGACAAAGTGAAATAGAGAATGGATTAGATCAGCATTTATTCGAATCGGTTAAAGATTGGATTTCTGGGAAATGGCCATTTAAAAATGTTGCTTATCCCGGGCGAGAAATAAGTTGGGAGGAATGGAGTGATAAGTCAAAATTTGAAACTTCGTGAGACCTTTAATTATAAATTTTAGCTATAACCAAAAAATAAACTGAATAGCGCTTATCTCTCATTTTCATAAGTATATATATAGTAAAATTGAAACAAACACTTAGTGAAAAATTTGGAAAGGAAACAATTGTTGATTGATTATATTAAACGTCTTTTCGAATCTTGCATTTGATTATTAGCAATTTTTTTGTTGAATTATGCAAAGCTCAGAGACATGTTCATTTACTCCTGAATGTCCCTTTATCAAATATGAACTGAGTAACTAAAACTGTTTCTACCTCGGAACGAATTGAGGAATTTAATAGCAGTGCTAAGGGAAAATCAATTAATAATAAAGCAGGTAAAAAATGCACTTGAACTTTGTATATAGCAAATAGAAGAAATTAAACAGCATCAAGGCAAATAAAAATATCAAAGGTTTGAGTTGTTTGAAACTAACGCCAAATGAAAAATGACGTATAATTAATAAGTAAGAAAATTATTATTGACCTACTTATTAATTATACATCATCTAGTTTCAAGTCATCATAAGACTTAATCATAGTCAATTATTAATTGACTGCTTTTTTTACTCTTCGATATACCATTCGTTGTGGC
>CAJQRD010000083.1 GCA_905480605.1 uncultured Saprospiraceae bacterium | reverse complement strand
TTGGATTTGCTCTTTTCACCAAACTTCTTTTTTGGTCCCATTGGTTAGAATGCAATTTAATTCCAGTACTCAAATAACTTCTTTTTCTGTCAACTGTTATTCTAATACAAATTGTTGCCTCTCCTTTCTTATTGGCAGCATCTTTTCTAAAAATAGCTTTGGTCGTCATCTTATAATTTTAATTGATTAATAAATGTGCTACACTGTAGCACATCTGTAGCACATTTATAACGACTCAATTACTCTAAATCTTGACTAATTCTTGTAATATTTTGTTAGTCAAAGAGTTAAGTAGAAACTAACAGAATTTAAAAGAGTTAAGTTAATGAAAAAGTGTACCTGCCGGGGTCACTATAAGCTTCTGTAAATACATGATTTACAGGGGCTTTTTTTATATCTGGTATTCGGCAAAATTTTTAAGCATTTCCATAATCCCACATTCAATACTCTTAATAAATTTGTTTTAGTAATTCGCAAATTCATTAATCAATTCACCAAAACAGTACATCTATTGTAAAATAAGAATAGATTTGCAGCTTAATTTGAAAAAGTACTGATGAGGCGTATAAACGAATATAAAAAGCTATACAAAGTAGAAAAGGCGATAGACCTAAAAGAGATAAAGTCTACTTATAGAAACCTTGTAAAAGAATGGCACCCTGACAAGTTTTTGGACCCACAAAAAAAGATAGAAGCGGAAGAATTTGCTATAAAAATCATAGACGCATACCATTTTCTAGTTAGTATCGCTCCTCAGACAATCGAAAATAATCTAGAAGAATATATTGAGACCATCACCAATTCTAGAGTGGTCAACTATCAGCATAAGAACAAGTTACTGGAAGTGAACTTTGCAGACGGTAATACCTATGAGTACTTTGGTGTCAATAAAAATAAATTCAACAAATTTATAAACGCCAAGTCTATCAATAATTTTGGCAAGAGACATATATTTAACTCATTCTTATATCGAAAAGCTAAGCGTACAGTAGAAACTGCTTAGGGTTATTGGACTTAGACTTGCATCCTCACTAAAACTAAGGCGCCAATCGGTAGGCTCACTTCCTTCCCTACCTTTATAGAGTAAGCCTGCACATCCGCATTGCGGTTACTTAAGCTTTAGGATTGCTCCCAATACCATTGCGACTTCTTGTACTTAAAGTAATAGAGCTTGAGTACTAGGGACTTACACCCCCTGGAATGATTTACCCCCTTTCGGTAATTATGCAATGCCAGTTACACACAATGTTTGAAAGCAATAGCGTATTGTTTGTGAACTCTAACAGTTTTTTTGTTTCTAAATAGTATTTTGTAAAAGTATGGCGAACAAATCCGTTAGAGCTCTTGAACTAACCGTTACTTGAAATTAGCGTGATATTTATTATTTGAAGAATAAAATTTATTCATAATAAATGAATGTGGAGTAGTGACACTTGATATCATAATTATTAGTACAAGAGGAATGTAGTATTCTAGACCTGTAAAAAATAAAACTGACAATATAATCGCTATACCGACTAATGAAATTATAGTCAATGGTATCAACATCTTAATAAAATCAAAATTATTTTTCAAGTCTAAATAATTTATCTCATGAATCATAACTTGATATGAATGAAGAATTATGAAAAACAAAGAGAAAGCGATAAGAGGGTCTATTAATAAAAAGGAAGATGAAATGACAAATAATAACAATAATTCTATAATTATACTTTGCAGTGAAATTTCTTTTTTAATTGAAAAGTAAGCAAAGTTTGAAAAGAGAATTACTGCGAAAAAGATAAGAAAATATCCTGCGTTTTGTATGAACCACAAAAGAAGTTCTGGAATTTGGTAATATTGATTACCATACATTTGTAAGGAATGTGAGTTACAATAGAAAAACAAAAACAATACTAAGTTTCCCCAGCTTGCATAAGTCAAATTGCTTGCAATTTTTTTGGTCAATTTATAATCAATAAATTGAGCCTGCCCAAAATGAAAGCCTGATATCAAAATAAAACCCAATACTGCCAGATTTGGCAGTAGATACCATACAATAGTATTAACAAAGATTATAAACAAATACTTAAAAACGAAATAACCTTTTTTGACTTTAAGGTTTTTAAAATGAAGCACATCATCTATAGAACCATGTGAGATTCCTAAAGTTAAAATACCTAAGATGGAAATTATTTTTAAAACATTCATTACTGCCTCTATCTCTAAACTTAAAATTTGTATTACAACAAAATTAAAGATGATATAGAAAAACAGTGATCGCTTCATTTTAATTATATATTTAAGGGAGGTGATTTTTCCAAATCACCTCCCGAAAAATTTTAAATGTTCAATGACAATTGCTTTCTTATTAAGCAGATGCCATTCCTTTTTCTGAATGGGTTTGACCTATAGCAAGACTATAAACAACAAGACCAAAACCAATTTTGTTAATTGAATCAGCTATATTGTAGAATAAATCCACGTTGGAAGAGTCCCAACCAAAAGCTATATTCAACCATCCTCCTGGCATACACATATAACCGATTGGGTATATTGCCCATCCAACAAGAACAAACCAAGCTAAAATTCTAACACTTTTCTCAATTGATGCGTTATTTGAATTTTTCGCAAGTTGGGCAACTTCACCCATCCAAGCTGAATAAAGTACATATATGTACCCAAGTGAAGATAATACACCGTAGATCACTGAATGTGAAGTGCTACCGCCCGCAGGATTAAAAGCTTCACCGATATATCCAAATACCAACATCCAAACTGAAGCTAAAATCAGTTTCCACATTAGGCCTTTTGAAGCACCAGCGACTTTAGTTAATAAATAAAATTCCACACACATAAGCGGGACAGTCAGAGTCCAATCTATGTATCGTAAGGCTGTTGGATTTTCGCCTGTCGCAAGATAATAATCTCTCATGTAGAAATAATGTACTGCTGCTATGAATGTAATCAAAGCAGATACTAACAGAGATAATTTCCATTTGTCTGAAACTCGAGACCTTTCAAAAAAGAAAAATATGGATGCTGCCATCATGGCCATATATCCAGTGAAAAATGTAAAAGCAACCGGATCATCCTTTGGAATTGCTAAAATTTCTAGTAACATCATAATTAGATTTTTAATTGGTTAATTAATTCTAGACAAAATACAATAAAAATTGTTTAATAAAATGTTAAATATATTTTTTTTTGACTTTAAAGTTGCTCATTTATAGATCTGGACACAATTAAATAGACGGAACCACCAATGATAACTGATGGAGTACACCTATTACACAAACTTACATATGCTTATGCCAAATTTTCAACATATGCGCTACGGGTCTCGTAAACCGCGGTTTGAATCCAACCTGGAAAAGCAAATTCTTCATTTCGGTTGTACTCAAGCTATGGGGTCATTTAGGAATGAATACCTTCATTAAATACAATTAGCAACTATAACACTTTCGATTGTCACTAACTTATGGCATTGTAAAAACAAATAGAATATCAAGCAGATATATTAATTAAAGAGGATGAACTTATCAATCGAGATAACAAGAGCGATCATATCATAGACCAATACGCTGAATTTCTTTTACATTCGATTATATTAACTATATTAATGATAATTATCAACCACAATCTGCTAACGCCAGATATACTATCCTAATAAATAAAATAATTATGAAGAAATTTGAATTGAAAGAAATACTTGAAATTACTTGCCGTCTTTACGTTTTCTTTTTTTTAAATCTTTATGGTCTCGGAAAACTTATTGGAGGTCAATTTTATACCTCAGCAAAAATACCAGAAGCAATAGCGATAATGCCGATTGGAGAAGTACCAGACTTTGAATTGGCTTGGGTTTTTATGGGCCGTTCATATGGCTATATGCTATTCATTGGTCTAGCAGAAATTATTGGAGCTTGTCTATTGCTCTTTAATAAAACCAAAATAATTGGAACCCTTATTTTGATCCCAGTAATGGTTAACATCATAGTATTTGACATTTTTTTTCTTGATGAATATGGAGCACTAGCAAGTGCAACAATTTATTTTTTAATGCTTCTAATAATTCTTGTTATAAATAAGGAAAAAACCATCAACCTGCTCATAGAACTTGTTCGCGTTGAGAAGACTCCTCAAATATCATTCAAAGAAAAACTTATGAAATATTCAATTGTACTGGCTATAATAATTTTTATTTTTATAGGAGATCAAATGATCGTAAACTTTCTTGGGTTTGGAAAAGGATAACTGATTACAACAATTTATTTAAACCATTCTATTCGGACCATTAAGCAGACCGTTTAATGGCAGGAAAACTCTCTAATTATTAGAAAGTTTTAAATAATATATAATTGATAGAAAAACTTCAATCTTTTTTAGACTGCGTTGTTTTATAAATATCTTTGCTAATCAATTCAATGAACTCTTGTTTTGACATGGAGGAAATGCTGCATGGAATGCGGGCCAAAGCCCATTTAACATCAGTAGGAGGCTACCTTATTGCCATTGACAAGTCAATTACTGAGCTTAAATAATAGCAAACTTCAAAACAATAGGTACTGCCATCAAAGTCCAAAGTGAAACGCATATCAATAAATGTACTAATGGAAAAATATAATAACAATAAAGGGAAAAATTTAAATTTAAAAACGGAGTACGCCATAAATAAGAGAATATTTATTCTTATGACTATTCCAATGTTTTTTTTTTTTATGAATTGTCAAGAGACACAAAAACAAGAAGATAGAACACCAGCAAAATCAGAAAAAGAAGAGGTAACCCAATCAATCTCGTTAGAGGCAGAAACACTGACAAATAATGACCTCCTTTTTGCATGGGTGGATAAACTAAATGTTCGAAACGAACCAAGTACAAAAGGAAAAGTAGTAGCGGTTGTTTATAGTGAAACCCCATTGAAATTTACAGGGAAAAAATCCAAAAGATCAGAAAACATTGTTCTTCGTGGAGTAAGCTATAAAGAACCATGGTTTAAAATTATCACACCTGACAAAATAGAAGGTTGGGTATTTGGAGGAGCCGTGCGACGTAAAGGAGAATCAAAAGGCAATAAAATGATCGATGATGAAAATTTTGAATTCCCTCATTTTGGTAGTTTCAAATTAGAAGAATGGGAAAAGCTATCAACTAAAGACGAAAGCGGTGGTGATGCAGTAATAATAACAACCACATATAAAAAAGGAAATCAGGTTTTAGAAATCTCTATTGTCGATGTAGGCGACTATGGTTATGGGCGGATTTACAGACTCCTGAGAGCAGACAATAAATTACTCAAAGAAAGAGAGCTTAACTTTTCAGCAGATGCAGAGATGAGAGAACTGAGAGAGACTGTGAAAGATTTCACAACCCAACCCACAAGACTATTCATTAGAACTCAACAAATTAAAAAACATCATTCACAACTAAATGCTTTACCGAAAATGGTCAATGGAGTATGGACTGAAAGCACCATGTAGATTAAACTCTGATCATCAAATAGTTCTATCCCTACCCAATCAATATTTATAATTTCAATAAATATCATTCAATATTATGCCCTAAATAGTTCATGAACTTAATTTTAAAGAACCCGAAACAAAAACTACTAATCAAATAAAAGATATATTTAAAACAGATTTTAAATAAAAGAATTTAGCACACAATAGATATAGGTAATAAAACATAATAGAAGTGAACACAATCATTAAAGAAATTTTTCAAGACACTGTTATAACCGAAGACGAATCTGATTTGATTTATAGTAAATTAAAACAATCAAGTCTGAATAAAGGAGAGTTCCTGCTGAAAGCGAATGAAGAAGTAGATGATCTGTTTTATGTGCATACAGGTTGTCTTAGAAGTTACATAATTGATTTGGAAGGAAAAGAACATACTTTACAATTCGCAGTGAAAGGTTGGTGGATTAGTGACTATATCGCTTTGTACGGAAGAAAGAAGATAAAATCAGTATCTCATATCGAATGTCTTAAAGATGCGATACTTTACAGAGTTTCAAAACCAGACTTTGATAAGCTTTGCCGAGACATCCCGAAGGTAGGTCATTTTCATATTAGAAAGATGGAATTGGCATTTGCAAGTTTTCAAAATCGAATTCTAGAAAATCTAACTTTGTCAGCAAAGCAGCGATACATCAATTTCGTAACGGCCTACCCTACTATTGCCAATGATGTAAAAAACTACCACATCGCTTCTTATTTAGGAGTCACCACAGAAAGTTTGAGTAGAATTCGAAAAGAAATCTCGTCAACTTAATTTATTACCATACATCAATTTTTAGGCATTTGCTAAACTTTACATTTGTATTTCATTTTGAAATAAATAAATACAATGAGTTTTACCCAGAAGTTAAAAGAACGCTACGCTACTAAGGCGATGAATGGTAAAGTGGTACCACAAGAAAAAATAGATAATATTCTTGAAGCCATAAGATTGGCGCCTACATCAAGCGGGCTACAACCCTTCGAGATCTTTGTTATCACCAATCCAGAGCTTAAGTCCCAAATAAGAGAAATCGCCTGGAACCAAGCTCAGGTGACTGATTGCTCTCACCTATTGATATTCGCCGCTTGGGACAATTATACCGCTGATCGCATAAATCATATGTTCGATTTGACCAATGAGATTCGAGGTTTTAAAAATGAAGGCTGGGAAAACTATCGTCAAATGCTCTTAGAAGGTTACCCAAAACGTGATGCAGAAGAGAACTTTGACCATGCTGCGCGTCAAACATACATAGCTCTGATGGCTGCAATGACACAAGCCGCTTTCGAAGGTGTAGATAGCACTCCTATGGAAGGATTCGATCCTTCTGCATTAGACAAAATATTAGGATTAAAAGAGAAAAATTTACGCAGCACAGTCATTTTACCTATTGGCTATAGAGATGCAGAAAAAGATTGGTTAGTGAATTTGGTAAAAGTTCGCAAACCGATGAATGAATTGGTAACAACAATAAATTAAAAAACTATGTTTAAAAGATTATTAGGATTAGCTCCAAAATTGGAATCAGATGGGTCATACAGCCCCTCAAAGATAGCATTGAAATTAGCTACTCAGGCTAAAACAGATTTTGAAAATATTAAATATCAGAAATACAAGGGAAAGAGATCGAAGATATTGGTGATCTTTACAGAACAGAAAAACATGAAAATGCAGAATGGCAAATTGTTTTCTACAGGAAATCATCCAGTAGAAGCTTTGGTGCCTATGTTGCATCTTCAGAATGCAGGGTTTGAATTCGAAATAGCTACCCCTACAGGAAAGCCAGTGATATTTGAGATGTGGGCGTTTCCTGAAAAGGATGAGCATGTTACCTCTATATTCAATGAATTAAAGCCTAGCCTTCTTAAACCTAAGAAGCTTGAAGACTTCATTGATCAATCCTTTTCAAATTCATCATCTTATGCGGCTGTTTTTGTACCAGGAGGACATGGAGCTATGCTCGGCATACCAGAGGATAAGAACGTTGGGAAAATATTGCATTGGGCATATCAAAATGACTTGTTTACAATAACACTTTGTCATGGACCAGGTTCGCTTCTAACAACCACACTAAATAATCAGGAGTTTCTTTACGCTGGATACAAAATGGCAGTATTCCCAGATTCTGTCGATAAGAAAACACCTATGATTGGTTATCTGCCAGGACAAATGCCCTGGGGCTTAAGCGAAAAGTTGAAGAGTTTAGGAGCTAATATTGTGAATACTAAATCAGACAAGACCGTATGTTTGGATAGAAATTTAATCACTGGTGCAAGTCCGTTAGCTTCTAACGAACTGGGCAAACTGGCAGCAAAAACGCTTCTAAAAGAATTGAAGTAAAAAAATACCTACTTCCAAAAACAAACAAGGCCCTACAATTTGTATGGGCCTTGTTTATTCAAAGCTAAAAGAAAATTCCCTATTTATTGCTCCTTATAATATATCCATTGACCTGCTGTAATACCCTTTTTAAAGAGCAATATCAATTCGAAATAGATAAAACCAAGCTATTAACTTTTGTGAGCACTGTTTACAATTATTGTTACCTTGTATTATTATCATAGTAATAGTTTTTCGTCATGCCTTATAAATAATTTTATTGCAGGATTCAAAGCTAGTATTGATCATGGTATAATGATTGAATTTAATAATGGCTATTTTGGTGTCACATCCGATTCAGGTATAAATCAATTGAGTGGAATTATATTGATGTGTAATAAAAAAGTTGAATTCAATTCATCTGGAGAGGATGGTAATAACAATTACTTCGGAAAGAATAAATTAATAATCTCACCACACAAAAAAATTTAATTACAAATTTTAATTACATGTACATAAATATACAGAATAGAAAAATATTCCTTCTCCTACTTTCAGTGGTTCTTATTACTTCCTGTGGCAGCAATGACAAACCAAAGCTTTCAACAAAGACAATAAATGATTCCAAGGTAACTTTAAAAACGAATCCACAAATAGCCGAGTACATACGACATATATTCCAAGATAAAAATGGAAACCTATGGTTTGGAACTGGTGGTTATGGAGCTGCATTTAATGAAGGAGACAGCATTTCATATTTCTCCAATGCACAAGGATTTAATGGTCAACAAATTACAGGCATCACTGAAGATTCAGAAAAAAACATATGGTTTGCTACTGATCAGGGCGTTGTGAAATATGGTTGGTCAAATACCAACGAAGGCAGAAAACAGTTCACCAATTATACTGATCAGGAATATTTCGAAGGCCAAAGATTCTGGAGCATATTCGCTGACAGTAAAAACAATATTTGGGCTGGTTCCGTAACAGGTATATTTCGATTTGATGGTTCTGACTGGGTACCTTTTGAACTGCCTTACCCTGAGGAAATGACAGGCGAATTTATCACCAAAAGGACTACTTGGTCGATATCAGAAGATAGCACAGGTAATATATGGTTTACAACAAATGGTTATGGTGCCTTTAAATATGATGGAAAATCCTTTACCCAATATTCAAAAAAAGACGGACTGGCAGATAACAGCGTTGACAATATAATAGAAGATAGATTTGGGGATATATGGTTTGGAACTAGGTATGGAGGGGTAAGTCGATATGACGGTAAGACATTTACGAATTACACTATTAATGACAGCATTAAAAACTATGAAGTTTGTATTATCTATGAAGATACAAAAGGAAATATCTGGTTTAGTGCAGAAGGCTTTGGCGTATATAGATTCAATGGAGAATCCTTTACAAATTACAGTCAAAAACAAGGCCTTAATATTGGAGCAGTTCAAACAATTTTTGAAGACAATGAAGGTCGATTATGGGTTGGCGGTGGAGGTGGACTCTATCGATTCAATGGCGAATCCTTTTTTAATGTTTTGAAGAATGGACCTTGGAAGTAATATGCTAGAGACTTAAAAGACCGTTAAATTCCTAGTAATATCAAAGTACAAAGATTCTTATTAATTTAATCGTTTCACTTTTTTCCAAGACACAGATTGGTTTCCTTTTAAAAACCGAACCATACCTAACAAAGCAGAAATATGCATAAATGTAAAATAAAATGGAATTTTAAAAAGTTTAGATACCCCTTTTTTATTCACACTGCGGAATCCAAAAAATGCGAAAAGATAAAACAGTATTTGAAACAAAAGTAATACTATATATTCTAGAGTTTCAAAATTCACTAATATCAAATTAGCAATTAATATTATAGGCAACAATATTGGTGCAATCATCCATCTCATTATTCTTCTCGATAATAATTGAAAAACCAATTTTGGATAACGAAATAACTTTTTATCCTTCATTAATAAAATAATACTCTGGTAGCCACCAGCTGAAATTCTAACTTTCCTTTCATGTTCCTCAACAATATTAGCCGATGCACTTTCCATGGCAAATGCATTTGGTTCATATTCAGTTTTAAACCCTTTTAGATTAATTTTCAAGGTGAGCATAAAATCATCCAGTACAATGTTTTCACCGATATCTTCAAACAAGGAAGTTCTAATAGAAAACAATTCACCTGCGGCGCCAATAACACTATTAAACTCCGCATCTAACTTCTTAAGAAAAGACTCATATTTCCAGTAAATGCTTTCACATGATGCACTTGAAATGACACTAGGGTTTTGTGCGACCCTTTTTTCACCAGCAACAGCCCCTACATTTATATCGTTATAATGCCTTACCATATTAAGAATTGCTTCCTCATTTAAAATAGCATTTGCATCAGTAAATATAGTTATGGGTGTAGTAACGCAATCTATAGCTCTTTTCATAGCTGCAAATTTTCCTTTACGTTGATCTTTATGCATGTAGATCACATTTGGAAATTTCTCTATTACAGACTTTGAATGATCATCTGACCCGTCAGTAATTACAATAATTGCTTTTTTAGCAGACTCATAGTTTAATGAGATTGTATTTAAAATCTTTTCTTCAAGATATTCAGCTTCGTTATATGCTGGTATAATAATCGTAACTTCGGGTAGATCAGCTAAGGATTCTACATCCAACTTATCTTTTTTCCCATTCGTTAAAAAATTAATTAACATCAAAATAAGTGGATAGGCTATATAACCATATATAACCACTATGATTGAGAAGAAAAATATAAAACTGAATATATTCATTAGACTGCGACTTTTGTTAAAGTAACCTTTTTTGAAGAAATAGTTTTTATAAATTTAGCAGGAACTCCTCCTACCAATGTATAAGGCTCAACATCTTTTGTAACTACCGAACCAGCGGCAACAACAGCCCCGCGTCCAACTGTAACACCTTTCATAATCATTGCTCTGGTTGCAATCCATGCATCATCTTCAATGGTAATATTTGAAGACTTCCCAGGATCCAAACGATTACCAATTGAATGAAAATCACCATCCATAAGATATACGTCAGGGGCTATTCTACAATTATTACCGATACTTATTTGGCTTGTCACGGCAATTATAGAACCGTTAATTCTACAATTATTTCCAATTATTAACGTCCCGCCTTTTTTAACGGACAATCTACATCGTCTCACATTGGACCAGATTCTCACCAAATTTCCAATAACAATAGTACCGTTGTTTTCTATATCTGGCTTTCTATTTGTAAACACCAATTTCCCCTCCAATTGGCAACTTCGTAAATACCACTTTGAAATAAGAAAATTGAAACCAAAACTAAATAATCTATTAACAAGTATTAAACTGGTTTTGAATGACTCACTACTAATGTCATGTTCGTCGGATATCTTTATCCTTTCTTGATGTATTAATTGTTTAAACATATTTGAGCTTATAGTTTTTAACATGCCATAGCACTGCGTTTAATACGCTTTTTATACCATTAATGTCTCTGTTAATAATTTTTTGAATCAAAGTTTTTGGATAAATCACTAAGCATATATAGAGGGTACTCGCCATGAGTTTAATCCCACTTTGAAATGTTCGTTGGTACAGTAATCTATTTCTTAAAATATAATAAGTCTTTAAAGGACTGTCATTTCCAATAGTTCCAGATTGACTATGGTAGATTAATGATGATCCAACATAATAGCATTTCCAACCTAATGATTTGGCTCTATGTGTAAAATCATGTTCTTCATAATACATAAAATATTTCTCTGAAAAATAACCTACATCCTCAAGCACAAATGACCTAAAAACCATACATGCTCCATTACACAGTTCTGTGGCTTGGTTTATATCATATTTTTGATTTCGCATTTCTCCATAACCCAATTTACTCCCTCTCGCCAAAATAGGATGAATGGCTGTAGCCCCAGCATATTGAATCTTATCTCTCTGATAATTAAAACAAATTTGAGGTGATAACAAACCTATATCCTGGTTAAGTTCAAATACATTTAGCAGTGGTTCAATAAAGCCAGGAGTCACTATCGTATCATTATTTAATAACATTAAATAATCACCTCTTGCAATTCTTAAGCCTGCATTAACACCAGAAGCAAAACCACCATTGGTTGATTTATTAATGACAATACAGCTCGGATACTTCTGTTTAAATTCTAGTGATCTATCCTCAACAGAACCATTATCCACAACAATAACTTCTAGGTCTTTATACGTAACTTTAGTCAATGAATCTAAACATAAGCACGTATCAACTATATGGCCGTAGTTTACAATTATAATACTAAGTGTTGGCTTATCCATCTAGTTTGGTTTTTGTGCAATAACTTGAATAGTGTTGCCTTTATTTCTTGTTAATATCAATCTGTCCAACAATACCATACCTTTAAGAAATGGCAAGGCCAGCAATTGAACAACAGGACCGGCTTTTTTACTTAAATAAGCCAATTCCCAAGCAAGGCGCGACAATATACCATCAGCATAAAAAGCTTCCCTAACAACAAATCCTTCCTTTCGCATGCGCTCGCTGAGATCATTTAATTCGTATACTTGGCCTATATGTTCATCATCTAACCACTGGTTGTGATCTTCAAACCATCGTTCTGGCAATACTATAATCTGTTTTTTACTTGGCATTTTCACAAGTAAGTGTCCACCTGGTTTTAGTTTTTTATACGCTTGATTAAAAGGCATATCATGCTCCAATATATGCTCAAAAACATCTACGGAGTAAACCAAATCAAAGGCACCATCAGCATCCAATGAATCAATTAGCCCATGATGTGTTTTTAGGTTTTTAAGCTCAATACTCGCGGCTAATTTTTTAATTTTATCAATACGAACCTTTTCAATATCCAAACCAGTAATCGCAACTTCAGGGTATGTTCTTGACATCATTAAAGCATATTCCCCTTGACCACATCCAAGATCCAAGATATTATTCATCTCCTGAATTGGCAGAGAAGTGATGAGCCTTTTAAAAATATTAGCCCGTGCGAATTGTCCAACATTGGTTATTCCAAATATTTTAGAAATCAATAGACCAATCTTGGGGTAACCAGATAATCGGTTACTCATTTTGTATTGTTCAATTCCAAATTTTAAATACATGATTTTTATTTGTTAAATAGTTTAATGCTTTATGTTTTAGAGATATAAGCTCATTATTAATTGATTGATAAATATTAATTGATGATTTTAGTAAAACTAAAGAAGATAAAAGTGAGCCCAGCAACCATGAGATAGAGGTCGCATATGCTATTCCATAAATACCATAATTCTCAATAAGTATAAAATTCAATATTACATTTACACCCAGAGTAACGAGCAGTATGTAAAAATTATAGTTTGGTTTACCAATAGCATCTAGCGTTATACCACTAAATCTGCCTAGAATTTTAACAAAAACAAAAATTGCTAAAATTCTCAATACAATAGCAGATTCTGAAAATTCAGGGCCTGCTATCAAATTAATTATTGAATCTGAAAATACAGCCACAACAATAATTATGGGCAATAAAACAACTGAGCTCATGACAATTCCCAATCCTATATTACGCATGGTTAAAAGTGTATTATTGTCTTGATATGCCGCAGATATTTTGGAGAACTGACTCTGACTTATGCTTGTTAAAGGAATTTCTATAATATTAATCATCTTTGAAGCTGTATTGTAAATAGCAACTGCACCTGGACCAATAAGAAAGCCAATAATATAAATGTCAGATTTATTTAAAATAATTGAAACTAGATTGGTTCCAGCAACAAACCTTCCATACTTAACAACTGAAATAACTTCATCAATTCGTATAGCAAGAAATCTCTCTTTATTACTTAACAACCAAACAATAATGAGTGCTATAAATCCTGAAATTATTTGTAAGTAAGGTAAAATTATCAAAGTCAATTTATTACTTAAATAAAAAACAACAATCAACGATAAAAAACTTATACCATATGATATTCGAGTTACTGCTAAAAGATCAAACCTTGAATCGCAAATCCAGCCAAACTCAAATATTCTTACAACAGATGTTATCAACAAGTAAATTATACATGGTAAAATCAATAAATTTAGTTCCGGAGATTTAAAAAGAACCGACAACCACTCTCCTGGTATGAAAAGCATAAAATATCCAATAAGACTGGCAAAGACAAGTAAGAACAAACACGTAGAATTAAGTCTTCCTCTTTCGGATAATTTATTTTTTGCTTTAAATATATAAGCATTTTGTACAAGCCCATTTCTGAACACTTCAATGAAAGTTAAAAAAGACATGTAGATCACCCACTGACCGATCTCCTCCACTTTCAATATTTTTAGAAGAAATAAGAAAGTTAAAAATGCTAAACCCCATTGACCTGAAAAAGCTACCATGCTCATCAGACTGTCTTTAACCAAACTTTTTTTGAAACTTAACATGCTATTCTATCGTAAATTTTCAAAGTTGATTTAGCTATTTCGTCCCATCCATATTCATCTATCATTATTTTTCTTCCATTTTCACCAAGACCCGTAGCCAGCTCAGGCTCATTATAAATCCTATTAATTTTTTTGGCCATATCCTTATAACTCCCCTTTGTAAACAATAGACCATTTATTCCATTACTAATAAATTCAGTGATACCAGAACTACGTGTTGCAATTACGGGTAACGAATGTGCATTGGCCTCTAACATCACTATTCCTTGTGACTCATGAAAAGAAGGAAGTACCAAGGCATATGAAGAAGACATCACACTATAGACTTCAGACCTGGTTTTAGGGCCCAAAAATTCTATCCTATCCCCTAACTTATAACTATCTACTAATTTCTTTAAGTCTTCTGATATCGGTCCTTCACCTATCATGCTCAATTTGATATTCTTATTGGTATAGCGCATTGCCTCAACGAGTACCTCGGCTCCTTTAACTTTTGTCAATCGGCCCACAAATAATAAATTTTTTAGCTTCTGTCCTCCAAATAGTTGAATTGGTATATCTACCCCATTGGGAATAATTTCTATTTTCTTTTCGTCTACTTTATTATAAAAGGACAAAATTTCAGTCTTTGTATTTTGACTAACGGTAATGATAGCTGCACTATTCTTTAAGATTCGTGATTCAAAGTATTCAGAGAAACCCAAATGTAAAAACCTATCTAATGGATTAGTATAATCACATTGATTCCAGTTCCTCTCAACACTCATTAGTCTATGTACTGTTGTAACTACTGGCAACCCAACACTTTTTGGTTTTATCATTATACCACTTCTTCCTTGAACATGAATCAAATCAAACTCTTTAATGTGCTTCTGAATCCACTTATTCGCCATAAAATTAAAACTCATTTCTCCAAGAAAATTAGCCAGACCAAAGGAGAATTTTTTAGGAAAATATGGCAATGTAATTATTTCAGCACCATTAATATGTTTTCGTTTTCTGTTATATATCTGATTGCCTGCCGTTAATATTGTGACTTGATTACCATTTGAAATCAACTTACAAGTTAGAGAAGAAACGTGTGTTTGTATTCCCCCAGAAAAGGCATCTTCAAGTGCTTTACATATCATTAGTACTCTCATTTCTGATTCAGTTCTGTGAATTAATACTGTTACGCATCATAGCGATAACAAATCCAAATACGAAACTTAATAAAATAAACATCCAAGGCATTACAAGTGAGTTTCAAACAATGAATTATTTGTATGTGGTGTATGTATAAATTTATCTCTTGCCGATTTCATTCTAACTAAAGCAAATAATGTAGATAGTACAGCTATAGGAATCTTACGCAAATGAACTAGACTATGTTTATTCCAATATTGCTTTGGAATGGCTATTACGTAGGTCATAACAAACAACACTATTAACAAAAGAAGCCAAATAGACAAGATTCCGAATCCAAAAAATAACATAGATAACAATGAAGAAATGAATAGCACAACAGGCAGAAGCAATTTGGGAGGCAAGGCAAAGATTACAATCTTTTGAAAAAATGACCAATTGCCCTTTGAAAACAATTGAAAAAGAGCACTTCTAAAATTATCTACAAAGCAACCATATTGAGCGGCAAGCCACCTGGTACGTTGCTTTTGGAAAACTTCAGACTGAGAAACTTTCTCATCAAGTACAACCGCATCCTCAGCATAAGTTATTCGAATTCCGGTTTTTACAAGTTCCAACTCTAATATTTTATCAAACCCATTTATGACATCAATCTGTGCCATAGCATTTATAAAAACGTTAGTATCAAAAGCCATCCCTGAACCAGATAAGCGGGATGATCCACCTATTAAGTACTGCCCTTTACATAAGATATGATTATTTAATTCCTCGCTAATACCATCTAATACAGAAACAGAGGTATGCGAATTTTTAGCACTTCGTCTTCCCTGAATGGCCTTAAAGCCCAAATTATAATATTGATTCATAACATTTAAAAAGTCATAACGCATATGGTTATCGGCATCTAAAACAACAACCATATCAAAATCAAATTTTACATAATGAGACATAGCTTGATTTATAGCTCGAGCTTTGGTACTTTTCTCAAGCATTACGTTAAATACTTCCACACCTAATTCCTCGAGGTCAATTAAGGTCTTTGCCTCCAAACTGTCAGCTAATACGACAACTTTATAAAGTCCCTTATTATAGTTATGCAACAATGCTTTTCTAGCAGTTTCGACAATAACTGCATCTTCCTTGTAAGCAGGAATTATAACCAATATTGAATTTTCAATTGTCGAAAAATTATCAACTTTGTTGGCATCCCTTTTACTAAAAGCCACAACAGAAAGCACAAACGGCCATACAACTGATAGACTTAAATAAAGGACTATAAAAGATAAAAGAAACTGAAGTACAAAAACCATTATTTTACAATTTTAAGTTGTTGATCAAAATGAGGCATTAAAAACAATAAGCCAATAGAAATACTCATTATTACACCAGTAGGCATTTGACTAAATACCTGATTGCCATAGCTTGCAGCGAGGACACCAATGATAGAGCTAAATATTGCTATGGCCTTAATTTTTAAATTATCTGATTTTAAATGATTGATAAAAGAAACTGCCCGGCCCATGATATAACCAAGAATAAACACATGAAAACAAACTCTAATTACACCTGTTTCTACCCATATTTTCACGTAATAACTATCAGTAGGCGTCTGTGCCAATAAAGTGTTTGGACTAAATCTGTTACCCCAATACCCCGCTGATCCTACTCCACCACCTAATGGTTTATCTTTTAAGTATTCGCCAAAAATATCTTGATTCCTTTTACGAGCATTTAGAGACGGGTTATCAGATGCAAGAGCTGTTCTCATCCTTCTAACTTGCTCAACGCCATGTCCAACATGGGTGTATTTTAAAATGTAAAAAGTAATTCCAAACGCTATTAACCCTAATGTCAATAACTTTATATTCTTACTTAATATCAGAAAAACAAACCCTCCAATTGCAGGTATTGCCAAAGCACCTCTTGCTCCAGAAATTCCAAATCCAATGAAAGTAAATAGGAATCCAATTGCATAAAATATTCTAAGCTTAAGCGAAATATTTTTTTGTAGAAATAAAATACAACACATCATCGCAATCATAGCCTGAGAAGCTCCAAATTGACCCGCATCTGAATAAAAAGAAAAAGCTCTTAAAACGCCAAACAAAATATGTTCATCAAAATGCCCATCAACCCATAACCAATGATTCTCAACATCATCTAATACAATATACTTTTGCTTCATTCCCCAAAGTGCTCCCAAAACAGAAAGACCAATAATTGTATTCAAAAATTTATCTAGATACTTAACATCTCTAAACAATAATAAAGTCAAACTAAGAATCAATACGTGGTAAAACCCAATGCCCCTCATTGCATAAAACCATGCTTCGGTACTTTTAGATTCTGGGTTTGTAATTAGAAATACTAGATAAAACATCCATAGCATTGATAACACCATGAAATCGTTTTTTAAATAAACCAGTTTTAGATTCTTGAATTCCTTAATGAACATTACAAGCCAGCATAAAACCAATAAGATGTCTATACCAAGTCCCCATGGCAGCGGCAAATAACGAGAAAGACCACTGATGAAAAACGACAAATAAATAATTAAAATTAGTATTCGTGCGGGTTTAGCAACTATAATAAATGCAAATCCAATTAAAATGGGAATAACTAATGTCTTTATAACACCACCAAAACCAATTATACTAAAAAACAAACCAATTACTAATCCAATTAACAACGGTATGTTTTCCATAACCGGGAAGGAAAATTTTGTCCTTTCAACTGTTGATATATTATTATCTACATTCACTAAAAGTAAATATGAATAATAATTAAACCAATAATTTTATTCTTCGTTTTTTGGCAGGAATTAAACGATTTTTGACTTATAAATGTCCTTTTGTTTATAGCTATTTTTGATAATTCTTGAAAATTGATTGGCCCGTACTTCCCAACTATTACTTTTTGCAAGTTCAATTCGCTTCAAACACATCTTAGGGTCTTTTTCAAGGATACTTTTTTTAATCATCCCAAGAAACTGCTCTTTAGAGTTGGCTGTATAGATATAACCTTCAAAATCGCTTAAGTCAGAAAACTGAGTTGAAACAACAGGTTTTCCACGAGATAAATATTCATTCATCTTAAGCGGGTAAATTGACCTTGTAAATTCGTTTTCAAGAAAAGGTACAATACAAACATCCATCGACTCAATTAAGCCAGCAAGGGTGTCTGGGTTCTGTGCCCCCATAAGATGAACATTTGAGCATTTATTTAATGACAATAAACTTTCCGAATCATTTTCAAACCTACCTATAAACTGAAAACTATAATCGGGCAACATTTTCGATAAGTATTCTAATAAATCAAAGTCTATTCGATTATCAACACTTCCAACATAACCAATAATCTTTCTTTTTGAAACATTCTCAGAAAATACATCTAGTTCTCTTCCAAACAATTCAAAATCAACGCCATTATGAACTATATGAATATCAGAATTGAAGCTATTCTTAGATTTTGCCAATTCAGAAGAAGTTACAATTACTGAGTCTACATTTGGAATATATTCAGATTCATATCGCTTGCCATGATTACTTAACCACCTAGCAGCATTAATCTCATCATAGCAATAGTAAATCAACGTTTTTTCATTCAATTTGCCTTTAAGCCATTTACCTAAAAAAGGTTGAAAAGCGTTGACAACTACAGGATCTGTAATTTTTAATTTCCTAGAGTATTTAATGATACAGCGTTGAACAATTTTTGCATTTATTCTTGTAAAAAAATCAAATACTCTTGCACTCCTAAACCCATTAGCTGTAATTATTGGTGGAAGCGTTAATACTTTAAGAGAATGCCCAGATTTCAAATCAAATTTTTCAATTCTTCCTCCAATTCCTAAAAGCGATTTTACCAATAAAATGTTTCCAGAATACATTGCCTTTAGCAAATCTTTTAAAGTATACGCGTAATCAACATAGAGTACATTATATTCTTCAGACAACCCTTCCATTAACTGAACTGTCGATTTCAAATAATTGCCTCTCCACTTTGGCATTGCGATACAAATTAAACTTTGCTTACTCATGATGTAATTCCTGTAGACCCAGAAAAATTAAATCTCAAATAATCCTTTAGTTTTATTCTTAACCACGATCGTCTCTTTGGCAGCTCACCAATGAATTCTTCCATAATATCAGGCCTTACTCCATTAATTACTATCTTCGGAGATATCTTTAGCAGGCTATTTATATCATCCCATGTTTGTTGATCTGCGTTAGTCCATACACGATTAGACTTACAAACAATTAACATATGATCTAAAAATGAAAACAAATTAACTGGCAGATAGTCATGTATAAAAGCAGGAAGGTCAACAACAATATAGTCATAATCCATGATTGCTGATCCATCGAAATCTAACAATTCATGTAAGGCTTTTCCATGTGCAACTAAATCACCAGATGCCATCTTCAGATGTTTCACATCTAAAGACATTATACTTTGTTGATCGTCTTCAGTAACAAACAGTACTTTACCATATTTTCTAAGATTCCTGACAATTTGCTTTGCCAAAAAAGTGGTACCTTCTTTCCCCCGAATAGAAGACAAGCCAATAACTTTAGGGCGTTTTTCACTGTCCTCTGAAAGATTATTAAAAACAAGATTTTTAGTTATAATACGAGTTGAATATTTTCTCAAAGCCACATAATCAATTTTTACTCCACCCATACTCCAATTATTGTCTGTCCTTATAAAAGGAAATGCTCCAGACAAAGGAAGATTCAATCTTTTGGTGGATTCTATAGGATTTTTCATTGTTCTATCTAAATATTCAATAGCAATAATAATAGAAAGCGGTACAATAAAACCACATAAAAAAGCTAGAGCAAGAAGCAATAATTTCTTACTTTTTTCAGGCTTACTAGGAAAAAAAGGCTCTTCTAATATTTTAAGGTTTGTTACCATTAAAGTATTTTGAAGATGCAATCTTGCCTGATTAAAACTATGCAAATTTTCTAAATATGAATTTTCAGCAAGTGCAATTTCTCGTTCAATTTTCTTTAATTGAGAACCCCACGGTGCAAACCTCTGGTATATTCCTGTAAACTGAATTTTACGTTGATCAATAACTTTTAATCTAGATGTTGACTCTTCAACTTGTATTGATGCATCTAACCATTTAGACAGCAAATTTCTTGCAGCGATACCTTCTTTTGAGAAATTTAGTTTTTGCAATTCTATAGTAATTTCTCCGATTTCATCTTTTAATTCGTCTTGTTTTACTTGCCAAGATTCTAGTTCCTGATAATTTTCCGTTTCATTTGAATTTAAAAATTCAAACATTACAAGTTTGTTAGTTACATTACTTAACTCATCACGCTTGGTCAGTAACTGATTATTTAAATCAATCTGTAAACCTCTTTCACCTAATTGTTTGTCTAATTTTTCTTTAGCGGATTTAGCAGCTTCTAAAGCCATTTTTTCCTTAAAATAAAACTCATCGAGATCTTCTTTTTTATCTGCAATAAACCTAGTTTGTTCGTAGTAGTTTATAATATTATTGTCAATTCGAAACTGCAATAACTTGGTTTCAGCGTCCTTCAATTTTTCAGCAGACTTTTTAGTTGCCTCTTCAAAGTAACTTAACACATCATTAGACTGACTTTCTTTTAGTCCTCTATGTTTTTCCAAAAATATTTCCGTTAATATAATTAGCGTTCTCTGGCAGATTACCGGATCCTCTGTGGTGTATGAAAATTCAAGCAAATCACTTGATCCTTTTAATTTCTTCTTTATAGTTGCTAAATGTTCAACACCAAAGTATATGTTATTAGAATATATTAATTCTTTTATTTGAGAGGGTTCATTACTATCTCTGTAAAGCTTGATTGAGTTATAAGCAGACTTATAATCAGTTTTATCAATCCCACTAAAAAAACCCTCTTCTTTCAGTAGTTTTAAATCTATAAAACCATCAGATGTTATCAGAGAGTCTGTAGGCGAATCAAGAATTGTATATGTGGCTAATAAACGAAGTGATAATTCCTCTGTCGTCTCATAAGCTGACGCAAGGGCAAGTAAATTCTGAAGCTCACTCCGCGTATAATCTCTATCAACCTTTCCTTCGGAATTATGATTTAAAATTGTATACCCAGAGACTACTCCGGTATTGATAACAGTTTGGGAACTGTATTGTTTTTTTTCGTCCTTGGTTAAACAATACAGAGTTACTGTTGCGACCAATGCTATGACAAACATCATTCGGAAATTCCCCTTAACCAGTCTTATAAATTCAAGTAATGACATTTGTTTATTTTATCCTAATACTCTCACCAGTTAAATCACTCAAAATGAGAAATGCCAAAGACGCTTCAGATCTTACATTTTCTATTTCTTCATTTGCTTGAGCTCTTTCTGTGGCTATTCTTGAATACTCTAAAATTTCAAGCTGTCCAGCTTTTAAAGCTTTTTCTGCGTATTGCGATGCAAGTTCCAGTGACTGGAGTTTGTCATTTTTTACTTTAAGAACACGCATTCTATTATTAAAAGTTGTATAATAAGAAATAACAGATTGACGCAATTTCATAAGTGCGTCATCTTTTTGCAATAAATTTATTCGTTTATCATTCTCAGCAATCATCACTTTATGTTTTTGATTGGTTATTACACTCAACGGTATCCTTACAGAAACACCAACATGACAAAAAATACTTTTTCGATTTAGTGTGCTGTAGTCTACTTCAAATACAGTTTCGGATTGATCCAAATAAGAACTTGTTCCATAGATATAAGATCCAGATAATGATAAATATTCTGTCCACTTTTGCTTAATCAATTTTATTTCCGCATCAATATTCAATAAGCTATAGTCAGTGGACTTAAGTAAAGGAGAATTTTCTTGTGCTAAATATATTATATCCTCAAGGGGCAATAATTCAATGTACCCAGTTTCTTCAACATTAAACCTTACCAAGCTTTTATTAACGTCACTCTGGCCCATCATTTGATTAAAATTGCAAAAACATATTAATAATAGAAACCAAAAACTTGAAGTTAATATGCGCAATCGATTCACGAATACATGTTTTTTCATACTAAGATTAATAAAGATATTTTTAAACAAAGTACTAATTGACATAACACCCATAAAAGGTCGCTCAATCAACACATATGCAAAAACAACTATTACCATTAGAATTGGCAAAACGATAATCGACTGCAATAATATTTGAATGAGTAAATCAGATGAAACAGACCATTGAGAAGAAAAAGAAATAATGAATTCCATTAATGGAAGATGTATCAAATATATTGTGTAACACATTCCGCCTATAAGTGTCACCCATTTCAAATTCATTAGTTGATTTAAATACTTACCATTAAACGCACTAATTATAATGCCCAGAATACTCACATTCAAAAACAAGCCTAAGATTGGGTTGGATGACCATGAATTAAATAATAAAATAATAGATATTAAGCCTACCACATCCCATACAACAGTTTTCTTCATATTGACTTTTCGGGCTTGAGCCAAATAAATTTCTAGTGCCAATAAGCCTATTAGAAAAAAATCTAAATTTCCCAGCAAAGTTGCTTTAAGTGGCATTGAATGCCACCCAAGCAAACTTTTAACAAAAGGATATAATACGACTATAACTCCCAGAAGTTTTGTTCTTACTTTAAAATTCTTTATTAAAAAATATATTTTAAAGATAAAAGGCGCCAGCAAGTAAAACTGCAGTTCAACTTCTAATGACCACGCCACTGGATTAATTGTAGAGTATGAATTGTAAATTATATTATGAACATAAAATACACTAGCAATTAAGTGCTTAAAATGGTATTGAAATTGATCAACATCTCTGATAACCAAAACCGTAAAAAAAATAAGCATCCAAAATATATAAGGAGGCTCCAATCTCACAAATCGCCTCTTTAAATAAATTTTATAACTTTTGGGCTTTTTCCCACTTAATGCACACTTCGCAAAGGGCATTCCCAAAATAAATCCGCTAATTGCAAAAAACAAAAATAC
>CAJQRD010000082.1 GCA_905480605.1 uncultured Saprospiraceae bacterium | reverse complement strand
TGCATTAGGGACCTTTATGAAATCCTTAAATGTATTTGAAACTTCTGTGAGTTGACCATTTTGTGTTTCGAATTTCATTGTGGTAAACCCATAGAGAGAGTATGCTATAACATCAAAGTTATTTGAGATATCACTTGATGTACAGTATTCTTTTGGAAGGAAGAAGGATCTTACATAAGTATTTTGGTTTACATTGTAGAAAAGAGTATTTCCTTTTTCATCAGATGTTATTGCTGTTGTGTTGTCAATCCAATCCAAATCATTTGTGTCATATTTTGTTTGATTTTCTTTATTATTTGTACGCCAGATTAATCGATTTTCTTCTACTGAGTAGAGAGCGACATAACCAGTTGGTATGTCATTGTCAGAATTATTGTAAAGTGTCGCAGATCTTTTTTTACTTGTACCTTGACCGCCAACCAGCATGATGTATTTGCCGTCTGGTGAAAAAGCAAAATTGGATAAACTTAAGTCATATAACCTAGTGCCATCCAAATTTCTTGAACTGGTTCTCTCTAGTCTCTTATCTTTGTAATAAAAATCAGCTTCTTCTACTTCGTATGTGTAATTTAATTTGGAGTTTGTAAATTTCATTTTTCCATTACTCCTAAACATATGTTTATTGTTTTTATCAAATTCTAAGTAGGATGGTTCGATGAAGTCATTTTCTAATTCAATCAATTCATTTTTTATATAATCATATTCATAAGTTTTAACTTTACTAAAATCTTTATCTCGACTGATGATCTCAATTTTACTGTTGTCTATGAAACCAGCGATAGATCTTGCCAATTCAAATTCACATCTACTGGTAGTTTTTGTATCTAGATTGTATGTTTCCAAATAGTTATGATCTGTACTTAGTAAAAGAGTATTGTTTTCTGGATTAAAGTCGAATTCAGGAAGGATAGATTCTTTATTTTCAAAAACTTTGACGTGAACAGTATCTTGTTTTAAAAAATCATATAACTCAACAAAGATGTTTTTATCCTTAACTTCAGTTTTGTATACGGCTAAGATTTCACCTTCGGTTTTTGTGAAAAAAAGGTCGTAAACTTTACCATTAAATTTGTGGTGTGCAATTTCTTTTCCTGTCTCTACATCTTTTATTACAACCATTCCTAAATCATCAGCTGTAGCAAATAAATTTTTGTCAAGGGAAACCACCATTTCTTTTACCTTGTCTAAATGAATGACTTTATCAATTTTTGCTTTCAACAATTGAGCAGTAGTAAATTGAAACGAAATAATTATTAGTAGGGTAGTAAGTACCGTTTTCATTATTGTAGTTTTACTATAAGGAGATTTTTATTGTCAATCCTTTACTGTCTAATTCTGTCAATAGCTTTATTGATAATATTTTCAGCAAACTTATTATTGTCCGATTTTTTTATTTTTTCTTCAAAAGGGCCTGCAAACTCTTTGTCGTCTTTTAAGATGTTCCACGTTAGCACTATCTCGTTTCCTGAAACCTTATAGGAGCCTGTAAACTTGTATGAATCCTTTCCACCTCTTCTATCAAATACAAATGGTTCTTTTGATCCAATCGCTCCAAGTTCCTTTATTTTTGATAGCATTTTTACAGCTAACTTTTCTGGATCATTATAGAGTGGTATTGAAATGAAGTTGGGATTACCTATTCTGATTTTATTTTTAGGTAAATCTACTCTGAGACTTTCGTTTTTAAATCCAATAGGAAAAGAGCTACCACCTTTTGATATCCCTAAAACGGGTCGTTGACTTTTACCCAATTCTTGCTTGCCAATTTTTTCTGCTTCCTTTGATGCATAACTGAGTAAGTCAACAACATCTATTATATCTCCTTCAGTGGCTTCTCCACTCATCCCTCTCAACAGACTAAATGTCAAAAGCCCATGAGTTAAGGCATCTGCTTCAAAACTTTTTTGTTCGGCCTCACTACTTGCTAATATATATACACCTGTTTTATCTTCTAGTGACTCCAGAGCCTTTTCTTGTGTTGTACTCATTGCTTTATCTTTTTCTAATAACTTAGCAATCTCACCAGAATGGCAAGCATCTAAAATTAGAATCTGCTTATTGGATTTAATACTTTTAAGAGCTTCATTGATTTCCATGGAGGACACACATGTTTCAATTCTTTTATCTTTTCTTTGATTTAAATCTACATTTCCAGCAGTACTTGTCATGTAGTAAAAATCTTCAGATATTGTCAGGCCATGACCAGAGAAAAATAAAACGATAATGTCATTGGGTTTTGCTTCTTTAGCAATGTCATTAAAAGCTTTTAGAATATTTGTTTTTGATGATTGTTTTTTTGGATCTGTAGATTCAGTTGTTAGCTCAATTAAATTGATACGTGATGGATCTTACATATCCTTACTGACTTTTTGAAAAGCATCATTCAGAATTTCGGCATCTTTATCTGCATAATTTAAATTTAAGCTTTCGTTTTGATATTTAGAAGTACCTACAAACAAACCAAATAGACCAGGCTTTTTTACTGTTTGATTTCTCCTTGGTCGCTTACTTCTAGAAAATAATTTTTCATCCTCGTTATCAGTTCCTTTTTCGCCATCAATATTTGTATCGATAGTCAAAGTAATAATTTTACTTTGCAACCATCCATCTTTGTTGTATGTCTTAACCCCTATTGTATTTAAACCTGCAGTGTATAATCTATCTCTATAATCTAATATGTTAAATTTTATTGATCTCTTATTTTCAGTATTAATGTCTTCAACTATTTCTTTGTCATTGATGTAAAGACTAACTCTACCAATTCCACCATTTTTTGGATATAGATATATTTGAATATTACCATCCCCATCAATCAAATTAACTGATGCATCTGGCGGCAGTTCAATATTCTGACTCAAAGAGCTTGATTGAATAAGACCAGGATTGTTAATCAATTTATTTAACAGATCGGATTCCCAATATGTTTCTTTTAATTGGTCATAAAGAACCACTTCTGTTCCCGATAAATAATAGAGATTTTTTCTGCCTTCTTTACTACCATCAAAAACACCACTTGGTGTATAAACCAGCCATTCTCCTTTTGGAAAAAACTTAAGGTTGGCTATTTGCTTTTCATTCTTTAAATCGATTAATCTAAACTCACCATAATTGTCTGGAATAAAAGCAAGCAGTTTATCTTGGTGATAAAATATGGGGTATTGAAATCTATATTCTTCTTGCACATCTGTGCTCGCTATTATTATATTTTCTGAATGTATTATTTTATTGGTTTTGAAGTTTGTCAATGTAACATACAGACCTTGTAATTCATCATAGCTATTTGTATATAAATATTTGAAGTCAGGGGAGAATTTAAAGTAATGAAGATATCCAGCTTCTTTAATGTTATTAACAACGCCAGATTTATAGTTGAATGAATAAAGTTGAGAATTCAAATCAAAATATATTAGATTATTAATATAATCTACTTGAATTTGACTGAAATAACTTGTATTGTCTTCATTATAATACAAGGCTATATCTTTAATCTTAAATGACTTTATTATTTCATGGTTTGTTGTATTCCAAAAATATAAGTTCTCTTCTTGATCCATTGTTACAGCGAAGCCTTCAATGTCATCATATGTTGTATAAATGTTCTTGCCATCAAATAGCTTTGAGATTTTATTATCTCTGAGATTATATATTATAGATTTTGTAGCGTTTATGGAAAAATAATTATGATCACTTGAGAACTTAAAATTTTCGAAATTTTGATTTAGAAAAAAAACACTTTCTTCTGGATTTTTCATGTTTAATAAAACAATAACGTTTTTAGATAGACCTAGTGAAAGTCTATCGTCAATTGTATATTGTTTTTCTAAATCAATAAAATTATAACCATGATTTACAAACCCGATTGGTATTGAATCATCTTCGAAAAGAATCTCATCGATAATTATATTTTCATTTAAATAAAGATCTATAGCACAGTACTTTTTATCTTGGCTGGTTTTAAATTTGTAAATAAGTGTGCTTAAATCACCTATGCCAACTCTGAAGTAGGGTATTTCAAATTCAGTAAGAACAGTGGTTAATTTTGAAATTATCTGATCATATTCTTTTAAATCTGGATTGAGTACTGCATCTGCATTAATTTTACTCATTGTTGTTTCTTCAATGCTTTCTGCTAATTCTGGATCAATAAGATTAAAATTAAACGCACCGTTATTGAATAGAGAATATGTCATAGAGTCGAAATCAGGACTTATCTCTGATTTTACACCATATCTTTCAGGTAGGTAATATGCATGTGAGTAATTGCTGCTTGATATGTTATAGAATATTGTGTTCCCATGTGCATCACTTGTCACAATGTTTTCATTATCAACCCAATCTAAGTCGTTGGTCATAAATTTTGTTTGCTGGACCTTACCTATTGTTTCCCATACTATTTTAGATTCTTCTATTGAATATAATGCGACAAAACCTCTGCCGTAATTGTTTAACATTATAAAATCTTGGTCATCTCTTTCCTCAGGCTCTTCACCACCTACAATCGCTAAATACTTTCTGTCTTTCGAAAAAGCAAAATCTTCAATAGTAATCATATTCAGTTCACGTGATGTATCTTGATGTTCCTTCACATCTGCCATTGTTGTGTCCAGAGATTCACCCGTGTTTAATACTATTGTGTCCAGAGAATTCTCTATGTCTATCATCATCGTATCTTGAGAATCTTCTAAGTCTACCATGCTTTCATCTTGAGACCCGTCAATATATATCATCCTTCCGTCTTGGTAATGAAAGTTTTCATCAGGAATTTCGACTGTAATATCAATCAGGTTGTCAGTGAATATCATTTTACCATCTTTCCTAAACATATTCTTATTGTTCATGTCAAATTCTAAATACGAGTCTTCGACTGTTTTATCCTGAACGATGGTGCTTGTTTTGGTTTTGTAATTGTACTCATAAAATACCCCATTGCTCCAGTCTCCTCCATAGTTGATAAGTTCAATATTTTTATTTGATTTGAACCCAGCAACTATAAATGGTAATTCATATTCTTCTGTATATTCTTCTGATGATTCTATATTATAAGTAGTCAAAAAATTACCATATGATAGAGCAATTAAATCATGTTTAGGAAGGAAATCTATTTCTGCATCATCATTATATAAATTAAAGTTTTTCAGATGAACGACTTTTTGATTTATAAAATCAAATACTTCTAAGACGTGTTCTGATATCGAATTATTCACTTTATAAAAAGCCATAAGATGCCCTTTCTTTTTAGTATAAAATATATCAGATATATCACCCCTAAATTGGTGATGTGCGATGACCTTACCCGTTTTAATATCTCTCATGACAACTATGCCATTATTGTCTGCCGTAGCGAATTGCGTTTTGTCAGATGAAATAATCATTTCTCTAACATCAGAGCTGTGTAAAACTTGATCTACTCTGGCTTTTAATTTTTGAGTATTGGCAATTTGAAATACAAATATTGTTACTAAGGCGGTGAATAATGTTTTCATTATTGTAAAATTATTATAATACTAATTTACTAAAAATGTGTTAGTGCTTTATTGATACTTTTTCTGTATTTGTCTGGTTGAGTGTTTTAATAACATATAGTAACTTTATTAATTTTCATCAACCACTATATAAGAACTTGATTATTTTAATCCATAATCCATAATCCATAATCCATAATTTATAATCCATAATCATTAATCATTAATCATTAACTCGCTCAAGCTCCATGATCTTTTCTATCGAAGTATTAATTATTTCATTTACCAAGTCTAATTTTTCAGATTTTGGCTTGGTTAAATTCATTGCTTCAATTGCCCCAACATTGTATTTGATAATATACCAAGTTGCTATTATATTACTGCCTGTTGGTTCGTAAAACCCTACCAATTTGTAAGCATCTACATTTGATTTGTCAATATAATTAAAAGGTCCAGTAGTTCCAAAACTTCCTCTTTGCTTAAGCTGTGAAATTAGAGTTTTTTCAATATTTAGGGGATCGTTGTTGTTTGTTTTTAATCCAAAATTAGGCGTCGATAATCTTATTTTATTATCAGCTGTGTTGACCATGAAGTTTCCACTTTTAATGCCAATGGGAAATGAATTACTTCCATTTGATATACCAAGTACAGGGCGTTGCCTATGTGAAGCTTGAGTTTTGCTAATACCCTCAGCTTTTTTAGAGGCATAATTTAAAAGATCTACAACATTAATTATTTCGTTTTCAGATTCTACCTCACTCATACCAAGCAAAAGACTAAATGTTAGAATACCTTTCTGTAAACTTGTAGCTTCATAACTTTTTTGATTGCCCTCGCTGCTTGCCAGAATAAAAACTCCTGTTTTGTCTTCTAAGTTTTCTAGGGATTTTTGTTGTGATGTGGTTGTGGCCTTGCCTCCTTCACCAACAATTTTATTGATTTGTCCAGAATGACAAGCATCAAGAATAAGCAATTGCTTATTGGCAGAAATGTTTTTCAGTGCATCCTTTAATTCTTGCGATGAGATTGTAACATTCTTCAATTCTGCTGGATTTTGTATATCATCTTCACTAAATTCTGACGTTAAATAAAAGAAGTCTTCATCGATACTCTTGCCGTGGCCTGAGAAAAATAACACTACTATGTCGTCGACTTTAGCATTTGAATTGATACTTTCTAGAGCGGATAGTATATTTACTTTGCTAGGAACTATAGTCGGCCCTCCATTACTTCCTGTAGTCAATAGTTTTAAGTCGGTTCTATTTGGGTCATACATATTTTCACTGATCTCTAGAAAACCATCTCTTAATGATTTGGCATCAAAGTCTGCAAATTGTAAGTTGAGATTTTCGTTGTCATATATTGAAGTGCCTACAAACAATCCATATAAGCCAGGTTTTTTTAATGAAGATGTGCCTCTTCGCCTTCTTGAAGATATTGCAAAAGCATCCGATTCGTCTCCATCTCCTTTGGATTGAGCCAAATGGGTATCAATATAAATTGTTTGTTGTCGACTGTTGAGCCATCCGCTCGAAGTATATGTTTGTACAGAAATTTTATTTAAATCTCCTGCATAAAGGTAGTTTTCATAATTTTTTAAGTTGATGTTAATTTGAGATGATTTTTGTGGATTAATATTCTCTACAATTTCTTTGTCATTTATAAATAAACTTACCTTGCCTAATTTCACACCTGATGCTTTATTCTTAATATTTAGCCTTCCTTCACTGCCATTTAATTCTAGATCAACATATGGAGGAAATTCATTTATTTGTGCATCTGATCTGTATGAGATCAAATTGGGAGTATTAATGACTTTGTTGAGTAGATTGCTTATCCAAATTTTTTCTTTGATTTGATTGTATAATATGATTTCGCCATCTACAGAATAGTATAATGATTGTCTACCTTTTTTGCTTCCTTCAAAATAACCTTGTGGTGTGTAAGTCAACCACTCTCCACCAGGCAATAACATTAGAGTAGCTGCTATTTTTCCTTTAGTTAAGTCAATTAATTCAAGTTTGCCACTGGCATCGTTTAACAGTATGAAGTCTTTAGTTTTGTGGAAGTAATGTGGTTGACCACGTCCTTCGAACTCACTAGCGAAATAGCCATTTCTACCTGTTTGATTTGGATTAAGTTGTTTGTATAATAGTTTGAGCTGGGGATAGGTGTAAATAGAAATGTATTCCTTGTTAAACGTATCTTTAGAATATGTTAGCACATAGTTTTTATTTGGCGAAAACTCAAGATTGGTAATCAGATCTTTATCTTTTGCTTTTATGTTTGAGTGCAAATCTGATGTGGGATTAGTCGAACAAATTCCGTTTGTACAAACAAGAAATGCCTCGTTGTGATTTGGATGAAGTATTAATTTTTTATTTTCTGGATTATAACCTGGAAGTGAAGATTGAATTTCTAATGGGGCCACTTCGGTAATGACTGGATTCCAAGCAGTAGATACGACTCCGTCAGTTAGAAATGATGGATGAGTCCCTAGTGTTTTTATTTCGTTATTGTCTAAGTTCCAAGCAATCACTTCTCCATCTGTAAAAAGAACTGTCGCGAAATTTGAATGTCTGTCAAAATTTAAATGATTGATTTTCCTTGAAATATCGTCGTTTATATAAATCCATTTTTTATTTTCCAAATCAAATATACTGTGGAAGACTTCCTTTTTGTAGGGCTTATTGCGATAAGTTAAATATCGACCCTTATAGGAGAGTTGGCAATTTTCAATTTGAGAATCAGGAAGTAGCGTTATGGGTTCACATGAGTTTTGTGTATCGTAAATGACAATGTTGGGATTATTTTTTAAACTTCAATTAATTGAATTCTCATCAGTGTTTGAGAGAAATATATTTTCACTGTAATGTTTTCTTGATGCGACAAGGAAGCCCGTGTTGATTCCATCCTCGGTTTTAATAGTTGTATATGTTTCCGGATCATTTATATACATATAGTTGTGCATAATATCATATGCATAAATAAAAAACCTACCGTTGTTACTTGTGATTAAATCTATGTTTTCAAAATTTGGTTCTGGTATTAATACTTCTGATTCTGAACAAGGCCAGTCAATAATACTATTAGGCTTTGATATAAATTTTGAACCAGCGATCATTCCGTTGTTGGCTATTTCTAATTTAGGTTGAAATTTAAAGGTATCTAAAGTCATAGGAGAATCTTCTTCGACTTCGAATGAACCGGTGATGTCAGTGAATTTAGAAAATGCAATATGTGTAAAATTTTCATCGACATCAAAAGTTGTTGGGAGTATTTGCGGATTTCTAACGCTTTGGTAATAGCTGCTATCATAAATGTCATAGTAATGAACTTCGCCTTTGTAGTTTATAACTATAAATGATTTGTCATCTATCCATTCAATGTCCTTCACGTTAAAATTGAATTGTTTTTCTTTTCCGGTGGTCTGCCAAAGGATGCTATCTCCATTGATGTCTATAAGGCAAACAAACCCAGTGCCTTCCTCTTGCATCAAGTGTCCTGGTGTTAAAAAAAATGATGAGGGAGAACCACCAACAACAGTTAAGTATTTATTGTCATCAGAAAATTTAAAATTATTTATAAATTCTTTGGGATAATTTTTTGTGTCATGCTTATGATATTTTTTTGTGTGATCTGTGAAAGAGATTTTATCACCATAGATCGTTGTTGATTGTGATTTGAAAAAACTTGAATACTTTATGTCTTCAGAAAGAGCGTATAAAGTAACTTGTTCTTTTTTATAATTGATCGTCATTTCGCTTAATTTGACGTCACTTTTTTCATCTACGATCAATCTGATTTTGTCTTGTTCCAAAAAGTGGCTGTGTACAATTTGTGGATCAATATTTTTGCTGTAAATCTTATTGAATTGTTCATCTAACAATTGAATTCTATAATTAGACCCTAGACGCGTAGAACCATTATAAGATTCTTGTCCTGAGCATATGACAATGTTTTTATTTACGGGGTTTATCTGATAGTCAATGAACGTTTTATCTAAATTGATAGTCTCAACTCTTGTGTTTGAATTTTTTGCAGCAATATTTTTTATTCGGTGTAACAATAGAGTTTTATCATCTTGTTCTGACAAGACTATAAGATCACCTCGTGACTCCTCTACTTGAATGTTTTTTAGAAGTTTGTCCTGTAATTGCGCATGAGTTCTAATAAGCTTACCTGTTTCCAAGTGCCACACACCTATTAAACCTTGAATGTCAACTGTAAAAAAAATACTTTTTATCCTCAGAAACTTCGATTTGAGTGACCTCTGCATTATGAACCCGACTGTCAATCAGTGGCCTTGCGCTTTGCCCATATACTGTGTTAATCGCAAAAAGGTATATTAATATAGGGAGTGCTTTGAAAAATTGCGTTTTCATGTTGTCAAGGGTTTCGTTATTCTTGGTAGAGATTAGAAAAGTATAATAGCATCATACTTTAAACCAATTTAGTACCTAAATATAATGAAATATAAGCTTACCTATTAATTCGATAGTGTACTTATCTATTTGATTTATATAACACAAATTAAAATATTAGCTTTACATCTCATATTTAACGATGAAAATAGCCTTTTTTGATTCTGGTATTGGTGGTTTAAGCGTGTTGAACGATGCTTATAAAGCACTGCCAAATGAATCATATATATATTTTGCTGATACAGATAATGTGCCATATGGTATAAAGTCAAATGATGATATTAGGGAATTGGTTTTTGATGCTGTCAATTTTTTGGCACAGTTTCAATTAAAAGCACTTGTTCTTGCGTGTAATACGGCAACCAGTGTAGTGATTAAGCAATTAAGGGAACAATTTGATTTTCCTATTATTGGCATGGAACCTGCTGTCAAACCAGCAACAGCTAATACAACAAAGAAAGTGCTTGTTTGTGCGACTGAACGTACGCTGCAAGAGGGGAAATTAGATTTTCTTATCAACAATCTTAATGCTTCAGAAAGAGTTGAAAAGTGCAGTCTTCAGGATCTTGTACTTTATGCAGAAAATTTTGACTTTCACAGTCCAGATATTCTTGTCTATTTAAACGAAATATTTGGAAAGATAGATTGGGATAATTTTGATTCTATTGTATTGGGATGCACGCATTTTATATTTTTTAAACCGCTTTTTGAAGAAATATTGCCTTCTCATATTTCTATTTTAGATGGTAACTTAGGTACGGTGAATAGATTATCGTCTTTAATTGCTCCAAATTTATCGAATGATCAAAAATCTCCAACAAAATTTTATCAATCCAAACGTGAAGTTCCATATATTTACTTCGACCACTATATAAGATACTTGAATGAAATTTAGTTTTGTGTTTATAAAAAAGACTTTATCGAAATAAATTTTAACAATCCGATTGTATGAAAAATCTACTTTTATTATTCGCTGTTGCGATTATCAGTTGTGCCAGTCCACAAAAAAACTTTGAAAAAGGCAACTTTCAAAAAGCATATACTGGGGCTTTAAAAGATCTTGAAAATGGTAAACGGGGTAAAAACAAGTCTATTCTAAATCGTTCTTTCAATGAGATGTTGAAAGCGCATCAAACGGAATACGACCTTATTATGCGTGATGCGGATATCAATGACTGGGAGAATGCATTTTATAAGCGGGATGATCTAATTGTTAATTATATAAAAGGCAAGAGATGGTTAGATGATGACTTTGATCCTCCAATGAATGAGATATCGAATGAAAATGAATTACTATCAATGGACATAGCTACAGAATATGAACTTTTAGGTAATGAAGCTATGGCCGAATTCGAAACAAATAGAGATAAACGTTTGGCTCAAAAGGCATGGGCCTTTTATAATAAATTGGCGCAATTTGATCCTGAAAATAAAAACCTAAGTACATATATAAATAGGTCATTGGAAGCAGCAACAGTACATATATTATTTGATGCTGATGCTTGGGATTTTAAATATGAATATGATATAGACAGAAAGTTTAAAAATATTGAAAGAAAAAGCGAAGGTTTCATTCAAGTTTATTTTGAAAAAAATATACCCCACGCAGATTGTATGGTTGAAATCGATTTTAATGATCTTGAAAATACAATTAGAAGAGAAACCAACGTTCAAGATTTTACAGAGAGAATTGAGGATGGTTATAAAACTGTGAAAGATACTTCAGGAAGAGTCTCAAAAGTACTCATGTATAAAGAAGTTAATGGCTCCGTTACAAGAACAACCGAGTTCAAAGAATATTACTGGGAGGTGAGGGTCAAGTCAAATGTTTATTCCAATTATTGTGATTTCAGATCTAGAAATTTTGAATCTTCTATTACCCTGGAAAGAAATAAGTATAGACTTTCTGGAGATGATCGTGCCATTCCTAGCCGCTTTAAAAACAAGCGTGATGAAGAATTTAAAGATAATGAAGATGATGTTGTTGATGATATGATCGATGACCTTTATGATCAAATTGTGAGGTATTATTTTTAGGAAACTTTATACAATGTCAACAGTGTCAACTAATGATCTTTTTCTAAGTTAATACTTATGTAAGAGATGGAAGGCATGTTTAATCAATTGTTATGTTTGAAAAAAAATAAGGCCGCACATTACATCTAACGCGCGACCCATTGAAGTCAATTATATTCACTTGCTTACGCAAGTTCATTCCGAATTTAATTAATAGTTAATAATGAATAACTAATAATTTTAGCTACACTACAGTAGAATTTTATTTACAAGGAAACATTTGAAATAGACTTAATCCATAATTCACAAAAGTTGATCCCAATCAATAAACGTAAGAACCAATCTCCTTCAATTATTAATCACTAATTGTTAATTGTTTTAATTTTTTTTAAAAAATTAAAACCGATACTCAATACCAGCACCCAATCCAATATGTAGATTCTTCTGGTCAATTGGATTGACACTTGAATTTATAAAGGAAAGATTTTGTTTGAATTGTAATAGTCCTAAAAGCTTAATGTCTGGTGTCAAAGAATAACCAAGGTTTATACCACCAGTCAAACTTTGCTTAATGCTGCTTTTATAGTATTCTGGAGCCAGCCTTGGCTTTAGGGTCGTGTCTAGGATAAAACTTTTGGTTGTCAATCTAATGTTGTTAAGAACACCTAATTCCAAGCCGTAAGTCCAATTGCCCTTAGAGATTTGACAACCAACCATAATAGGTATATCAATTGTCTTATATGAATTTTGAACATTCCAATTAGATGCAGATATTGTTGTTACAGGGGCATTGCCATAAATAAAAGTTGTATCCCCTGGAGATGTTTCAAAAAAGCTTATCAGTTGATCAGGTTCTATAGTAACCAAAGTATCTACTATTCTGTCTTTGTACCTTTCTCTAACTACACCGTATTCAAGTCCTGCTTTTACATACAGTCCATTTTTGAATAAATACTTGGCTTGTAATCCAGCTCTGAAACTGGGAGAATAGGATTGTGTTCTTTCTCTCTCATTACGATAATTGATGTTGTCAGGTGAACTGGCAAAACTGTAATTTATAAAATCAAAAATAGTATATGCTTGAAGGTAAAGGTTGCGCTTTTTTATGCCAAAGGTTGGACAGTCAGATGGCTGATATGACGGAAACATCAATGCTTCTGTGTCAAGAAAAATTGTCTGGCTTTCAAGTTGGTCAAGACCTTTAATTTGCCTGCTTGTAGTATTTAGGCCAATAGCATTTTCAATTACCGACTTACTTGTAGTTGAAATGTTATCTGTGCTGCCAGACGCAGTAGACTGATCGCTAGTTGTGACATTTGTATTATTACTCTTGTTATTCAAACCAAAGTTACTTGAGTAATTAGTGTTTCCAACTTTATTGTTTTGATTACTATCTGAAGCACTTCTATTGGAAGTATTACCATTTGAAGTATTGTTGTTTGTGGTATTTCCTATGTTCTTTTTTGAATTAGTAATTTTTAGAGAAGCACTATTTCCTATTAATTTTTTAGATGAATTTTTGGTATTAGAATTTAAAGTTAATGGTGTAGAGTTGTTGTTTACATTTGTTGTGGATAAAGTATTGTCTGACTCAATAAACAAAGTGTTTTCATCTAATTGAGTAATTGTATTTCCTTTTGCTTGGCTCATCTTATCACTTACAATCAAAGACTGAGTTTGGTTTGCCTTATTTTTAAATGCAGCGGTGTTGTTATTTAATGATTGGCTATTGCCATAGTTATCGGTATAAATGTTGCCATTTATATTGTTATTAATAGTAATGTCATTTTGCATTTGAAGCAAAGCAAAGCCTGCAACTAAAAGAACAGCAAGCATTCCTAAAATGCCAAATATTTTAGTTCCACCTCTTGACTTTTTTTGCTCAATAGCAGCCCAAAGCAAGTCATTGTCAATCTTTGTTTCATGATCGTACAGTGACTCTTTAATATACTTGTCTATATAATCTTTATCCATGATCCGGTCTTTTTTAAAGCCATCAATTTATTCTTCAATATGTTTTTTGCCCTTGAGAGATTTGATCTAGAAGACACTTCTTGAATGCCCAGTTTTTCTGCAATCTCTCGGTGACTATAACCATCAATTACAGACAGGTTAAAAACCTGTCTGTAGCCATCAGGCAACGTTTGTATAACCTTCATCAAATCCTCCGCCTCCATGTTATGGATGGCAGAAGGTTCGACGCTAACAGTATTATTATAATCTACACTTAATGATGTAAACTTAATTTTCTCTTTATCTATCGCTTTAAGACATTGGTTCACTGCAATTTTTCGCATCCAACTTGGCAATGCTCCTTTATTAATATCAAAGCTTTTTATTGATTTAAAAACACGGATGAATGTCTCTTGCAAAACATCTTTTGCTTTTGACTCATTTGCCATATATCTCAAACATACAGAATACAATGTTGCAGAATATCTATTCACCAATTCGCGTTGGCAATTGGAATGCCCTTTTAGGCAACCTGTAACAATGTCTTCTATGGTTAAGTGGTTTGGCATTAAGTTTTTAAATCATGTCTTTTTAGTTTTTCTTTAATCCTGCATCTATAGAATAATTAGACTCACAACCATTAACCGTAATGACTTCGCTTAGTGCAGTACCTTGATCAAAGTTACTATCTAAATCAATATCTTGTGAAGAGTTTGGTTGTACCAATATCATGTTGGCAGGCACATCTATAGACACTACATAATCTCCTAGAGGAATATTATCAAATTCATAAAATCCTTCAACATCTGTAAATGTAGAATCGACTACTGTTAATAAACCATTTATGTCTGAACTGTATAACAGAAGGCTCACGTTTGCAACACCTAAATCAATATTTGGATCATAAACTTCTGCTTCTCCCATTTCATCATCAATCCATACAAAATCACCAATTCTAGAAGCTGACGGTACTACATCTAATTCTGCCACTGCAGTACATCCTTGACTATCTGTTACAGTTACACTAAATAGTCCCAATGTCTCAATATTTGTTTCTATTTCAGAACTTCCATTACTCCATGAGTATGTATAAATTCCACTTCCTCCCGTTGCAAGAGCTACCATGGATGTAAAATATTCTGGGTCATCACAATTCTGTTCAAATACAATTTGTATACCTACAGGAATACTTCCAGCAACTTGTGTTTCGCAAATTGTAGTACATCCAGTATCGTTATCTGTAACAGTTACGGTGTAATTGCCAGTAACAAGGTTTAAAATCTCTTGAGTATCAGCTCCATTTGACCATTGATAAGAAAAATCACCAGAACCATTTGAGACTTCAACACTTGCTGAACTTTCATCAGTTCCACAATTACCAACAGTTGTGGAAATAACACATGATATGCCCTCATCAGATTCTACAATTCCTGTGCAAGTACTCAAGCAGCCGTTGGCATCTGTAACTGTAACGGAATACGTTCCTTCTTGAAAAACTGTAATAGATGGGGCACCATCTCCTGTTATCCATGAGTAATTGTAAGGAGGTGTTCCACCTGTAGCATTAACTGTAATTTGATCGTTTTGGCTGCATCCAATAGTAATATCATCGATTGTACAAACTATTCCACTAGATAATTCAATGGTCTTTTCACACGTGGTAGATGTTCCGTTTGCGGCCGTAACAGTTACACTATAAGTTGAAGTTGCATTTATTGTGGGTACAATAAATTGATCAGTTGAGGAAGTACTCCATAAATATGTAACATCGGATTGATTTGTTTCTACAATTAAGTCATATTGAAATCCAGCTTCACAAGCAACATCAGGTCCAATAATTTCACAAGACAAATCATCTTCTTCAATAACTGTATCGCATTCTGAAGTACAGCCGTTAGGACTTGTTACAGTTACGCTATATGTTCCAGGTGAAAGTTCAAAAATAGAAGTACCTGTTGCTCCATTTGACCATTCTGCTGTCTCTATCTCATCTGTAAAAGCAATGACTGTAGCTGAGCCATTGTTTAGTCCTCCCGAAGAATTTGTACCTCGTGCTTCACAGGCAAAAGCATCAATGAATTCTAAATCAAATTCTCCATTGCAACTGTTACCTGAAGCATCTGTTATTGTGTAATTATAGAGTCCACCAATTTGAACATCACCAATTTCTAGAGATGTCAAATTTGTATTTTCAACCACGTCGCCATTAAATGTAATTGTATAGGGTGCAGTACCTCTATCTATTGTCACACCAACTATGGCAAATGGATTATTACCCGGACATGTAGGAAATTCTACAACTTCAACTTCGCAAATCAATTCTCCATCCGTATGAATTCCGGCATCGTAGTTTTCTAGTTTATCACCTGGTGTAAATGTAATAGGTTGTGGATTGCTTTCAAAATCTGAATCTATTGCGTCATCTGTACCTTGATTCGCAATTGAAACTTGGAATCCTGGTTCTAAACCAACTTCAAGCGAAACCACTACTTGAAAAATTCTGTCAAATGAATATTCACCTTCATTATTCGTAAGTGTAGTTAATAATGTATCTTGCGAACCCCCTCTCATGGTAATTTGCACATTTGCTAGAGGTGCCTCTCCATTTTGTCTAATGCCATCTTCATTGTCATCAGCCCACACAACGCCACTAACAGCATTGGACTCTGCAACAAAGTCAACCATGATTCTAAAACTACCCATTATTGTTTCAGGAAGACCATCGGCGTTGGCAATTTCACCCATGAATGTACCTTCTATGAATTCTCCAAGCCCACCTAATGTTATTAAGTTAATCGTTACATTTTCGCAATTTACCAATTGATCTTTACCACATCCAGCCCATTGTGTATTTCCTCCATTCACAATAGTAGAAATTATCTCATCAATATTATTATCACCTAGTACTACGTTAGGAGCCGTAATGATTATTGAAGTATGAACAATATTAATTGGTAATTGGGCAACTATTTCAAGGTTCCCGTCAATAATTTTAGCTGATGGGTCAATAAATAATTCTTCATCACCGCCACTAATTTTCCATCTAATAAATTCATCTAATTCTTGACATACTTCAAACGGAATAATTTCTACTTCATTATCATTGCTATTTAAGTTTAATGTTACTATTCCAGATGTCCTGTTGTTTTCAATGTCAATTCCTTGAACTGTAACTTGAGTTAATCCACAACCTTCAATTACTATTGAATATCTTCCTGCTTCATCTGTTTCCGCGATATAAATCAAACCATTAGTTAAGGTGATTTTTGCATAGCCATTTGGAATGGGTTGTCCATCGCAACGTAAGCTTCCACTTATCAAAGTCTGTCCTTCTGTAGAATTGCCCACTTCCAGTTCACCTAAATCTGTATCAACACCATATGGCCCAATTTCTTCTTCATAAATTACGCCTCCACACTCATCTTTAACTTGAATTATAAGGGTTGTGTTTTTAGGAACATAACCACAGAAGACACCATTGCTGTTAGTATATCCACCTCTACATACACCTGAATTTTTAACTGTAATAAGAATTTGATACCAAGGCAAAGGTCTGCCATCTACATTTACAACTTTTCCTTTCAGTTTAATCAGATTGGCAGGTATATCACAGTTCCAGAATGAAAAATGTGACACTTCAGCTATGTAGTTGCCATTGTTAAGAGATGCAGTTGATTCTTCGATCCAAACACCTGTTTGTTCATCAAGAGACCAAGTAGGAATTTCTTCTGGAGCATTGTTTGCCAATGACTGAGGTAGAGGAAATTCAATCGCAGCTGTAATGCCATTTGCTAAGTTTAGTTTTTGACCGCTCTGTGAAAATATTTCTACAGCCATCATTCCAAATGTAGAAAGTTGTACCAATTTTTCGTCATTGCTTACACCTCTAAGATCCCCTGGCATTGAAGCATTAAGGTTGTCATCACTAGGGTTATACCAATGCGTATATATTGTTGCTTCACCTTCATAGCTGACATTATTTTCATCAACCAATGATCTTTCTGGGAAAGTAATCTTTCCACCTCCGTTTACTGAAATGATTCCACCGTTTGTTCCATTTAGAGACTGGGCATCATTTTTTTCAATAAGCTGAATTCTAAGATGTGAAGTTTGTTGTGTTTCAATAAATGCAAATTTGAAACTCTTAAAATAACCATCCTTGTTTATTTTTACCAAGCCACCAGCAGCAGAAGCACCTGTGTCTTTTATTCTAAAATAACCATTGACATCAGTTGTATATATTTCTCTGCTATACTCAATGACAGCGTTTTCTACTGGCGAGTTGTTTTCGTCAAAGACCAAACCTGTTATGTTACCCAGTTTTAATTCGGTTGGGTCAGTTCTGATTATTGTTGGGTCTTCAGCTTCGCCAATAATATCCTTTTCACAGCCAACAAATAGCAACGCAACAAAGAATAGTATAAATAATGGTAAATTTTTCATCGTATAAATTTTTCAAGATATAAATAATAGCTTGACTTCAATAGTGTAGTTTATGTTCTACATGATTATTATCCTATTTTCTTTATAATAGTTGCGTCCAGTTTAAATTTAGGCATTAAAAATTAAAATTGACGAACATGCGCAATTTCATTAATTCTTCAAAAGTGTATATTATTGACATAATATTTGTTTAATTAAATAATTTAGAGTATATTAATCTTGATTTGAAGTTAAATACACAATTATTATTATATCAAATACTTCTTAGTTATATGATTATTTGAATATATATTATGACTTGTATTTATTAATTCTTCTTAGCTAAAAATGATTATTCCAATGTAATTGTTTTTGCCATGTCCGATATGGACATAATTGTAAAATGCAATGAGAAGACTTTGTTGCAAAATGATGTAACAGGTTTAGAGTTGATTTTCTTAGGTTATTTGACACTATTTTGGGTCAATGTTATATGTATTAAAGAAACCCAACTTGGGATCTCTTTATGAGATTTATAAGTTTATATCTACACCTCAATGCATTTGAAAACTAAGTTTCACGTATTGTCTGCCTTTATGTGCAAACACTCGTTACCCCGGTTTGATATATACCAGCGCAATAAAATCAAATCGGGGTAATCTTTTTTTAGTCAAACGTTATTTCCTTTTCCCCTAATTTTCTTAGGTTTTATTTTAAATAGTCTGCGTTGTCCGTATAAACCCTAGTCGAATTTTGAGTGTTTTGCCTGATTCCAAAAGGGTTAATCTGTATATATATTTGTATTACCAAATATCGGAATTTGTGTACTGATCTCAATTCATATTTATTAATGAGCTTGATGCTTGATTAAAAATTTTACCATGAAAAATAGATTGATATTACCTGTTTTATTGCTCTTTGTTATTGCAATCTTGTGGCAAAGCACTTCTCAAAATGATTTTATTTTTGAAACTTTCGAAGGTTTTATTACAAAAGATGAAGACATTGAATCTAAATTTTACTTACAAGAGAACGAAAGTGGCTTTGTGATAGAATTGAAATTTATTAATGAAGATTTAGCTCTTTTAAGTTTTGATGATTTTGGATATGTTATCATAGATGGCCATTTTAATTCGAAGGAGAACTATATAATTGTGAATGGAATTCATGACCTATTCGACGAAGAAGGAGTTGTTATGACTAATAAATAACATTGAATTATTGGACTTTAGGTGATTGGATACGATATAAACAGACAAAAAAAGGCTGTCTTTTTGCAAAGACAGCCTTTTTAATATTTTTTAAGCTCGTTTATAATGTTTGGATTTATATTTTTCTACTTGTGATCTTAGTTTTTCAGCAGCGACGTCAAGTGCGACATCATGCTTAGGGCCTGTCCCTTCTACAAATACATCTTTTCCTTTTAATCGGGCTTGGAGCTTGACTTTCTTATAGGGGTGATTTTTCCCTCTAAAAAAGACTTTAATGGATTCGATAAACGGATAGGTAACAAAATATTTTCCTAACTGTTTACGCGCGTAGCTTTCGAAATAGTTTTTTCCTTCAATAGCTTCTTTCTCTACCTTAATATCCATGAACTAAATTTTTGGTTAGTAATAAATCAATATTTCAAATTTTCAGATTCCCCTTTTGGGCATCCTACGGGTTGGTTAGGTAAATTTATCTATAATTTTGAATAATTACAATACATTGATCTTATATTTTAAATAGATTAACCTTTGCGCACTATAATTCGGTATTTTGCCTTGATATTTACAATTTAGAATTATAAAAGTTCAGTTTGTCAAGTTTGCGGTAGGTATTTTACCGATTTAGACTGTCACAATACAAGAGCGTAACTGTTTGAATCGATTTGAGGTAATTAAAATTCTAATAAAATTCAGTAATGCTGATCAAAACATCATAATGATGGAGGTTTTTAGCTTCAATAGTTTCAAACATTAAATTTTTTACAAATTTCCATTAATTTTTACTTCAAAAAATATAATTGGCAGTGAAAAGTGATTTCATCTCTTCAAAAGTGTCTATAACACTTGGTTTCCTAACATGCACCAAGCTAGCAGTTCGTATTACTTTACTGCCAGTTGCTTGATTTTAATTTTGAAAAGTGCAAATATTAATGTCATCAATGGACTTATGTAGTTGAAAACAGCATAAATGAAATATTCAGAAACTGAAACTCCGAGAACTCCAGCTTGGTAGGCGCCACAAGTATTCCACGGGATCAACACAGATGTCACAGTACCTGAATCCTCTAAGGTTCTACTAAGATTCTCTGGAGCTAATCCTCTTTTTTCAAATGCTTCCTTGTACATTTTTCCAGATACAACTATTGACAAATATTGATCTGATGCTGTTAAGTTTAATGCCAAGCAACTAGCGACTGCGCTCGCAAACAAACCAAATATAGATTTAGCCATATTTAATAATGCTTTACTTATTCTTGCTAGAGCACCGATAGCTTCCATTATTCCACCAAAGACCATTGCACACATTATTAACCAAATTGTACCCAACATTCCCTTCATACCTCCTGAAGAAAATAGATCATTCAAGGATTGGTTGTCAGTTACTATTGCAATATCTGTTGTCAATGAATTCATAACTCCTTTGTAACCTGAGATAAATCCAAATTTTGCATTTTCTATACCGGACACTTGAGCTACCAATTCTGGTTGAAATATTAGAGCAAAAACTCCTCCCAGTAAACTTCCTGTTAATAAAGCGATAAGAGGTCTTGTTTTCTTTATAATCATAAATATGACTACTCCGGGGACTAAAAACAAAAATAGATTGATATTGAATGTGGCATTGATAGATTCTAAAATTGCTGTCGTATCAGTTGAGCCAGTAGTATCTTGCGTTAATCCTAAAATTATAAATACTACAATAGTAATTAGAATCGAAGGTACGGTCGTATAGGTCATATACTTGATGTGGTCAAATAAATCTGCACCAGACATAGCAGCTGCAAGATTGGTAGTATCAGATAGTGGTGACATTTTATCTCCAAAATAGGCTCCTGAGATGACAGCACCTGCGGTCATCGCTACTGATATTCCCATCGCATCTCCGATACCTATAAGTGCAATACCTACAGTTGCTGATGTTGTCCATGAACTTCCTGTTGCCACAGAAATGATGGCGCAAATGACAACGGTTGCTGGTAAAAAAATAGTAGGGTTTAATAATGTTAATCCATAATAGACCATTGTAGGAATGATACCACTTAACAACCATGTACCAGCCAAAGAACCAACCATTAATAAAATCAGAATAGCTCCTGCTGTTGACTTGAAATTGTCTGCAACTTTGTCAATCATTGACGCATAGGAAACTTTGTTAAAGTGCCCAACAATTGCGGCTACTGCTGCTGAGAGCAATAGAATAAATTGATTAGAACCTCCCAAAGCATCATCTCCATATACTTTTATAACATTGAAAAATAAAAGTGGGACTAGAAAGAACATTGGGATTAAAGCTTCCCAAATATTTAATTCTTTGTTTTGTGTAATTTTGTTTTGAGCCATATCTTAAGTTTGCAAAAACCTAAGATACTTTTATTTTCAATAATTCCACAATATACGAAGGATTGACCTTACAACTTAGATGGTAGGTGTACTTGGGCTAGTTACAGAATATCTTTAATTAACTTGTCGGCTATATTCCTGTCATTTGTTAATCTTGCCACTTTATTTTGACCGCCTAGTTTACCTAGGCTTTTCATATAATTGCGAAATGCACCTTGCTTAAGTGGTTTGATCTTAAGTGTTTGCAAGACATTTCCTATAACCAAATCTCTATAGTAAATATTTTGCCTGACAATTTCTTCATCTAGTTGGTGTGCGATAATATCTAAGTTTTCAGGCACATCATCAAATTCTACCAACCATTCATGATAGGGCAGCCCACCTTCTGGTGGATGTATTTGCGGCGCAACAGTAAACTCAGTTACTTGAATGTTATGTTTTTTAGAAATGAAATCCATAGCTTCTTCTACTTCTTTTGCAATGACGTGTTCGCCGAATGCTGAAATAAAATGTTTGATGCGTCCAGATACTTTTAGTTTAAATGGATTTAAACTGCTAAATCTTATGGTGTCGCCAATATTATAACCCCAGAGACCAGCATTGCTATTTATGATAATAGCATAATCAATTCCAGTTTTGACTTGACCAATACTTAAGCGTGAAGGACTGTCTTCAAAGATTTCTCCGGCGGGTACGAATTCAAAAAACATTCCTGCATCGCTATTGAGCAATAGGCTCGCATCTTTGTAGTTATCCTGAAATGCAATAAAGCCTTCAGAAGCTGGATAGGTTTCTAATGTGTTGACTCCAGAACCAACCAGCTTTTCTAAACTGCTTTTATAAGGTGTATAATTTACACCTCCATGAATAAACAACTGGAAGTTTGGAAATAATTCTTTTATCGTTTTTTTTCCTGACTTTAAAAGTAATCTTTCATAGTACATTTGCACCCAAGGAGGTATTCCTGAAATCAAACTTAAATCTGATGTAAGGCTTTCCTCAACAACAGCATCTAATTTTTCTTCCCAATCATCAATGCAATTTGTCTTATATGTTGGAATTTGATTGGGTTTAACCCAGCCAGGAATTTCATGATTGACAATTCCAGAAAGCCTTCCTGTTTTTATATTGCCCTTAAGTGATAATTCAGGTGAACCAGAAATGAAAATTAAATTGTGAGAAAATAAAGACTGTTTGGTTTGTGCTATATAATTGAGAATAGCATTTCTAGCCGTTTTGATATGAACGGGAATGCTGTCTTTTGTGATTGGAATATACTTTGCTCCAGAAGTCGTTCCTGATGTTTTACCAAAATATTTTGGCAGGCCTGGCCAAAGTACATCTTTTTGACCAGCGATTATTTTTTCCACATAAGGTTTGAGTTCCTCATAACCTCTAATCGGAACATTTTGAATGAAGTCCTTATAAGTCTTTATGCTTTCAAAATCATGATCCTTACCAAATGATGTATTGAGAGCTTTTGCAACAAGTTGTTTTCTTATTCTTTCTTGATCTTTAACAGCATTTTTGCTCATCTTTATGATGGACCTTCGAATGCGTTGAGCAACCTTATTTATTATAAATGACTTTATGGACATATTAAGGTTTAAATTTGATTGACGAAATTACCCCAAACCCAACCTTCATTTCCAACATATCTGATGCGGCACCATTTTCCTGGTTTGCTGTTTAGGTAGAAAGTTTCTGTATCGTAGAATAAAATCTCCACTTCAGCATTTGCTGGAATTTTCATGACTATAGCAGAAGTTAGTGAGGGGCCAGATCGTAAGTTAAGAGTAGGGCTGTCAATTATAACCATGCCTCTTTTAAAATTTCCCCTGCCTTCAAATGTGGCAAGCTTCTTTTGCAATTCAGCTATGATAGAGTCTTTTTCTAGTATTTCTTGTTGAAGAGCGCTTGATACAGGAGTTGGGATTTTCGAAAATGTCGTTGATAACAATTCCACTGGACTTTTTTGCATAAAAATACTCAGCAAAAGCCATAATGCGATAAGCCCAAATACAACAATATATCCCCATCTCAAGAATGGGTTTGTAGGTTTTTGACCGTATCTCTTTTTCTTTATCAACTGTGGTATTTAAAATAAAAAATAAAAATAGAAAATTATTATGGACTCTACTACTTATAGGCAATTACAATGCTAATCTAATTTTTTAATCTAGTGAGAAATGGTAGGACATGGCATATCTTAAGACATGCCATGTCCTATTTAAACGTTTAAAAATACTTAATATCAACTAATTGAGTTGTACTCAACCTCAAAATTAAATATCTTTTAATTTAGAAAGATCTGTTCTTTGGAAATTAAAATTTTCCTATACTTAACTTTACCTTACACCCAATCACTTTTACGTTTATTTGAGTATCTAAATAATTTAAAATGAAACCATAGATACTATTTGTTTTGAGCTTTCCCATCTTTTTAAATATTCAAATTGCTTCTTTTGGATTTGAAGAATGGGAATCAGTAGAAAATTAATTAAGGCCACTTGAATGGCAGACTAACCAAGATACGCTGTTAAGCCGAATTGTAAAAAGTGAAGACAGTACTAGGAATGTTTTTCTTAAGATTGCTAGGTAATAATAGTATTAAACACAAATCAACTTTGTAAGTTACTTGGGTTTTTGACAAACAACAAACGTCAGATTTCAGACATTGATTCATTATTGACATTGAAGCAATGAAGCAATGTTGGCATAGTTCTTTAAGAAAAAAACTTACATTAGTAAAATAATTGAAAGCGTGCATCAAGATAAGTTACCAGAGTATATCAAAGAGTATAGAGATCAAAGTTGGCAAATCGAAATGTTAATTGCTGGGGGATTGGTTTTTTATTTATACTCAATAACTGATTTTTTTCGTTCTTATTTTTTTGATACATGGTCTGTCGTAAACTATAGTGCGATACAGATTCTATTGTTGTTTTTTGCATATTTCATAACACGCATATTACTTTTTGGTTTTATTGCCAATCTATTGTTTCGTGCTGTATGGCTGGCGTACTTAGGCATTAATTTTTCATTTCCCAATGGTATTAAGTATGATAATATTGTAGCAAGTAGTTTTAGAAAAGAAATATTAAAATTACGACCTAATATTGTACAGAGAGTTATATTGTTGGAAAGGCTATGTAATCTTACCTATTCTATATCAATTTTATTGGCGCTATTTTCCACGTCTATTATGATAATTATGGTCTCGATAATATGGGTTTTAGAACTTTTGGGTTTTTATAGTATTACTCAAAGTCCTAATTTTACATATGCATTAGCTATTACAATTGCTATAATAAATTCAGGTTTGTTGGATTCACTTTTGTTCAGAAAAAAAAGCAATAGTAAAATTTCTGAAATGAAAGAAAGTGTATCAGGGGTTCTCGATTATCTAACCCTCGCATTTTTATTTAAGCGAGAGTTTATGGTGATTAAGTCAAATACAAGAAACTGGCTTTTTTACTTTTTTACTTTCTTAATAATTGGAATCTCTTTATTGGTTTCAGTCAATCAATTGGGAAAATATTATCCTTGGGGTACAATGAAGATTAAATTGATGGATGATAGGGAATTTTATGATTTGCCTAGTGTCCCTACTATGAAGGCTTACATGTATACTAAAAACTTAACAAAAGAGAAGGTCGTTTTTAGAGGCGCCATTCAAAGTGACATTGTTAAAGATCAATATCTAAAACTGTTTATGGTTTCATGGCATAGGTTTGAAAATTTCTTGGACTATAGTTATCAAAATGAAGAGTACCCATTGCCAGTTGAATTAATTGGTGATTCAAAGAATGTTGCAATGGAAAATATCAATACAGACAGTTTGTATAACAATGTTATCAATGGTCTCTTTACAGTGTACATAGGAAAGGATACAATTAAGAATTTGAAATGGCGTAATTACACTCAGGAAGTAACATATCAACAAGGCTACATTACATACATTCCAATTGATACACTACCTTCATCAGAACACGAACTTCGTATTGATGTTTCTTGGATGCATAAGGGTGAAAAGAAATCTGGAACCTGGTTAAGAATTCCTTTTTGGAAGGAGTAGAATTTAATGTTTTAAAGCAGTATAATATTGAACCTATGCAAGTAGTTATTTGCTAATCATTGTCTTTAAGTTCTTTTAATCTCTGTTCCCAAGCTTTCATTTCGTCCTCATATTGTTGCATTCGAAGATCGCGTTCACGTTTTATTTTTTCCAATTCACGCTTTATTTTTAGTTCTTCGTATTGGTCTTTGAATGTCCCTTTGTGCTTTCTGTTTTTTGATTTATTCTTTTTGAAGAGCTTCTTAAGCCAGCCTCCGTACTTTGGCTCTTCTTCTTTCTTCTCAAAAACATCTTGGTTTTCTTTATAATAAGCATATTGCTCATCACCTAAATAGTCTGGACAAGCAAACTCTTTTGTTTTTTTGAATTTATAATTAATATGACCTTTTTGACTCGCATATTCAAAGAGAGCGCCAACCATTGGCAATGCTGTTCTTCCACCTGATCCAGTGCCGATATTCCTAAAATGTATCCTGCGATCCTTTGTGCCAACCCATGAACCAATAACGAGATCATCTGTACAGCCAATAAACCAACCATCAGATTGTTTTTGAGTTGTTCCTGTCTTTCCGAAAACTGGAAAAGGAATATCAAACAAACTATACAATCTACTGGCTGTTCCTTCTCGGGTCACTTTTGTCATCATGGCCTTTAAAGAGGAAATACTACTGGTATCAAACTTTGGCGTTTCTAACGGGTCCTTTAATTCCCTTTCAAAAATAATTTCTCCTTGTTTGTTTTCGATGCGTTCAATGCCTATAAGTTCAATTTGATGATCGTTGTTTGTAATATTGGAGTAAGCTTGAACCATTTCATAAAGCGAAACATCAGATGTTCCCAAGACAATTGACGGCACTTTGGCCAGTTTATTTTTAATGCCTAATTGTTCTGCGGTCTTAACAACATTGTCAATACCTGCATCGAAGAGAACTTGAACTGACACAGTATTGACAGAATGCGCAAGTGCTGTGTTCATCGAAAGGTATCCACCATATTCGTCACCTGAATTTTTTGGTGTCCAATCATCATAGTCGTTGTAAGTACGCAGTTCGTTTTTATAGAAGTCACAAGCACTTTTTTCTTGTTCTAATGCGGTAAGATATACAATTGGCTTAAACAATGAGCCTACTTGTCTCTCTTCGGTAATATTGTCATATTGAAATTTCTTGTAATCATTTCCTCCAATCCACACTTTGATTTTTCCCGACTGAGGATTGACTGCCAATAGACCGGTGTGTAATAATTTTAAATAATGTTTGATAGAATCAATCCTTGTGATTTTTTTTATGACATCTCCTTCCCAGGACCACAATTTTTCTTCTTGTTCAATGTTGAAGTTTTTAATAGCTTCCTTTGAAGATTGACCTTTTTTTCGATATGATTTATACTTAGGGTGCGCTAATATATTTTCATCAATAACTTTGTTGTTTTTTCCGTACATTTTTCCGCCCTTCCAACTTGATTCAAATATTTTTTGCAGAGATTTCATATGGTTTTCTACTATCTTTTCTGCGGAGACTTGAAGGTCATAATCTAAACTTGTGTAGATCTTCAATCCATCATTATAAATATTGTACTTGCTGCCATCTCCTTTTCGGATGTTATTTGAAATTACTTCGAATTCCTTTTTGACATGTTGCTTGAAGTACTGGGCTAATCCTAATATTTCATCTTCCGATTGATAGTCTAACTTGATGGGTGATTTTCTCAAATCATTTAAAGCTTCTTGATTTATATATCCTCGCTTCATCATTTGACCTAGTACAACGTTCCGTCTTTTTTCTGCACGTTCTGGATGTTTACGTGGGCTGTAATATGATGTAGCTTTTAATATTCCAACCAAAGTTGCAGACTCTTCAATCAACAGATCTTGAGGAGACTTATTGAAAAATCGAGCAGATGCTGTTGCCAAACCAAAAGCGCGTTCTCCAAATGAGACAGTATTGGAATACATCCAAATTATTTCTTCCTTTGAATAAATCTTTTCGATGCGCTTGGAAATATGCATTTCTCTAAACTTATTTATTATAGTACTCAAAAATCTATGTTTTTCTCGAGGATATAAGTTTTTGGCCAATTGCTGTGTTATTGTGCTACCACCACCACTGGCATCTTTTTGCAGGAATATACTTTTGATAAGCACGCGGCCTAGACTTCTATAGTCAACACCCTTGTGCTTATAAAAACGGTGATCTTCTGTAGCTATCAATGCATTTTTATACAACTCATTGATATTTTCTTTTTTTAAATAGGTGCGATTTTCAATATAATACCGTCCAATCAATTTGTCATTAGAAGTGTATAATTCCGAAGCAATTGGATTGCTGATACTTTTAATGGCTTGGGTAGCAGGCAAGTCACCAAACATTCCCCATCCTACAAGATTGTATAATATAATTACCAATACTATAGGTGAAATCGCCACAATTGCCAATCTTGCTAGTTTTTCTTTGAAGTTCAGTTCTTGCCAATAAAGCAAGATTGATTGCAGTATCTTCTTTGATTTTGATACAGTTTTATCGAATAAGTTGATTGCTTGATTTTTTTTAACATTAAAGAAGTTATGTCAAAGCGAAATATTGACATCATATTATAACTGAAGGTTAAAGTTATTTATTTTCACCAATTCTTTAATAATACCATGAATACCTTATTTTTGTTCATGAGGGCTATCTCTTTCCTCAAATGATGCGATCAACATTGTGTCACCGAAGCAATAGCTTAGGGGTAGTTATTAAACCACTATAAATTAAATTTTCTATGATTAATCTTCCTCCTGAAAAGTTAGGTTCATTTTTTCTTGGTGCAGAATACGATACTGTAAACAAGAGAATTACTGAAAATGCAATCAATTATGATGCACGTGATTTGACGACACATGCTGTATGCGTTGGTATGACAGGCAGTGGCAAGACAGGATTGTGCATTGGGTTACTTGAAGAGGCAGCCTTGGATAAAGTGCCAGCCATAATTATTGATCCTAAGGGAGATATGACAAACTTAATGTTACAGTTTGAAGATTTAGACCCTGAAGATTTCAAAAAATGGATAAATGTAGATGACGCGGGCCGAAAAGGAATGACTGTTGATGAATACGCACAATCCACTGCAAAAAAATGGAAGGATGGCTTAGCTTCATGGGGGCAATCACCAGATCGTATTAAAGCGTTAAAGGATTCGGTGGATTACACGATTTATACACCAGGGTCAAATGCAGGAATGCCTATCAATATTATGGGATCTTTTGCCGCACCAGCTGGAAACTTTGAAGAAGATGCAGAGATGCTATTAGAGCGCATTCAAGGAACAGTTGCAGCATTGTTGGGTATGATAGGAAGTAAAGAAGATCCTCAACGTTCCAGACAAGGTATTTTGTTGTCTAACCTATTTGAGCATCATTGGAGGAAAGGAGAAGATCTTGATTTAACCAAATTGATCATGGGAATTCAATCACCTCCAATGGACAGGTTAGGTGTATTTGAAATGGATACTTTCTATCCCGAAAAAGATAGATTTAATCTGGCGATGGATTTTAATACATTAATAGCATCACCGCAATTTCAGTATTGGTTAGAGGGGGATGCTTTGGATATTGAGAAAATATATTTTACAAAAGAAGGAAAGCCAAGGCATAGTATTTTTTATATTGCTCATTTGTCGGATAGTGAAAGAATGTTTTTTGTAACCTTATTGTTGAATTCCTTGATAACCTGGATGCGTCGCCAATCGGGGACAACAAGTTTAAGAAGTTTGTTATACTTCGATGAAATATTTGGATACTTTCCACCTACAGCAAATCCACCTTCTAAAAAGCCTTTGTTGACATTGTTAAAACAAGCCAGAGCTTTTGGTGTGGGTAGCGTTTTGGTAACCCAAAACCCTGTTGATATTGATTACAAGGGTTTGTCAAATGCTGGAACCTGGTTTATTGGTAAGCTACAGACTGAAAGAGATAAAGCAAGAGTATTGCAAGGACTAGAAGGTGCCATCGCTGAAGCAGGCGGTGCAACAGGATTGGATTTTGATAAAATAATTACAGGGCTTGGCTCACGAGTCTTTTTATTACATAATGTTCATGCAGATGCACCAATTGTATATCATACACGATGGGCAATGTCTTACTTGCGTGGCCCACTAACACGGCCTCAAGTTAAAAAACTGATGGCAGATGTAAAAGCATCGAAAGGCAAAGTACTTAAAACAGGAAGTGTAGTAGATTTTGATATTCCAGCTACTACAGTTGAGAAAAGTTCAGCAACAGCTCCTTCATTGGATCCTGGGATTGAGCAGCGTTATTTTGATCCAGCTTACAGTCAAATACCTGATGCCAACAGTGTGACCTATATTCCTAAAGTTTTAGCAATAGGAAAAGTTAGATTTTATGACGACAAGCGAAATATTGATAAGGTAGAAGATTTTAATTTTTTGGTAGATGCTCCTGATGACTTTGGAAGAATAGATTGGGATAGTGGGCATGCTATTACTGGATGGGAAAAGTATATTGTACCAAACCCTAAGCATGATTCGAATGCGGTAGTCTCTTTTTCAAGTATTCCTGACTCTATGAATACGGCAAAAGAATTATCACAAATTGAAAAAGATTTTTCAGACTTTTTATATCAAAATAAAAGCACTCATGTATTAGAGCATAAAGATTTGGACATATACCAAAAGCAAGGTGAAAGCGAAGAAGGATTTAATATGCGTGTGCAAACAGCAGCAACAGAATCTAGAGATGAAGAGATGGATAAATTAAGAGACAAATATGATGTTAAATTGGATCGTATTGAAGAAAAAATAAGGAAGGAAGAGCGCGATTTAGATGAGGCAGAAGCAGAGGTGAAAAGTCGAAAAACAGATGAATTTTTCAATATTGCAGAAACAATATATTCGGTTTTTAGTAAAAGAAGAAGTAAGTCGTTTTCTACAGTAGCTACAAAACGACGAATGAGTCGTAGAGCGAATGAAAAACTTGAAGAATCCAAAGAAGATATTGAAGAGTTAGAATTAAACTATGACGATTTGAAAAATGAACTTGAAGATAAGCTCAACGAAATCAAAGATAAGTGGGAGTCAGAATCGCAAGATATTTCCAAGAAAGAAGTTAAGCCTAGACGTACTGATGTTAGGGTAGAGAGAGCTGTTTTTGTTTGGTATCCAACTTAGCGTAATATTACATTTGTGGCAGGTAGAATCTTGAAAAAATGGAATTTCTTATTTAATTTGAATTTGTATCTATAGAAAATTATTGTGCATTACAACTTTCATTCATGAACTAATTCTCAGAACTTAGTTCGTCTCACATGCTAAGTATTTGGAAAGAATATTTTGAGAGATTTGGCAGGTATAGTTTTTTTACTGATATAATTCCTTCTGTAAACGCACATTCAACCCAAAATAAATGTTAAGGAAAACTGCTGGATATTGGCTGAGTAATTGGTATGTATTCAATTCAACTTATGTATATTTTGGAGATCCTAAATGCTATAAGTAGAATTATTATACATTATTAATTTTAACCATATCTTTACGGCATAAAATAAACTATGTTACACGATTATAAGGTTCAAGTTGAGATTCCAGTACAATGGGGAGATATGGATGCGTCACAACATGTCAATAATGTTGTGTATTTGAGATGGGTCGAAGCGGCTAGGGTTACATTTTACCTGTCTTTAAGTAAAGGCAATCTTAAAAATGAAAATTTTATTGGTCCTATTTTAGCATGGCAAGAATGTAAATACATCAAACCAGTTACATATCCCGATACAGTAATTGTAGGCATTAAAAAAGTTGAAACTCTTGACGATAGGATAATCACAGAAGTGAAAATATTTTCAAAAAAGAACGAGCAACTGGTCGCAATTTCAAAACAAAGTACTGTTGCTTATGATTTTCGATTAAAACAAAAGGCACCTCTTCCATTAAATTGGATTTATAATGAATCGTAAATTATGAAGCGAGTCTATTGTTTAATATTGTGTTGTATATGGATAGTAGTTCGTACTAACGCTCAGGAACAAAAATCTTGTGCTGCTCACCATCACCATGAACAAAAACTCAATAGTGATCCAAGCTTTAAGTTGTCATTTGATAAGTTACAGAATGAGATTAATTCTTACTTATCAGTCAATAATAAAGATCAAGATGGTGACATTATTATCATTCCTGTTGTTTTTCAAATCATACACAATGGTGATGCGCTAGGCGTTCAAGAAAACATTTCTGAAGATTTAATTTTAGCACAACTTCAACAATTGAATGATGATTTTTCAAGAATGAATTCTGATGCAACAGATACTCCTGATGCATTTGTTCCTTTGGCAGCAAATACACAAATTCAATTTTGCTTGGCACAAGTTGCTCCGACAGGCAATGCAACATCTGGAATTATAAGAACACACATAAATAATCTTCCAAACGTAAATGAATCTGATTGCTGGACACCGGGTTATATTGATGCCAATATTGTGACACCTTTGATCTGGGAACGAGACTCTTATTTGAATATATTTTCAGTCATAGGAATTGATGAATTAAATAATGGTGTTTGTAATTTTTTTAGCACCTTGGGTTATGCTCAATTTCCTGGTGGTAATGCCAATACAGACGCAGCTGTAGTTTCTTTTTATACTATTGGTTCATTGTCAATGGCCAATCCATTATTTCCAAATTACTTGGGTAGAACCTGCACGCATGAAGTAGGCCATTGGCTCAATTTGAATCATGTTTGGGGTGGGGGAAATGGAGGTTGCGGTCAAGATGACGGTATCATCGATACGCCAATTCAGTTTGAAGAAAGTAGTGGTTGTCCATCCTTTCCGTTGTTAGATAATTGTACAACAAACGGCAGTGGTGTCATGTTCATGAATTATATGGACTACAGCAATGACCAATGTATGAATTTATTTACTGCAGGTCAACGTGGTATGATGCGAGCTTCTGTTTTTAATGTAAGGACATCGCTTTTGTCATCACCTTGCGATGAGGAATCTATTTTGTCAATTCCATCAATTTTGAAATTAATTGTTGAAAATACAGTTGATGGAAACATTCTAAGATGGGAGTTAGAGTCTGATATTCCAGCCAATTCATTTACAATTAAGAAAGCAAGTACCTTAGGTGAGTTTTATATTTTGCAAAGTATAAATAATTGTGATTGGAATAATAGTATTTACAATTGCTCATATTTAGATAAGGAAAATGAAATTGTAAGTTATTATCTAATTATGGCACAACTTGAAAATGGAAATTCAATAAGTTCAGAAATTGAAGTAGTTAGATCTGTAGTTGATATATCAAGAGTTGCCATTAATCCAAACCTTGTTCTTGATAGAATTTATTTTTCAAATCTCAATGATAACCGATTATATCAGATTTCGATCTTCAATAATTTAGGGCAATTGTTGAAATCAGAAAATATCGATAACAGTATTCAAAAGACAATTGATATCAATCATTTTGAAGAAGGGATTTATTATATAAAAATATCTATGGGTGCAAAATCTATATTAAGAAAAATTATTAAAATTTAGATATGAACACTGCGGTAATTCGAGCCATTAAAGTTTCAGACAATCCAGTTGTAGAAACTATAATTAAAAAAGTTATGACTGAATATGATTGTGTAGGGGAGGGGTATTCTATTAATGACCCTGAAGTGTCAGATATGTTTGGAACTTATAATAAATCGGGATCAGCTTTTTTTGTGTTGGAGTATGAAGGTAAGGTAATTGGTTGTGCAGGCATTGCTCCATTATCATATGGCGACTCAGATACCTGTGAATTAAGAAAGATGTACTTCCTGTCGGATGCAAGAGGTTTAGGACTTGGTCAAAAGATGTTAAGCACCTGCCTAACCGCAGCAAAGAAGTTGAAGTATAAAAAATGCTACCTAGAAACCGTTGATCGAATGAATCGTGCAAAAAAACTGTATTTAAAAAATGGATTCGAGCCATTGTCTTCAAACATGGGACAAACTGGGCACAGCAGCTGCGACAGCTTTTATTGTAAAGAGCTGTAAGAAAAAAAGATACTTCAAGAATTAATTGATTTTAAGTTGGCGTTTGAATTGACGTTTGATTTGATTTTTGACTTTTTAAAAAGGACATGGCATGTCTAAAAGACATGCCATGTCCTTTTTAAACGTTTATAAACGCTTAAATAATGCAGATGTCTCCCTTGCGACACAATAAATGTCTTTTGCAATTCATATAATCACGCGTCCATTTGAGCTTGTTAGACACATTGTTAATAACTATCTGATATTTGTATAAATTTTTTTAATTCTTATGCAGCATTTTTCAAATCAGCTGCATATACCATACAAACAGCATAAAACATGCGGCATTTATTAATCTACATAATTGGTTTGTCTTTCTTTCTTGGATCTTGTTCAAGGGAAGATATGGTGGACAATTCAATACCTGATGAAATTACAATCCCACCTTCTAAAGAAGTAGAAGTTGGAGACATCAATGGTATTGTAAAAGGAAACAATGGTGAGTTGCTAAGCTCTGCAATTGTGAAACTATACAACGAAACAGAATTGATTGCTGAAACCAATACCAATAGTTTTGGAGAATTTGATTTTATAGATGTTTTAGAAGAAGATGTTTATAAGATATTTGTACTTAAAGATTCTTACTATGCATCGATAGCTTTTATTTCTGAAGACCATTTTGACAATGAAGATGTTGAAATTGATCTCTTTTTAGGCACTTCAGTATCTCCAACTGGGCAACCCATAGACCTTTTAGATCCTAATTATATTATTTTGTATGGGGAAATTACAAACGTAGAAGGCAACCCTGTTAATTCAAATATTTTTATCATAACTGAAGATGGAAATTTCTTTTATCAAAGTGCTATTAAAAATGGTAATTACGCTGCGTTGATACCAAAAAACATGGAAGTACTTTTACAGATATATCAAACATCAGGCTGCCCATTGTTTGATGAAATAAATTTGCTTGGTCCTTATGACTCTAATACAGAAATTAATTTTCAATCGGAAGAATCGATGAGTAATGAATCAGTTTCAGGTATTGTTACAGTTTGTGACAGTACAGTTCTTGAAAGTGGGACTCTAGAGTTTTGGTCAAATGATGGTAATGTAATTCAAGTTGAGATTGAAAATGGGCAATTTGATTTTGATTTTGAAGGTTGTGATTTTGAATATATCAATTTCCAAATATATGATGAGTTTAACTACCTCGTATATGCAGGTGTTTTTGATGGAAGTGATATATTTTATCAAATAAACCTAGAATGCAATAATATTTTATTTGAAACTGGCACTGCAGAATTAACCTATAACAATGGTCAATCAGTGTTAGCGCTTGATGTGCTAGCAATTAAGCAGTCATATTCAGGTCAGGTTTTAATATTTCCAATTTCACAAGAATTTGATAGCAATATATTTTCACTATCATTTTTTGATGAGAATTCTAACAGTTCAATCATTGAGGACTTAACTGTTGGAATTAATGGAGTCCTTTATTCATTAGATCCAGGAATACCTGCATTTGTTACTTACTCAATAGAAGAAAATGGAAGTTCCTCATTTTTTGGAGAAATGAATGCTTCATTAAGTGCTACAATTACTGACATTACAGGTTTGAGTTCTTTGGAAGTTTCTATGGAAATTAATTCACCAATTATTATTGAGTAGGATATATACTGATTTGGATATAGATAAATTAATACAAAATTGCATAAATAATGACCGAGAAAGTCAAAAGCAGTTCTATATGTTAACTGCTGAAAGACTCATGAATGTGAGCAGGCGATATACTAAAGATATAAGTGATGCAAAAGATATTCTACAGAATGCATATATCAAGATTTTTAAAAAATTAGAAAATTTTGATTCAGAGAAAGGCAACCTTAACAGTTGGCTAACGAAAATTGTAATTAACGAAGCACTACAACTTTTACGAAAAAATAAGCGATTGGCAGAAAGAGAACAAATAGGAAATCAACAATTTGAGGAATTAAGTACTCCTGAGGTAATTGCAAGACTGCAGGCTGAAGATGTGATGAAGTTAATGAAATTACTTCCTGATGGTTATCGTATAGTTTTTAATATGAGTGTTGTGGAAGGTTACAGTCATAGAGAAATTGCGGCTGCTTTAAATATTTCAGAAAGTACTTCTCGTTCTCAATTGACAAGAGCCAAGCGTATGTTACGCGACTTATTAAATGACCAAAAAACTGCGGAATTATGTTAGGTAATGATTTCGAAAAATATATGAAAAACAACCTCGAGTCTGCCCGTTCGGATTGGGACAAAGAGGAAATGTGGGCAGATATTGAACAGCATTTGCCACCAGTGAAAGAACCGAGAAGATTATTGCCAATTTGGTGGCTTTCTGGTTTTGTTACTTTAGGATTGATTGCTCTTTCAATATTCTTTTGGAATAAAAATGAGGCGTACAATGCATCACATACTCTTGTAGAGATTGAAAAAAGAAGCATCAATAAAACGGATGAAAATACAACTGTAGATAAAGATGGAAATTCTTTACTTTTTGAGAATACAACATCAGATCTTTTAAATTCTATAAATCAGAACTCTGAAGAAGAATCTGTCATCAAAGCAAATAGTATTACACAAGCATTTATTGTTAAGCAACTAAATAAATCTAATGCAAATTCTAATAAACATATTGTAAATATGTCTTTAAATTCTAGTACAACACAAAATGAGGTGTTCGCAGTTGAAGAAAACAACCATAGTAATAACACTCAAAATGTTGTATCAAACGATTTAGGACTTAACAGTTCTAAAGATAAAAATACGTCATCTGTTGAATCGGGAATCGCAGATTTAAAAAAGTCTAGTTTAGAAAATGGGAAATCTACAATTGAGCAAATGATTGATAAGCACAATACGGCATTTTTGCAAGCAAGGGTATTCTCTATAAAACCACTTGATGGTATTATGTCTTATTTGTCTGCACCAGTAAGAAGTTCTTTTATTCTTAATGCTCTAGCCGAAACAAATAATATCATCAACCCTATAAAAATGAAATGGCTCTCTTCTTTAGCACTTTACGGGAGTTACAGTTTGTTGAATAGAGCACTTACCAATACGTCAAATGACAATACACTGTTTGCTCAACGTAACGAGGCCGAAAAGACTTTGGAAGGTATAGGTGCTCAGTTAAGCTATAGAATACACTTTAATAATAATTTATTCACAGAGATAGGTGTAGAATACCAAAGAATAAATGAGGTGCTGAACTTCGAAGAGAGAATTGCTACTCAAGAGTTGGTGCCAAGTGATTCTGCTGCTTACTTTATAAATTTTGCTGGTGAGACACAATATGTAGCAGGAGAAAAAATACAGACTCGATTAATGAAAACGGGTTACAGCAGTTATAATGAACACCACTTTGTAAACGTTCCAATTCGTATAGGATATTCTCAAAAGTTTGATAATTTTTCCTTGAGTATTTTAGCTGGACCGGTATTGAATGTTTATCAATCTTATCATGGTGATGTCATAGGAAGTGATCTTAAATTTGTTCAGGATGCAGAAATTAACGGTTTCCAAAATTCACTTTTTACAGCCTTTGATACAGGATTGTATTTGGATTATAATTTAGGTAAAAACTTTTCACTTTCAGGTGGAATTAATTATAGAAAATCACTATCAAGTTTTACGATTGATGGTGTAGTCAACCAAACGTACGATACGGTTGATTTCAAATTGGGAATACTATTTAAAATTTAAACTCTAAAACGTATTATGATGAAATTTTTATTAACGGTCTTAAGTTTTTTATGCTTAAGCACAATGACAATACAAGCGCAAACATGGAATTGTGATTGTGAAGAAACCGTAACAGATTCGATCGGAATCTGTATTCAAGTGACTCTTCCGGATTCACTGTCTACAGGCTCTGGAGTCGCAACATTTGAATCGTGGTTGCCAAACGAATGTTTTGCAGCCTGTTTAGGATTTGACAATTACGTTGTAATTGACTGCGATTCAATTGGATTTGAGTGGGAGTGGGATGATGAATTTGATGGTAATGATGAATGGTCAAATTATGATAATTGTGATTGTCCAGATCCTGACAATGATGAGGGTATCTGTATTGAAGTTACACTTCCAGATTCCCTTTTAGTTGGATCTGAATTGGACAGTTTATTTGAAGGATTTCCATCATTTCAAACATGGGTTCCTAGTGAATGTATAGCTGTTTGTTGTGGGTTTACTGATTTTACAATTATTGACTGTGATTCTTTGGACAATGGATTTGACGGCTGGGAAGATGAATGGGAGGACGACTGGAATAATGAATGGGATAATGGGTGTGATTGTGAAGTAACAGATTCTATTGGTATTTGTATAACGGTTACATTGCCAGATTCATTGGTAGAAATCCTTGGAGGAGTATTTGGAGAAAACAATTCTTTTGATACATGGGTTCCAAGTGAATGTTATGCAATATGTTATGGATTCACGGACTATACTGTTATCGATTGTGATTTAATAGATGATGGTTGGAATGACGAGTGGGAAGACGAGTGGGAAGATGAGTGGGAGGATGGATGTGATTGTGAAGTAACTGATTCTCTTGGGATTTGTATCGAAGTGACTTTTTCTGATAGTTTATTCTCAGGACTAGGCGAAGAAACATCCTTCCAAATATGGGTTTCAAGTGAGTGTCATGCAATATGTTATGGATTTACAGACTATACTGTTATCGATTGTGATTCAATAGATGATGGATTCGATGGCTGGGAAGACGAATGGGAAGACGAATGGGATGATGGATGTGAATGCGATGAAATTGATTCTATTGGAATTTGTATTACTGTCACTCTTCCTGATTCTCTAGTAGAAATACTCGGAGGTTTGCTTGGTGAAAATAATACGTTTGATACATGGGTTCCAAGCGAATGTCATGCAACATGTTGGGGATATACTGACTTTGTTGTTATAGATTGTGATTCAATTGACAACGGTTTTGGTGGCTTTGGTGATGGTTCGGAATTGGATTCTTTGATCCTAGTATGGGATGAGTGTGAATGTGAGTATTTAGATACCGATGTTCCAGTTTGTGTTTTAACGGATGCAGCAACTGGAGTAATTTGTCCATTCCCTAATATGTGTTATGCAGAATGCGCGGGTTATACTTCTGATGATGTAGTGGATTGTGAAGAGACAATGACTTTTATATGTATTGAGTGTATTGATGAAGAGGTTAATCCAGTTTGTGTTCAGGATAGTTCTGGTAATATTTTCCCAGTTCCAAATCAATGTTTCGCAGACTGCTTAGGTCTAGAAGTTATTGAAGATGGATGTGGTGAGATTATTAACGGCACAGAAGTATCTGATGATACCGAAATAATTTCACCTGAGGTATTCAAACTTCAAGCGGCAGATGACGTTACAGGTACTGTTTCAGGTTACAGATTATTTCCTAATCCTGTTGTTGAGCAAATAGGATTGGACTTAGATCTATCTGAAAACACTGATGTAACAATATCAATAAGTAATTTCAACGGACAAGTTTTAAACACACAGTATTCAGAACTTGTGAAAGGAATAAATAGTTTACAATTTGACGTTGCAAACCTAACAGCAGGAATTTATACGATCAATATATTCAATCAACAATTGTTATTGTCAAAACGCTTTATTAAGCAATGATAATATAAAGAATTATTCCAAGTTTGCGCTTGTATTACCCACCGGAGCTGAAAAGCAATGGTGGGTATTTTTATTTTCAGTAAATCTGAAAATAATTCTCCGTAGCTTAAGCGAAGGAAAATACCACCTAATATTTAACTATAGCGAAGGAGAATTTTATTTTTTAGGTTGTATGAAGTGAGGTCAAAGACACTCGCAAGGGATTAAGTTGAACGATCCCTATTTGTAACTTTATGTACCTCTGTGAGAAGAATACTCTGCGGCCCTCCGTGAGAAGAAATACTCTGTGCACCTCCGTGAGAAGAATACTCTGTGTACCTCCGTGCGAAAAAATACTCTGTGCACCTCCGTGAGTGAAAAGCCTATACATTCATAAATTCCCAAGCAGAGCGATACAAACCCTCCTTTTCAACATGATCAGCCAATTGATTAAACAATTTAACCTGAGACAAAGTACCTAAATCCCCAATCATTATAAGTTTCTTTTTTGCACGTGTCATCGCTACGTTAAGTCGTCGTTCATCTTTTAGAAAACCAATATCTCCAGCTGCATTTGATCGCACAAGACTTATATAAATAACATCCTTTTCTTGACCTTGAAAACCATCAATTGAATTCACTTTAATATCGAAGCCAGAAAAAACATCATCTTCTTCAATTCTATTTCTTAAATAACGTACCTGTTCAGAGTATGGACTGATTATACCAATAGACTGTTCTTTATAACTTTCTTGTTTTTGAAGAAAATGCTCTCTTAGTATAAAATACTCACCTTCATTATACCGACTTTGTGTTTTAGGATTAAATTGTTCATCAAATCCACACCCGCTCGTGTCAATAAACACCAATGGATCTTCATCACCAGGAAGTAACCAAGTCTCATTGTAAGTCCCAGATTTCAAAAGACCTTTATAAAACTGAATATTGGAGAACGATAAGATATTACCATTCATTCTGTATTGAGTGTCTAGCAAATAACTGTGCCTTATCACATCCGTCATTCGCGAAAGGAGTGTTTCAGAAAATCCTAGTTCTAGTGCTTTTTGAGATTTTACTGTTGGTGCCAATTGCAAATGGTCACCTGCAAATATTACGCGCTCTGACTTTAAGATAGCATTCCAGCATTCAGGTTCAAGCGCTTGTGAAGCTTCGTCAATTATGCAAGTCTTAAAAATGTAACCATCAATTGATCTATCAGAGGCACCTATCAAAGTAGAACAAATGACAGTACATTCTGATATTAAACGATCCAATAGTTTATATTCCAAATCTCTTGCCCATTTCCTCAATGCTTTCGATTCTTGATACATGGCATTTCTATTGGCTCTTTCTTGATGCCCGAATTTTCTTTTGTATTTGCTGGCTTGATTCTTGGCGACCTCAGCTTCTATTTTGACTTGTTTTATATGTTGCCATTCGCTGTCATTTCTTGCTTTTTCTGCCAGAGTCAAATGACTGATATTATCGGATATTCGACTTACGTTACCCACACGTAATACAGGGATTCCTATCTTGTCAATTTGTGTAGCCAGCAAATCAACGGCATTGTTGCTTGGGGCACAAACTAAAATTTTATTTTCTGTTTTTGAAAGCGCCTTTACTATTTCAACAATTGTGGTAGTCTTACCAGTTCCAGGTGGGCCATGGATGATGCTCATTTGCTCCGAGCGTACAATATTCACAAGTGCGTTGGCTTGGGAGTCGTTTAGGTGTTCTGGCTTGTAGGTATAAGATTCTGGATAAGTACCTGAGAATTTTTCTAAATTGGCAACACCATCTCTTAATGATTTTAAATGTGGTCTTGCTGTGGATAAGAGTGTTTCAATTGCTTTTTTCATCACACGATAAGGACGTTCATCATGAATCAATTCAATGCACAAGTTACCGTTCATTTGTAACAATTGATCCTTAGTGATGCTGTTGTCTTTTAAGATTACACTAATCTTATTTTTTCTTATAAATGAGATTGTACCCTTAAAATCAAATTCTTCCTTATGTCCCAAATCTTTAAAGATTCGGCAGCCCATTCCATTTCTTAACTTATGAGGTGAGTTTGTACTGCGTGTTTTTTCAAACTGAAGTTCTAAATATTCACCAACTGTGTAATAGTGCTTAACCAAAACCACTGGATACCATAAGATACCAGACTCTATACGATCTTTTACTGTTTTATCGGCACTGAGTGTTCTGTAGTACTTTTCTTCTTCAAGCCTTTCAAACTCAATGGCATTTATGATTTTCTGATATCTTTCTTTAATCGCACTCACAAGCCTACTTTTAATGTGATTTTATCCAAATTTTGAATCTGTCCGTTATAAATACGTCTCAATTTTGTCTTTCTCAACTCTTTGAGACTTATTTAAAATACTTCATTCATATTTTTTTATCGCAAAACACTATATTGAACTCATGTTCTAAATTTTAGTTTAGCGTATAATTAGAACAGCATTTCATTAGTTAACGAAGATGTAAACCTAAAAATAAAACTTTATGTTTCGATCACTTGTAATACTTGGTTTTCTTTTTTTTAGCTTATCGTCTAAAGGACAAGGTGATAGAGTATCTTATTTTAACAAATACAATAAAAATAAGCTATTTGAAGTTGCAGCGAAACACGTATCAAAGAGTCAGTTTTTTGAAACTTATAAATCTGAATTGGGGATTAGTGAATACACCTCATTTAGAAAGGTAAAGTCATTTAAATCCAAATCAAATTTTACTACAGTAAAATATAAGCAATACTTCAGGGATCTAGAGGTTGTAGGTGGAAATTATACGCTGCATCTGCTTGGGGATAAAACTCAAAAGGCGTCTGGAAATTTACTGCCTTTTGTAAGTGTATCTACGACGCCATCCTTGTCATTTGATGAAGTTAAAACGCACATTTCTAGCCAACTCGAACAATCAATGAATGAGCTTGGGTACTGGCTTAAATTGAGTGAAATAAAAGTGCACTACTACAATAAAGGTCTAAAAGTTATTGATGCAGCATATCCTGATTTTTCAGGCGAGTATCAATTGGCATATAATGTTGAAGCAGTAAGTTATGATGATTCTCCTTTTAATGAGAATGTCTTTATAAGTGCACATACAGGTAAATTGATAAATCATTTTTCGAACATCCATGTGCACAATTCGCCTGGCGTTGTGAAGACTAGATACTATGGAGAACAAAATGTTACCATTGACTCATTGGCGTCCGATGAATATTACTTGCGTGATTTTAGCAGAGGCGATGGTGTGATTACCTTAGATGGAGATTTGGATGTGTATCAAAATAATTCAAAATATTGGGATTTAGAAAATGAAAACCAAGATGAGGTAGCAGGTGATTTGCATTATTGTGCTTCATCATTTTATGACATGATGAATGACCATTTTGATTGGAGTGGTATTGATGGCGAGGGAGGAGAATTGATCACAGTGGCACATGCTGGTGGTAAATTCTTAGTCAATGCGTATTGGGATGGTGTTCGAGCTAGATTTGGAAATGGGGACTGTGATAGATATTCACCTCTAACAACACTAGATATTGTAGGCCATGAATTTGCACATGGGCTAACGGACTATACATCTGATTTGGTTTATAGAAATGAATCTGGTGCATTAAATGAGTCTATGTCAGATATTTTTGGGAAAGCCCTTGAGTATTATTATGACAATGCAAATTTCAATTGGTTGATTGGAGACCGCATAAGATTAAATGAAGATATTAATGTTATCAGATCAATGGAAGACCCTACGGTTAGAAATGATGCAAAATTTTATAAAGGTGATTTTTGGTGGACTTCAACAGGTGATAATGGAGGAGTGCACTCAAATAGTGGCGTGCTCAATCATTGGTTCTATCTATTGGTAAACGGTGAACAAGGTATAAATGAAATAGGGGAGAGTTATAATATTTCAGCTGTCAGTTTTGATGATGCGATGCAAATTGTTTTTAACATGCAGCGCGTATATTTAACTGAAAATTCAAACTACTATGATGCGTTAATGGCCGCTGTTGAATCAGCTAAAGATTTGTATGGTGAGAATTCAACTCAACATTTATCAGTGGTGGAAGCATGGAACGCAGTTGGTTTAAAAAGCAGTGACAATAGCCTTTCTTTAGATTTGGTATTGGATTATGAATTCATTGCGGCTTGCCCAGGAGAGGTTGTATACCCTAGCTTTATAATGATCAACACAGGTAGAGAAACAATACCTAGTGGAATAAACCTTATTTCAAAATTTATTTCCAATAATGATATTGATAATTTCAGCGATACAATATTGTTAGACAAAGACATGATGGTAGGTGACTCCCTATTACATACTTTTAGTTCTCAGTTGACCAATGAAATATCTAATAATGGTACATTTTTTATAAATGTAGCAATGGCTTCATCTCCTAATGATCTTATAAATGAATCAAGAGGTGCTTTTGGAACATCAGACGTCAATGGTGCAGATATCTTGTTGGATAATGTTGAAATATTTAAACGAAATACTTGTGAACCCGGAGAGTTAGATGCTTTTAGATACCGCATTAAAAACACAGGATGTCGAAATATTCTGGTTTCAGATTCAATATTTTTTGATGTTGAAACCAATGTAGGCGATTTTACAGTAGGTATCAGAGTGTTTTTTGATTTTGAACCAGGCGATATAACTTCAAGTACGAGGACATTAAGATTTGCAACGGATGATGAGGTACCAGATGGTATTGAAACATTTGATGTTAAAGTTAGGCATGAAGATGATGTTGTAGCCGAAAATAATTCTTTCTCTGGAGAAGTAGTCCCGATCAATTTTATATCTGATGGTTACATAGAGACATTTTCTGATATCAATTCTGATAAGTCTTATTCTATTTCTAAAAATGACTTTTATACGCATGATACAATAGTAAGTTACCGCAACAATGAGATGCTAGGAATATTTGGATTGAGAGATCATAATTTTTTTAGGAATTGTGAAAAGGAGGAAGACTTCTTTAGTGAGTATTTTTTCAAGGCTGAGATAGATTATTGTGTTGATGCTTCTGAAATTGAAGAACCAATTTTTGAATTTAATGCTATGATGTTTGATCATGAGGCAAGTACTGTAGAATTGATAAATGAAGATTACAGCACCATGATTCAAGTTGAATATGAAGATGGAACTGGTGATTTGATAAGCGGCCAACCTCAGGGTTCTTTGATTAATCACAAATTGCAACTTCCACCAAATTATGTAGGTGAATTGAATATTACCGTATTAGCACTCTCACAAAATGAAACCGAGCAATTGGATTTTACGGAAGATAAAGACTTGGTGCTATTAGATGATATTAAACTCTATGATAAGACGAAATACAATCCAAATACTTTTGAAGGAGGATATTCAATTTTTCCAAACCCAACTACTGACATTGTCCGTATTGCAAATGCTGATAACAACAAATTGTTTGATGTCGATATTTTTAATGCAATAGGTCAAAGAGTTTATGAGCAGAAAAGTATCTTGAATCAGGATTGGATTGATTTATCATATTTGCCTGAGGGTGTTTATTTTGTTCGTTTGGTTGAGAGCGGAGAAATCATATCCTCAACGAAAATTATAAAATTAGATTAAAAGAAGATATTGAACATTTTCGGCACGTTCACATTAACATATTAAAAAATTTTAAAAGTTTGGATTTGTCCTCTTTCAGAGACACCTCTCTGAAAGAGGGAGGTCTCTGAAAGAGAGGGGTCTCCTGCTGAAAAAAGGCTCAATTAACCAAATTATATTCTGTTCGCTCTAATTTTAACTAAATTAACTTTAAACTAATGCGTAATATAAAGTCAGTTACAAAAGCAGA
>CAJQRD010000081.1 GCA_905480605.1 uncultured Saprospiraceae bacterium | reverse complement strand
GCCAAATGTTCTAGGCTAGAGCTCATGGGAAAAAGCTTAAGAAAAAGTTCTTAAATATAATTTTTACCTTTATTCTAACTTCTGATTCTTAGGGGGGTCAGCTTGCGCCATTAAGGGGGTCAATGGTGCGCCATTATACACGTACCTTTTGCCCCTTTTGGGCGTGCACCAGAAGGTGCAAAACATACAAATCGCCAGCCTCGATCTCCATAATCATTAATAATTTTAAGATAATCTTCTTTAGCCTTGCCAGTCCAAATGCTCAATCCTAGGCTCACTACCTCGTAATCGTATCGTTTGTCAAATGCCATAAATTTTAATTTAATTTATAAAAGAAAAGGGCTTATCATTTCGATAAGCCCCCATAATTTTAAATTTACAACTTTTATTCTATCCTTTAAACAAAGAATCTTCTATTATTGGGTTTAATTTAACGCCATCCAAAGTCATCTCGATTGGCATTGGCATAGCTCCTAAAGTTTTTACTTTATGAGGAAAAGGAATACCGTCTACTTCTTTGTAGTCTGAGTATTCAGTCGAAATAGAAACAGATTGACCTCCAGGACCTTCTTGATTTTCAACTGTCTTCATTAGCAAGCTGGATTTAATACTGTAGAATTCAGTAACCTTATCTCCATCTGGTTTAGTAACTAATACCTTATAGCAAGATTCACCATTAACATCTTCAATGCTTTTTACATCCAGAGCATAACCAGGAGAACTGTAACCCAATTGATCAAACATATTTGATTGAGATTTTGCTTGATCATAAACTGGACCTTCTGTACCAGATTCTGATCCACCCATACCACTCATAGAAGCTGTTGTACCATCAAATTTTATCTCTTGCATTGTCATTTGTGCATTGCCGATTTTCAAGTAGTAGCTGCTAGGCTTTTTATAGAATTGATCAACTTTCATACTTTGTCCCATGACACTCATAGACATATGCATTTCAAGAGTTTTCAAAGACTCTAATTTAGCTATCCCTCCAAGTGCGCTGATATAATCATTGACAACTACCGCTCCATTAATATCTGCAGGAATAACAGAAGCATTCAACTCCATTTTATTACCAAAATTATCAAAGTACTCGATCACACCATCGCCATCAAATTTCAATAACTTTTCTGCTACATCATCTTTACTTCCAACAACTACAATATTTGCTTTGTTGGGTTTGATATATTTTAATGCGGCATTTTGAACATCAGCAATTGTTACTGCATCCAATCTTTTTAAATATGTTTCGTAGTAGTCAGTCGTTAGTTTATATCTATGAATGTTTCTAGCGAATCTAGCCAGCGTTTGTGGAGACTCTAATGATCTCGCAAATGAACCACCCATAGAATTTTTAACCAATTGTAAATCCTTTGCATCAACTGGTTCTCTAGTCAATCTTTCCATCTCATATAAAAACTGAACAATAGAGCTATCTGTAACCTCTGTTCTTACAGAGGCAGATGCATTAAAAGTTGAAACCAGATTATCAGAACTTACATTAGATCTTGCTCCATAAGTGTAAGCTTTATCTTCTCTCAAGTTTTGCATCAATCTACCTGAGAAAATACCACCACCAAGAATATTATTCATTACTGACGTTTTAACAATGTCTTTATTACCTGGCTTATTATCAACGGGATAAGTAATTCTGATTACAGATTGTACTGCTCCATCTTTATTTGTAAAACAAACCCTAGGTTCCGTTGGACCTTCAGGCATCTCATGACTAACAGTTGGAACACTTCCTTTTTCCCATGCACCAAAATACTTGCTAGCATTGGCCTTTGCTTCTTCCAAAGTAATATCACCTACAATAGTTAAATATGCATTGTTTGGTTTAAAGTAATCTTTTACATACTTTTTACAATCAGTCAACGTGATGTTGTTGTAAGTCTCCGAAGTATTGATTTCACCATATGGGTGATTTTTACCAAAGTTTACTGCAGCAGATACATTACCAGCCATACTATTTGGATCAGATTTACTTTGCTCGATCCCAGAAAGATTTTGTTTTAATATTTTATCAAATTCTTCTTTTGGAAATAAAGGATTCATTAAAACATCAGACATGACTTCTAATAATTTGCCTTGATGCTTAGTTAAAGAACTTCCAAACATTCCTGATCCAAAAGTACTGAAACTTGCACCTAAATAATCCATTGCAGCATCAATCTCAGCTTTGCTCATAGACTTAGTTCCTCTTCCCATTAAATCACCAGCGAAAGAAACCAATCCAGCTTGATCGCCTTCATTAATTTGATCATTTTTTAATGATAATGAATAAGAAACTCTAGGCAATTTGTGGTTTTCAACAACGATAAGTGTCAACCCATTAGGCAACTCTTCAACGTTAAAGTCCCCCATATTAATTTGCCTTGCAGGACCAGCTGAAGGAGTTTGAGATCTCCATGTGTTGTCGACTACTTTGTTTGTAGCTTCGGTTGCTTTATCAGCCATTTTACCAGTCGTCTTTGGAGAACACTGGATCAATGCAAATACTGATGCAAGCATTAATATATTTCTAATTTTCATAATTATATTTTTTTACCTAATATTTAATCTTGAGTAAAATTAAATTAAGGCTGTGCATTTTGTTTTGGTAAATAATAAAGAACAACTCTTTTGTTAGGATCTAAATACTTTTTAGCTGCTTTCATAATATCCTCTTTAGTCACTGCTAAATACTTATCCAATTCTGTATTGATAAGATTTGCATCACCAAAATACATGTGGTAATTGGCCAAACTTTCAGCGATTCCAGCAACTCTAGAATTAGAGCTGACAAAGTCGTTTTCCATTTGGTTTTTTAATTTCTGAAATTCATCATCAGTAATTAATTCCGTTTTCACACGGTTAACTTCGTGATCCATTGCCGCTTCAACTTCAGAAGGATCAATGCCCATATTACAAAAAGCAAATGCCAAACTCACAGAATAATCTTCCAATCCTAAAGGAAATGAGCCAACCTGTAATGCTTTTTGCTGTTCTTCAACAATCGATTTTTGAAATCTAGAAGAACCCCCTCTTGACAATAAAGTAGATAACATTTCACATGCATAAAATTCGTCAGATCCTTGACCAGGAATTCTATAAGCTTGAATAATTGCGGGCAACTGAATGTTATCATAGATTGTATCTCTGATCTCAGCAGTCATGTCTGGTTCAACAACATTTGGTCTATATACTACACCTTCACCTTTTGGGATACTGCCAAAATATTTTTTAATCCAATTTCTAGCATCATCAATATCTATATCACCAGCAATACTCAATACTGCGTTATTTGGCACATAAAAATCATTATAAAATTGTTTATAATCATTTTCAACTGCAGCGTCTAGGTGATCCATTGATCCGATAACTGGCCAGTTGTAAGGGTGTTTTTTAAATAAACGAACCATTGTCTCTTGAAGTATAGTACCATATGGTTGGTTATCAACTCTTAGACGACGCTCTTCTTTTACAACTTCTCTTTGAGTTTCAATACCTACGTTTTCAACTTTTGCGTGTAACATTCTTTCAGACTCCAACCAAAGACCCAACTCTAATTGATTAGAAGGAAGCACCTCATAATAATATGTTCTATCATTTGAGGTATTTGCGTTTAACGTTCCTCCTGCTTCTTCAACATAGGTGTCATACTCACCTCTTTTGATGTTTTCAGTTCCTTCAAATAATAAATGCTCGAAGAAGTGAGCAAAACCAGTTTTATCTGGCTTTTCGTTTTTTGATCCCACGTGATACATAACAGATACTGCTACAATTGGAGTAGAAGCGTCATTGTGAAGTATAACATGAAGGCCATTGTCTAAGTCATATTCGACAAAATCAATGTTGTTCAATTGTCCAATAGCCGTGAAAGACATTGACAATGTGAAGATTAATCCAAAGATGAATTTCATATTTTCTATTTTTTGCAAATAAACACAAAAAAGGGCTAAACGTTTAGAAATAATAGATGAAATCAATCATTTATAAGGACAAACGTATCATACTGTTAAACTATATCATTTTATCTGCACAACTTGAGCTTGCAAATGCATTGGGCTTGGCTTTAAATGTAAATCCCATTCCCATAATATATCCCATAGCCTCCTTCAATGCGACATTAGATTTAAAATTAGGGTCAGTATTGATATCAGCATGAACTTCGAGTTCAATATTGTATTTATCTAATAAGTCACAAAGCTTATAAGCAATATCAACAGATTTGGAAACTTCGAGGATCATTCTTTCTTTAAGAGACATTTTTTGATGGTTCCTTTCTTTATGAATAAACATAAAACCACCTTTTTTTTCACGAAGGAATACAATAACAGTAGCGAATTCTGCAACATTTGTGCGTTTTAAGGAATCAGATCCGATGCATATTTTCAGCCTATTGCCTTTTAAATTTTCCTCTACAATTGCATTTTCAACAGCTTCAACTATGGGTTCCTGAATTTGATTGCCATTAAGTCTTTTCCATTTCATACTTAAAGATAATTCACTTTAATATACATTAAATTGATGGAAATCATTGTTAATCATTGATTTAACTATTTACTGAATTAAAACAATACATTGATTATCAACAACTTACAAAAAATCATATAGCGGAGCTCTGACAGAGCTCCGCTCTGTCAGAGCTCCGCTCGCAAGATATCGATCTCTTTCACAGAAGGAAATACAAATAGAGAATTCAGTTAAAACATTGGCAATTGAAATACTATATTTGCATTCAATTTAAACTCGTAATGATGAAGAATTTCGGTTTGTTTTTGTTTTGTACTTTAATTTTATCTTGTACAATGGGTACTGTTAAAAATGATCAACATGGAAAGGCCAATAGATTGATAAATGAATCTAGTCCTTACCTACAGCAACATGCATACAATCCAGTAGATTGGTTTCCTTGGGGAGATGAGGCATTGGCAAAAGCAAAAGCAGAGGACAAACTTTTAATAATAAGCGTTGGATATGCAGCATGTCATTGGTGTCACGTTATGGAACATGAATCTTTTGAAGACTCACTTGTTGCCAAGATCATGAATGACAATTTTGTATCTATAAAGGTTGATCGTGAAGAAAGACCTGATGTAGACGATGTTTATATGACTGCAGCTCAATTGATCAATGGTCGAGGTGGTTGGCCTTTAAATGCAATTGCACTACCAAACGGGAAACCTGTTTTTGCAGGAACGTATTATCCGAAGGACCAGTGGCTCAACATCCTGAATCAAATAATAAAAGTTAAAAACGATTCTCCAGATAAGTTAAATGACTCTGCCAATAAAATCACAGAAGGAATAAAAAGTACAACTGTAATAGAAGTCAACAAAAATGATTTAGACTTTGATTTTGATGACATAAAGTCTTACACCAAATCAACTCTTGAGACTTTTGACAAAAAATATGGAGGACGATTGGGGCCACCAAAATTCCCAATGCCAAATGCATACGAGTTTTTATTAAAACAATATTGGCTTACACAAGACAAAGAATTATTAGATGTTGTAAAAGTTGGATTAGACAAGATGGCTCAAGGTGGTATTTACGATCAATTGGGCGGAGGCTTTGCAAGATACTCTGTTGATGAGTTTTGGTTAGTACCTCACTTTGAGAAAATGCTCTATGACAATGGACAACTGGTAAGTCTTTATGCTCAAGCTTATCAACTAACTAAAGACCCATACTATAAATCGGTCATAGAAAAAACATTAGGGTTTATTGAAAGAGAAATGACTTCACCTGAAAATGGATTTTATTCATCACTAGATGCTGACAGTGAAGGTGAAGAAGGTAAATTTTACATTTGGGACAAATCCGACATTGATAAGGTTATTAATGACGCACAAAAGTCTTCGGTTTTCTGTGCTTATTACGATGTATCAGAAAAAGGAAATTTTGAGGATAAGAACATATTAAATATTGTAAAATCAAAGGATGATTTATCAAAGAAATTTAATCTAAATGTTAATGAAATAGACCAGATTATCATTGAATGTGAATCTAAACTACTGATTGAACGTAATAAGCGTATACGCCCAGGCTTAGATGACAAAATCTTAACAAGTTGGAATGCTTTGATGACTAAGGGATATATCGATGCTTACAATGCTTTAGGTAATAAAAAATACTTAACGGCCGCACTTAAAAATGCGAACTTTATCAAAGATAAACAAACATCAATAGATGGTAAACTGAATAGAAATTTTAAAGAAGGTAAATCAAGTATAAATGCCTTTTTAGATGATTATGCATTGACAATTTGCTCTTACTTAGAAGTATATCAAGCTACTTTTGATAAAACATGGATTGACCAAGCAGAATTGTTGACAAAATATGCATTGAAACACTTCTTTAATGAAGAATCCAAAATGTTTAATTTCACATCAGATCTTGATCCTGCATTAATAGCAAAAAAATCAGAATTTGAAGACAACGTAATTCCATCCTCAAACTCTGCGATGGCAAGAGCTTTGTTCACTCTAGGCACGTTAACCTACAACAATGAGTATATAGACAAGTCAGAACAAATGCTCAAAAATATGATGGAGAAGATCCAGAGTACCAACTATCTTAGTTTCTACAGTAATTGGGCTCAGCTGTTATTGGATCATGTTGTTGCTCCTTTTGAGATAGCTATCGTAGGTAAAGATGCGATGCCAAAACGTGCAGAGATGGCAGAAAACTACCTTGGAAATTCTATTCTTTTAGGAACAGAAAAAGAAGAAAATTTAGACTTGTTAAAAGAGAAGTTACAAGAAGATTACACTATGATCTATGTATGTCAAAACAAGACATGTAAGTTGCCATTAGAGGACTGTAAAGAAGCCATAAAATTAGTTTCACACGATCTAAAGTAAGATTAGTTTCACACGACTAAAGTAAGATCAAAAAAATAAGTTTGATCGAATGGATAAACTATACTTTTAATGAAGTGGCGTCAGCTTTGTACCCACGTGACTTATACTTGGTTTTAATAAATGCATTGTTTGTACAAAAGACAATTGCCAAGCCGGTTTTCGTAAGGTATTTATAGAGAGGATCTAACAGTTGAATAATTTTTGAATTATCAAATTTATCAAATGAAAAATCAACAAAAAGAACTTTAGGTTTTGTCGAAAGAGCTTTTAGAATATTCTTAACTTCATTGGTATCAATTAGATTCTCGTTGTATATTATTTCAGATTTTAATTGATTAAATATTCTTAAACCTTCAGAAGCTTTAATTGCTTTTACCAAGCTTAGGCTATTTATAATAGATTTGTTGGTTTCAGGAGATGAGATGTCATTTGGCAAACAAGAAATAGATTGTCTGATTTCGAGCAATTGTTCTTGCGATAGCTCAACAGAATCATAGCCAAATATCTTCATTTCACCATTTGTAACTTTTATTTGCGCTGTTAAAAGTTCATAGATCAAATCAGCAATTGAAGTATCACCTGATAAGTAAACCCAATCTCCTTCGATTAAGTTAAAAGAGTTAATTTCAATATCGTTATATGAACTGTTTTTGATCGTAACCAAATGATCAAGATTAAGCATTTCCATTTTCTATCTAATTGTAGTTATGCGGTTCTGCTTGAGTAATTTTTCAACAGTAGCATTAAGGCTCTGAATCATTTTACTTTGATCAGTTATTGTACTTTTAAGAATATCCATTTCATTATGAAGTCCATTTCTTATATTTCTTGGGGATGGCATGAATGGAGATATTTTAACGGATACCTGCCAAATTTCTACAATATCTTTCAATTCTATTTCAAAAGGATTGTAAAAATTATTGTCTGATACCAAAACTAGAGTCCCATATTGTTTAAGGTTATTTACCACGCGTTTAACTACAACTCCTTCACGTGAAATTATCACATAAACATGATTTTCCTTAATGCCATTAAACCAATTTTCTGGCTCAATAAAATGACATACCACTTTGTCACCATTATAGATTGATGGTTCCATGCTGTCACCAGAAACATCAAAACATCTATGCGATCCGTTTTCATAATGTGATCCAGGCAGTGAAAATGTAGGGAGTTCCTGTACGTATGTGGGGTCATGTAATTGAGTTCCATATCCAGCCTGAGCCTCGACGGGAACATGAACTATTCTCTCCTTACCGATTTCATCAGTTACAATAGTTAATATTTGATCAGTAGAACCATTTGAAGATTCTACACCATTCAACAATATACTACCCTCACCGGTATAAAGAAAAACAGGATTTAACTTGAAAGTTTCCACAGCCTTTGATATAATATCACAATTTACAGTACGTTTTCCACAAACGACATCACTAATACATTGAGGATGAATACCGATTGACAAGGCAAACTGACGTGTTGATGGTATCTTATTGTTAGATTTCAAATATTCCAAACATTGAATAAAACGAAAAGAAACATCATTGAGCATAGCAATAGTTATTTGACATCAAATATAGACAGAATATATATTAAAATTACTTAATATGTAATAAATATATTACAGAAATTTACATTTTTCATAACTGACTAAAAATCAGCAACCTACAAGCACAAATTAAAATAATTATATATGTGACTTTATATTAATCAAATTTTTAATGTTTAAAATAGATAATTTTAGAATGATTCATAAGAAGTTGATATCCAACTTTACAAACTTAAATCAAAAGTTCTTAAATAATTGCGGAGCATAACGGAATAAGGTACATTTGCAAAAAAGTAAATAATGTCAGAAAATAAGTCTGTAATTGGAATAGAAATTGAATTGGATGAACAAAAAGTGCCCAGCAAAATTGAGTGGACAGCTGCCTCACCAGAAGGCCCAGTAACACGAGAAAGTAAAGCTATGTTGATTTCATTTTTTGACAAAGAAAGCTTAGAAACGTTCAAAATAGACCTTTGGACTAATGAAATGCAAATTGCTGAGATGGATCGAATGATGTTCCATACATTAAAAGCGCTGTCTGAAACATATTTTAATGCCACCAAAAACGAAGAACTTTCAAATCAGATGAGGAATTTTGTTCAGTATTTTGGAGAATTCACAAAGATTATCCCTACGGAGTCATAACAATGATTCAAAGACTCAATGTCAACAATTTAAAGGCTCCATGATTGTATTTATAAAATAATAGCTTTTACTTTCAGCCCTTGATCTTTTATCAGCTTAAGAACTCCTTTTTTGCCTGCTAGATGTGCTGCACCTATTGTATAGAAAGATTTTTGAGTGGCATTCACTGAAATCCGCTCTGCCATTATTTTATTTCTATTGTACAGTAATATCTTCCTAAATTTGCCAAGGCTTTTCTTTGTGGATTTAAACAATTGGTTTATGTCTTGCTCTTGGTAATATTGGGCTAATTGAAGAGTTGATGTCTTAAGTTGGTTTATGTTTTTTAAAGACTTACGAAGCATTCTGACTTGCTCATCTAAATCCAATTTATACATAGTCTTCACTTGTTCTGCAACAGTTTCCAGACCGTACATTTTCATATTCAGACCTTCAGCTTTTTGCCAAAGAAAGTAATCAAGAGGCATTGAATTATCCTCGTCCAATATTGATTCAGATATCTTAGTTAAAATAATAAAGGGTTTGAAGAATTGGAGTTCATCAAGGTTCACACCATATGCTTTTTTAACGATTTTGAACATTTTTTCATAATGCCTGTCCTTCAAGTAATACTTTAAGCTTTTGTTATCAGGAAGCAGGTAGTCAATGTACTTGACCTCATTTTGAGAAGCTTTCAAATCCATTTCACCAAAATAAGAATCACATCTATACATATAGTTAATAGCAGAATCTACACGTTCAAAAGCAACCATGTCTTTTACATGCATAGTTCCAAAAATATACGAGATGTTATTGGAATTAGGGTCTGAAATTTCCCACAGCAAACTATTCTCCAGCATAAAAGAGGTCGTTTTCTAAAAAGCTAAAAAAAATGGCCGTTTCTCCTTAAAGAAACAGCCACTTTTGGAGGTAACAATTAATTTTTAATCATAATCGTAAGGCAAAAGCTTGGTCTTCTTAACTTTTGATAAAGTCATGAAAGTCTTAAGTCTTTCAACCTCTTCAATTTGAGATAATTTCTTGAACAACAATTGCTCATAGCTAGAAATATCTTTTGTTATGATCTTTAGAAGAAAATCACCGTCTCCAGTAATGATATATCCCTCTGTTATTTCTTGAATTTTACCTATTTTTTCAATAAAATTCTCAAGTGCATTTTCTTTATTCCACGCCAATGAAACGAGTACAAATGTTCTAACATTTAAACCTATCTTTTCTGCATTTACTTTTGCGTGATAGCTTTCTAGAATATTAGTTGACTCTAATTTTTTTACACGCTCTAATGTAGGCGCAGGCGATAATCCAATCTTTTTAGATAATTCAAGATTGGTAATTTTACTATTCTCCTGAAGTATTTTGAGAATACTTAAATCAATTTTATCTAACTTTTCTGACATTCGAATTCAATTTAATTTGAGATTGCAATAATAAAATAAAATTTTATTAAATGCACAAAAAACAAAGATATAATTTAAATTAATATAGCAAAACCTTCTTTTATTCTTAACAATGTAGAAAACTTAAATTAGAAACATGCTAAATAGCATACATAAAGTAAATTAATTTACGCTTTAAGACACTGTATTATAAATACAAAGTTGTAGTACAACATTCTAATTATAGTTGATTGAGTAGGCTCTCGTAAAGATTGGGGATATAAATAAAAAAAGCCGAAGTAAAAGATACTTCGGCTAGAAACCAACTATGAAAAAACTCTCTACTTTATAAAATAAACGTAAGTAGATTAGTATTTATTTTAATTCGTTACACAATTAAGGGAAAACTCCCAAAGTCAAATAATCAGATGCGATTTTATTGATTGCATTTATAAACGCTGCCGACCTTAAATCTGTTACCGTTTTCTTCCTTCTATATATTTCACGGATTTGACCATAAGCAGTACTCATTGTTTCTTCAAGTCCAGATCTTACCAAGTCAATTTCATCAGGTCCTCTGGTTAACATTTTTTTCTCTCTAGTACTTATAGTTTTGCCTGTCAATTCTTCAACAGTAGTAACTAAATTAGTGTAGGCGTTTTGATCAAATCGTTTTTCAATACGACCATATCTTACGTGCGAAAGGTTTTTCAGCCATTCAAAATAAGAAACGGTCACACCTCCTGCATTAAGATACATATCCGGCATAATTACAACTCCTTTTTTCAAAAGTATAGCCTCTGCATCTGCTGTTACTGGTCCATTAGCCGCCTCAGCAATAATTCTTGCCTTAACTTTTTTAGCATTGATTTTTGTAATTTGACTTTCTAAAGCTGCGGGCACAAGAATATCACATTCCAAACCAATCCAATCGTCTCTGTCTTTCAGAGCCGTAGTACCAGGAAAACCAATAATAGTGCCTTTGTCTCTTCTATATTTTACCAATTTATTGATATTGATACCTTTGGGATTCACAATCGTACCTTCTATTTCTGAAATACCAATAACTTTTACACCACCTTCTTCAATAGAAATAGAACCAGTATAAGTACCAACATTTCCTAAACCCTGGATAACCATAGTTTTACCTTCGATTCCTGGCTCCAATCCCATTGCCTTACAATCTTCCTTAAAGCTTAGCATTTCTCGCAATCCATAAAATACCCCACGACCAGTTGCTTCAGTTCTACCTCTAATACCATTCTGGTTTACAGGTTTCCCAGTAACACATGCTGCCGAATCTAATTCACCATTATTTAACTGTTGGTAAGTGTCTAAGATCCAAGCCATTTCCCTAGAACTTGTTCCGTAATCAGGAGCGGGAACATCAACACCAGGACCAATGAAGTTTTTACGAACCAACTCCACAGTATATCTTCTTGTAATTTTCTGTAATTGTTCTGGGGTATACTTTCTTGGACTTATTTTCACTCCTCCTTTTGCTCCACCAAATGGTACATCAACCAATGCACATTTGTAAGTCATAAGAGAAGCTAAAGCCATTACTTCTTCTTGATTTACAAGATGACTGAACCTAATTCCACCTTTAGTTGGCAAACGGTGATGACTGTGTTGTACTCTATAAGCTTCAATAACTTGGTAGTTGTTACCGATTTTTACAGGGAAGTTCATCTGATAAATAGCATTACAGACTTTTATTTGTTCCAATAAGCCTTTAGGATGCTTCGTTAGGGCTGCTGCCTTATCAAAGTTTCGTTCTACACTTTGATAAAAATTAGCTTGCTTTGTAATCATCGTTTATGTGTTTTTCAATTTTTCCGATTTTTGAATCTAATCTTAAGAGAAAGAAAAGCAGAACGAAGAATAAGATCAACACCACAGCCAAAACTGTATTTATTTTTCCAGTACTTCGAAAAAAATCCTGAGTTTCTCCACTTGCTATTAATGCTGTTGAAAGCATCAAAGAAAGGAAACTAGTGAGTAATAAATTTGATTTCATTTGTAATTCTAATTTTCAATTAAATGAAAATTGTGGTTAAAAAACAATGCGAAATTCGTCATTTTTTCAATAAAAAAAAATTGTTTTGACAATAGAGTTTTATATCTTTTCTTAAAAGGAATAAACTGTCTCCTAATCACTGCTCAAAGTCTAGATAATCTTTAACTTTTAAGTATCTATAATTGAGTTGAGCTATCCATAATCCAATTAAAAAGTATGCAATTATTGCTGGATAAAAGACTATTCTCATCGTATTGTCTAAATCGTAAGTACTAAATGCTGGATTACCACCATTTCCAGGATGTAAACTATCTGTTAATCTCGGTATAACCATGACAAGTATCATCAAACAGACAAACGCAAATAGATTGAAAACTGATGACAATCTCGCCCTAGAATCAATATCTGAGACTGATCCTCTCAATATCCAATAACCAAGATAAATAAGTAATGATATGGCAGTCATGTTTAATTTAACATCTGAAGTCCAGAATGCTCCCCATGTATATTTTGCCCACATGCTACCGGTTAATAACCCAGCCACACCAAATACTATTGCTACGGTCGTAAGTGAAGACGAACGTTTATCGTAATCATGAAGAGGATTGATTAAGTACCTTAAGCTGTAATAACAAGAAACAAGAAGTAAAGCAAACATTGACATCCAAATTGCAACATGAAAAAAAGTATTCCTGTTGGTTTCATACAGTATGTGTTGAAAAGGAAAAGCCAATCTTGTTTTCGTTTTTATAACATCAATTTCATAGTAATCCTTATATGGAATACTTTGACTCTTTCCCTCTTTAATAAATACAGCTTGCCTCATGAAGTAGTGTCCTTCCGTTTTCGAATCAATAAGTATTTTTGCAGACAAGGCTTTTTTGGATTGCTTTTTAATGTCAGATGGCAATTTGAAATTTGCTTCAACCTTTGTCTCATTTATGACATTGGTAGAATATGCTTTGATTAATTTATCATTTGGCAACCATATCCAAACATTTAAATCCTCAGCTGATTTCAAAAAAGTGTTATAAGTCGTAATCTCCGTAGAATATTCTTCACCGATAACAGCATTGCTTTGACTTAATTCTAAAATCCCTGGCTGAAGCGGAATCTTGAAACCAGCAATCAAGACATAGATTGTAAGAATAACACCTAATAATTTCCACCAATTGCTTTTTAAATTCATAATATTCTAAGATTTCCAGACTATAGGAACAAAAATAAAGGTCAAGCTTAACAACAATACATCAATTCCTAACAACATTAACAAGTAACTAGAGACGCCACTGTCTGAGAACATACGTTCAGAGACCAAACTTAAACGCATACCAATTAAAAGAATTGGTATTAATAAAGGCAATGATAATACTGCAACTAAGGTACTTTGATTTTGGCTGTAAGATGAGATTGCCGAAATCAAACTTAATACAATCACTATACCTAAAACTACCAATAAGTAAACTTTAAAAAACAAAATAGGGTCTTTTAAGGCTTCATTGCTAAAGATATACATCAACAGCATCATGATTAAACCTGCGACAAAGACTTTCGAATAATTAAAGAGCATTTTTGCCAACATCAATTCTTGGGGATCATACATTTGATAATAAGTCAGTTTCCGTTTTTGAGTCTGATAACCAAAACTGATACCGATCATATTTATAGCTGTAAATAACAGTAATATCCAAAACAAAGCGATCTTAGTTGGTCCTTCTAATTTGTCAAAGATTTTGAAGACGACAAAAGTTATTGCAACCAGATAAAGCAGAGAAGAAAAGAAAGTATAACGTTCCCTTAACTCTAATGAGACTTCTTTTTTAATAATATTAAAGACTCTACCTAGCAAATTTTGCGTTTATTGTATAAATGTCATGAGGTTAAATTAAAAAAAACCTCATAATAACACCACAAATTTGATCAAAGAAACATAGATAAGCAAACTTTCATGTGTTTTTTGTGATGTCGTTTAATCATTGGTATCAAACCAATAAGTAATTGATCTAGAATATTAAGAATAAAACACCAAAGACAATCATATTAAATTATTTATACATATATAACTCCTTAATTTTGAATTTAATACGAAATTAAATAAATTTGTAGTGATTTGTAAAATATTCCTAAAATCCGATTGCGATGAGATTCGTTAATACTTTTATTTTAATATTCATTACATCTTCTTTGCTTGCATTTGAGCCATATAATTTTATGATTACGGCTAAGAAAGGAGATGGTATATTTTCAGTGCTCAGAAAGTATAAACTTCTAGATCACTCTTGTAGTAAAGCACGGTTTTTAGAGCTTAATAATATTCAAATCACTGACCATCTGCAAATTGGCAAAGAATACAAACTCCCCATCAAAATTTATCAGTACAACGGTACGAGTATCCGCACAACTATTGGCATCGAGAGTTGGGAACAAGCTGTAAGAATTAAGAAGTATAATGAATTAATTCACACTAAAAAAATAAGAAAAACGAATTATGCAGACAGTAATATCTTGTGGGTTCCATATCATGAATTACATTGTGCAGATGCAAAAACTGGTAAGGAAACTGTTGAAATTTCTGCAGAGAAGCCTAAAATAATTAAAAAAGGAAAGTTCAAACAAGTTGATTTGTTTGGTAAGGACCACAAAGTAGTTGAGATAAAAGACAACAGTTTAGCTGGTGAGGTTTATTATTTGGTTTCAGGACATGGAGGGCCAGATCCAGGTGCCATGTGTACAAAAGAATGCAGTAACCATTTGTGTGAAGATGAATATGCTTATGATATTGTCCTCAGGTTAGCACGCTATCTGATTAGCCATGGAGCAACTACCCATATCGTTATCCAGGATAAAAATGATGGAATAAGAAGTGAAGCTGAATTGGAGTGTGATACCGATGAAAGATGTAACGGAGCAAAACTTCCATTAAACCAAAAGAAAAGACTAAGACAAAGAGCCAGCCATATCAATTCTCTTTATTCAAAACATAAGAAACAAGGTGCAAAAAAACAAGTGGCAATCATGATTCATGTAGATTCATATGGCGATGCTTCTAAGAGACAAGATGCATATTTTTATCATCACAAAACAAGTAGAACCAGCAAAAAATTAGCTGTATCACTTCGAAATACTTTTAGAGAAAAATACAATATGTATCAAAAGGGCAGAGGCTATAAGGGTTTTGTAAAAACAAGAAACCTCTACATGATTAACAATACACTGCCTTCCTCCGTTTATGTTGAATTGGCTAACATACAAAACTCTGATGACCGAGAAAGGCTGGTAATGGCAAGTAATAGAGAAGCATTGGCAAAATGGATGTTTGAAGGCTTGGCAAAAGTTAAGATTTAAGTTTATAGTATATTATTTATACTATAATTACATATTAATTGAAGTATCTATTGATGATACAATAACGTACAACCTCTTAAATCACTTTGAGATATTCTCCCTAACAAATTGAATGATTGATCTTTATTCTTAATGCAAAGATCATCAGTTAGAACAAATGAAAGCGTATCCACATTTGCTAAATCAATAAATCCTAATTGTCCAGTCTTTCCTTTTTTGCTGCTTTTAAATGGATCGTTAATTTCCTTTGGTATTATCTTAATTGTTTTTCCCTCAGTATAATTTCCGTTAATACTATCCATCGAATAAGACTGAGAAAACATTTCTGTCATGCCATATTCAGCATCAATATTACTTATTGGAAAAGAGTTTTTAAGTGAGGTGTAAACCTCCTCAAATGACATTTCACGTTTTCTGTTTTTCATACCACCTGTAAAGATTACCGTTAAATTTTGATCTACAACATTGTAGGCATTTGCAAAATCAATAAGTGCGAAAGTAACGCCAATAAGTATCTTTTTCTTTGTTGGATTTTTCTTTAATTTGATATACAGATCATCAAAGTCATACAAGAAAAAATTATCTGAATTACAATTATAAAAAGACATCAAATGTGATGACATTTGAACGAGTGACGAATTACCGTTTTCAATGTACGAAGGCAAAAGAGCAAATAATTCAGATTCATCATTGGGGTAGAAAGAGCGGAAGATTTCACTTGAAATATTATTATAAAAATCAAGATCTTTGACATGATGACAACTTCTATGGCTACCAGTACCAGTGCCACTACTCATAAACAATGCTTCATCTTCCCAGTCTCCCCTTTTTATGGTTTGACTTTTGAAAACTGAAATTGGTAACAATGGAATGTCTTCTAAGGAACTTGGCATCATATCCTGCCTTCCTATAATATCTAAGAACCTTTTGTAGACAACATTATCCTTGCATTGTAGGTTATAAATCTCGAAGGCCAAATCATCAAACGACATTTGAGATTGATTGGACGCACTTTTAAGGATTTCTGTTTTGAGATTCAAATGAATTAATCGTAATTTACGTGATAATAAATGTAAAGTTATAAATTGAAATTACAATCTGCCATATTATTGTTGTTTATCAGTGCATTGGTAATCTTCAGCTGTGCTGTTGATCCAGGCTTTGATGATGTACCTGAAATAACGTATCTCAGTATCTCTAACGATACAATGGTTCAGAATAATCTTAATACAGATTCTATATTTATTAAGATTGCATTTAAAGATGGTGACGGAGATTTGGGGACTAATAACAAATTGGTAAATGATAATATAATTGTCACAGATTTGAGAACAGGTGTTATTGCCAGTAGATTTAATGTTCCGCTAATAGAGACAAATGGATTACAAAGCGGAATCGAAGGCGAAATCACCTTAAAGGTTTTTACGACGTGCTGTATTTTTGATGATGGGACACCACCTTGTTCCAATCCCATTGATATTCCAAGTAATCAAATTAATTTTGAGATAGAAATGTTTGATGACAATGGAAATCGAAGTAATAAAATCGTTACAGAATTTGTTACACTTCTATGTCAATAAAGATTAGCCTTAATTAATAAAAACTAACCAGCCCAATCAATTCCTTTTTTCAATTTATCTAAAGTCAGTTGTTCTTTTTCACCAGCTTTATATTTATAAGTCCATTGTGCAATTGCTGGTAAACTCATCAAGATTGATTCAATATTACCATCTGTATCTAAACCAAATTTTGTTCCTCTATCCCACACCAAATTAAACTCAACATATCTCCCTCTCCTATGCAATTGCCATTCTTTCTCTTGTTCTGAAAATGATCTTTGATAATTTGATTCGAATTGATTGGCATATAAATCAGGAAACGCATATCCTACATCAGAAACAAAATTAAATAAGTCTTCTTTCTTACCACGTTCCTCATTTAGACGGTCAAAGAATATACCTCCAATTCCTCTTGTTTCCTTTCTATGTTTTATATAAAAGTAATCATCCGCCCACTTCTTAAATTCAGGATAGTAATCAGAGTCGTGTTTATCGCAAGTTGTTTTTAATGCTTTATGAAAGTCTGTTGCAAGAGCATCATCCACATAATGAGGTGTCAAGTCTATGCCTCCTCCAAACCACCACAAACCAGAAGTGGTTTCAAAATACCTTACATTCATATGAATAATAGGCACATGAGGATTTTTGGGATGAAGAACAATAGATACACCAGTTGCGAAAAATTCAGTTGCACCAATATTAAGAGCCTTTGTTATTTTTTCTGGCATATCACCACTTACAGCAGAAAAGTTAACACCTCCTTTTTCAATATGCTTGCCTTGAATTATTCTTGTCCGCCCGCCACCACCGCCAGGTCTTTCCCATGCGTCTTCTAGAAATTTACCCTCTTCATCTAAAGCTTCTAGACGACCACAAATATGATCTTGAAGATCCATGAACGCATCCTTGATGTATGATTTATGCATTTTGCATAGATTCTATGATTTGAGCAACTACTTTTTTACTGTTACCGATAAATGAAATATTATCAAATAATATAAATGGTCTTTTCAAAAAAGTATATTCTTTTAACATCCAAGCCTTATAATCTTTTTCAGAGAGATCGATTTCATTTAAACCCAATGATCTATATTTCATTGCACGTTTGCTGAACAAAGCCTCGTACGATCCATGTTCATTAGCCAGTTTATCCAGTGTCTTTTCATCAATGTTCTCTTCTTTGATGTTTTGAATATCGCCAACCCAATTAATTTCTTTTAATATGCGTTGGCAAGTTGAGCAACTGTTAAGAATATATGCTTTTTTCAATGTTTTAAATTTTGAACAAAAGTACGTTCATCTTTTAAATATATTTGAATTAGATTAATAAATAACTAGAAAAATTAAACAACTAGATGAGTTCAAGTGTTTTCATAATGAGGTGATTTATAACTTCTGATGGCTTGTTAGAGAATTCACCATTACATCTGCTAGCTAAAATAGCGTTCAACGAAATAGCATTGTGTCCCAGCATTTTTGCTAATCCATATATACCAGCCGTCTCCATTTCTAAATTCGTAATCTCAGTGCCTTCAAAGGAGAAATCTTTTGTCATTTCAACCAAATTGTATTTATAATCAAGACGTAGATTTCTTGATTGTGGTCCATAAAAACCATCTGCTGTAATAGTGATTCCCTTTGTTCCAATTGACTCAAACTTACTTAGCAATTTAGCACTGCATTGAACCGCATAACTGTTTGGTATATCTGTTTGATCTTTGAATGCCGATTCCAATTCCAAACAGCGCATTTTTTCAGCATCATAAAAATTAAGCAGACCATCTAGCCCAACTGCAGATTGAGAAACAACTATAGAATTGACAGGTATCTTTGGGTTGATTGATCCCGATGTTCCAATACGTATAAAATCAAGACTGATCAAATTGTCTTTTATCGTTCTTGTATTGAAATCAATATTGAAAAGTGCATCTAGTTCATTAAAAACAATATCGATATTATCTGTTCCGATCCCAGTAGCTATAACGGTTAGCCTTTTATTGCCAAGTAATCCTGTAACTGTTTTGAATTCTCTATTTCGTTTATTCACAGAAATAGAATCAAAATGACTGGTAATATTATCTACCCTATCAGGATCACCAACTGTTATTATAGTTTTGGCAACCTCACCGGGCTTGAGTTGCAAATGGTAAATACTTCCATCACTATTGAGAATAAGTTCAGACTCTTTAATCATGAAGTGAAGATAGGAATCTTTTAGAATCTGAAAAAATGATTTTGCAAGAGAGGGGTCTCTGAAAGAGATGGGTCTCTGAAAGAGAGGGGTCTCTTGCTGAAAATAGCTTCAAAATGCCAAATAATATTCTGTATGCTTGTCTTAACAAGCATTATTATCGAAATCTAAGCTTTAAAACACTAGAAAAAATTATAGTTGGTAAGTGAAATATGAATCTAAGAATTTCCTTTGTTGTAATCTGCTAGGAATTTAGCCAAGCCAATATCAGTCAATGGATGCTTAAGTAATCCAGTGATTGTATTAAGTGGGCATGTTGCTATGTCTGCCCCTGCTTTGGCTGCATCAACAATATGCTTAGAACTTCTAATTGAAGCTGCGAGAATTTCTGTTTCAAACATTTGGATAGCGTACAGTTCTGCAATTTCAGAGATCAACGCAATACCATCCCAATTGATGTCATCTACTCTACCTACAAACGGGGAAATATAAGTTGCACCAGCTTTGGCAGCCAACATGGCTTGACCAGCAGAAAATACAAGTGTACAATTGGTTTTGATACCATTATCAGAAAAGTAGCGAATTGCTTTAATACCTTCCTTGATCATTGGAACCTTAACAACAATGTTAGGTGCTAAAGTAGCAAGGTATTCCCCTTCGCTAACTATGCCAGCATAATCAGTAGAAATAACTTCAGCACTTACATCACCTTCAACGATTTCACAAATAGCTTTGTAATGATTTTCGATATTTTTAGCACCAGTAATACCTGATTTAGCCATTAGAGATGGATTAGTTGTTACACCATCTAAAACACCCAAGTCGTGTGCCTCTTTAATTTGATCTAAATCTGCAGTATCAATGAAGAATCTCATATTGAAAATATGTAAGTGAATTGAAAAATAAAAAAAGCGAGGAAACAAACCAGCCGCTCAACCTCCTACCCTTGCTGCATCTCTACCCTGGGGGAATTCAGAAGGAGCTGGCTGTCTGCTCCTCGCCGGCGGCAAAAGTAAATAGGATATTGTTCAATTGCTAATTATTTTTAATAAAAATTAATAAATAATGTTGAAGGATGAAGAATTATGAATCGTTAAATATAAATGGGTATTTATCTTGGGATTGTTATGTTTTTCCTCGCTAAAGATGTATTTCTCATCTCTCTTATAAATAAAACTATGGAGAACAAAATTATTGATATTAAACTATACATCTTCATGTAGAATTACCTCAAACTAATTTGACCACCATGGCTTATCAGGATATGGGGCTGCTATAGAAATCTTAACTTTTGATACGGGATGTATGAATTCTACAAATCTAGAGTGCAGAGCAATTGACTTATCAGAAAGTGGTTTTTGATTGTGATATTTCATGTCTCCTAAAATCGGACAATTGATTGAGTTAAGTTGCACCCGAATTTGATGGGGTCTTCCTGTTAGCAGTTTGACTTCTAACAAATGAAAATTTCCTATGCGCTTATGATATTGGAAATTAAGAATCGCTTTCTTTGAATTATTGACCTCTTGATCAAAGCAATCTACTTTGTTTTTGTGTGTGTTCTTTCTAAGAAATGATGTGATTGTGCCTTTATTGTCTTTAGGTTTATTCAACACAATAGCGTGATAGATTTTATCAATTTTACGCTCGCTAATCATTTTATTCATCCGTGTCAGTGACTTACTGGTTTTACAAAGAACTATCGCCCCACTCACCGGTCGATCTAATCTATGTGGAAGCCCCAGAAAAACTAATCCTGGTTTATCGTACTTATTTTTTATGTACGCTTTAACATAATCCAATATGTTTTTATCGTTGGTTTTATCGCCTTGTGAGAGCAATCCAGATTGTTTATTAATAACAATCAAGTGATTATCTTCATAAAGAACATCAGATTCTGTTAAAGTATACTTTGAATTCACAATATATTCAGATATAAAATTATTTAAAACACTGATAAACAAGGTGTAAATATATTTAAAATTACATATTAATTTAACTTACTGATTTTGAGTATTTTATATATTTAATTTTAATATGATATATATTTATTATATGTAACATGATATATAATAGTATTAAGTAATTTTTGCTTATAAATTGTAGTTTTTTTTTATGCTCATGAAGTTTCACGGGCATTTTTTTGCATAAGATTGAGAAATACTCCCATGTATAAATAAGATCCATAAGTCTTACTCACTTCAAAATATTAATAAAAAGCTTGAAAAGTCACATGTGCTTTTTGCCGTTCATAAAATCTATTTTAAACATCGTTAATTATTTAGTGAATTAGTGAATTACGTGATGAATATAATATGAGCTCAAGCACATTTACAATTCCATATAATTTCGCAGTCGCTTAGTTTTAGCGAAATTAAATTTTGATTTTATAATTTTAAAATGTAAAATATTTTATATATCTTGTTTTTTGAAATATTATTATTCCTTCACTATCAAAAGTTTCAATATGTATATAACCTATGATGAGCTGCGCGCAATTAAACACCGCCTACCAACAGGAAGTATTCGAAAAATAGCTGACACATTACAATTAAACGAGCAATCTGTTAGAAATTATTTCGGAGCCAATAAGGATCAATCAGAAGATATGATTGGCAGGCACATACAACCTGGTCCAAAAGGCGGCGTGGTACATATAGAAAATACAAAAATAATAGAAATGGCTAAGAAGATTATATCTGAAAGTCAGAACTAAATTTACCAACTGGAGGATCACATAAATATTGTGAACTCATGAAAAACATTAGGCACAGAATAATCGTTCTGTGCTTTTTTATTAAATCTCTAATCAATTTTATCAATTTGTTTAGTCTTTCCCGTGATCTTTTACCTTTCCTTAAGTTTTTAAACATTGAAAACAACGAATTCTAAGGACTATTACTTACTTTCTTTAGATTTCGCTATGTTCCAAAGATCATCCATTTCTTGAAGTGTCATTTCTTGAAGCGATTTTAGCGCATTCGTCTCAATAAACTCAAAGCGTTTTTTAAACTTACGATTGACTTTTTCCAAGGCTGCCTCAGGATCGATATTTTGAAATCTTGCGTAATTTATAAGAGCAAAAATTAAATCACCAAATTCTTCTTCCATGTGATCTTGATCGCCTGATTGCACAGCTTCCAGCAATTCGGCCTTCTCTTCTTCTACTTTCTCCCAAACATCCTCTACTCTATCCCACTCAAAACCAACAGTTGCTGTTTTTTCTTGTAACCTGTATGCTTTAACCATAGCAGGTAATGAGGTCGGAACTCCTTCCAAAACTGATTTCTTTCCTTCCTCCAATTTAATTTGCTCCCAATTTTTTTTAACCTCTTCTTCTGAATCTGCTCTGACATCCCCATATATATGTGGATGCCGCTTTACAAGTTTATCACAAATTTCATTTAGACTTTCTTCAAGCGTAAAAGCATTCTTTTCTTGCCCTATTTTTGCATAAAACACCAAATGAAGAAACAAATCACCAATTTCCTCTTTGATTCCGTTGTAATCATCTTGGATAATTGCATCAACAAGCTCATACATTTCTTCTATTGTCAGCTTTCTTAGAGTATGAATAGTTTGTTTTTTATCCCATGGGCATTTGAGCCTAAGGTCGTCCATAATACCAACTAATCTCATAAAAGCTTGCGCTGTTGAATCCATGTTAAACGATTTAGGTTATTTTTGTGTTATCTGTTTAAATTTCACACAAAATTATCAGATATCTTGATTTATTGATGATAAATTAAATCTAGATCGATCTGAAATTTAAAATAAAAAAAGATGAACTCATTTCTTGCTACGTTTTTAATCATTTTTGGCTTTTTCGGCATTTCATTTATTCTGATAAATATTAGACATATTTTTACAGGTAACGAGTTTAGAGGAACATGTGCCAGTAACAATCCAATGATCAAGAATAATCTTGGAGAGTGTAATGTTTGTGGTAAGAAGCCAGAAGAAGAATGTCAAATGCCCGAGAAAGCCTAATAGACACAATAAGCGTTAATCATTTTTAATTTAAAACCAATTTCATGTATCGTATATCTTTACTAACGATCTTCCTTTCTTTTATCTCTATTGTAAATGTCAATAGTCAAAAACAATTAAGTTCGGCACAGATCTACGAAGAACTTGAGAAGTTTAATTTTCTGGGCTCAATTTTATATGTTGCAGCTCACCCTGATGATGAAAATACCCGATTAATTTCTTACTGTTCAAATGGACTTAATGCAAGAACCGCTTATTTGTCACTCACACGAGGAGATGGAGGTCAGAATTTGATTGGTACCGAAATTAGAGAATTGCTGGGTGTTATTCGAAGTCAAGAATTACAAATGGCACGATCAATAGATGGAGGTCAGCAATTTTTCACAAGAGCCAATGACTTTGGATATTCAAAACATCCAGATGAGACATTTAGAATTTGGGAAAAAGACAAGGTGTTTGAAGATGTAATTTATGCCATAAGAAACTTTAAGCCTGATGTCATAATAAATAGGTTTGATCATAGAACGCCTGGCAAGACACATGGTCATCATACCGGTTCCGCTATGTTAGCATTTGAAGCATTTGACAAAGCAGCAGATCCGAATGTATATCCAAATCAATTGAAAGAATTAGGAGTTTGGCAAGCGCGTCGACAATTCTTCAACACTTCATGGTGGTTTTATGGAGGTCGAGATAAGTTTGCAAAAGCTGACAAGTCCAATCTTGTTCCTATGGACGTTGGGGCTTACTTTGCCACAACGGGAATATCAAACAATGAAATATCTGCATTGGCTAGATCTAAACACAGATCACAAGGATTTGGATCATCAGGAGACAGAGGAGCATACCAAGAATATTTAGAAATTATAAATGGTGATTTACCTAATGATAAATCAAACATATTTGATGGTATAGATACCAGTTGGAAAAGAATTGACGTAGGGCAGACTATATATCCAATTATGCAAAATATAATGAAAACATATGACTTTAGAAATCCAGCATCTATTGTTCCAGACTTGTTAAAAGTGTATGATCAATTGGGTAACTCAAAAGACGACCATTGGAGAAACATTAAGATGCAACATTTGTCTGAATTGATTGTACAATGCATGGGTCTACACCTTGAAGCTGCAACCAATGATCAACAAACAACAATTGGCGATTCGTTAGAAATTGCTATTGAGTGGACTAACCGAAGTAAAATCAATACAAAAGCGAACAGTGTAACAATCAACGATGAATTGGTTCCGATTAACAAAACGCTCGAAACGCTTACAACTGAGAAAATATACAAGCCATATTACATTTCAGAATCTTTAGGATATAGCAATCCTTATTGGTTGAATGAAAAACAAAACCTTGGAATTTATAATGTTGAAGATCCAAAACTTAGGAATCTTCCTGAAAGTCCAGCTTTAATAAAATGTAAATTCGATTTGGATATAATGGGTAGAAATGTGTCTATCAGCAGAGATGTAAAATACAAATACGTCAATCCGGCCGAAGGAGAAATAAGAGAACCACTTGCTATTATTCCACCCGCAACTGTAAGTTTTGAAAAAGATTTGTATTTGTTTTCAAGCGAGAACAATCAAAGATTACTTGTAAAAGTTAGAGCAGGGAGAGACAGCTTGCAAGGCCAATTAAAAATGAAAACACCTGAAGGATGGTCAATAGAACCAGAAACAGTTGACATCGTAATAGCAAATAAAGGATTTGAGCAAACAGTGTCATTTAAACTTATTTCTCCTAATGTGATGTCTGAAGGCGCTGTAGTGGCTACAATGTTGGTCGATGGCAATGAGACATCATTGTCATTAACAAATATTGAATACGACCACATTCCTTTGCAAACAATATTATCACCCGCAGAAACAAAAGCGGTAAAGGTACCCCTGAATAGAGGAGGTACCAACATTGGTTACGTAATGGGAGCAGGTGATAAGGTACCTGAAAACTTAAAGGACGTAGGATATAATGTAACGGAACTTGTTCCAGACGAATTACCAAATTTAAATCTTCAAAAATATGATGCGATTGTAATTGGTATTAGAGCATACAACGCAATTGAAAGTTTGAAATTATACAATCAAGTATTGTTTACTTATGCAGAAGAAGGAGGAACATTAATTACTCAATACAATACTTCAAGAAGATTAAACTTCGATGATTTGGCACCATATCCTTTGAAGTTATCTAGAAAGAGAGTTACAGATGAGTTTGCAGAAATGCGCATCTTAAAACCAAATCATCCAGTGATGAATACACCCAACAAAATTACCTCAGAAGATTTTGAAGGATGGGTACAAGAAAGAGGTTTGTATTTTTCCCAAGAGTGGGATGATCAATATGAAGCTATTCTTTCTTGCAATGACGAAGGAGAAGAACCATTAGATGGAAGCTTATTGATAGCTAAGCACGGCAAAGGTTATTTTGTATACACTTCATTATCTTGGTTTAGAGAATTGCCAGCAGGTGTACCTGGAGCGTATAGATTGTTTGCTAATTTATTGGCACTTACCTCAAAAAAACACGATAAGCCATAATGGAGAATAAAGATGGAATAGCAGAATCTTCTACATTTGAAGATGGATCACCAGTATTCAAAAGCTGGAATAGTTGGTATCTATTGGTAGTTGTGTGCAACTTGATTGTTGTTGCAGCCATTTACTTTTACTTCAAATCAATCTAACATGATATTATTAGATTGGATTGTATTAACACTAACAGTATCTATTATTGTTGGCTACGGAATATGGAAGACTAGGGGTAGTCAAAATATAGAAAGTTATTTACTTGGAGACAATGAAGCGAAATGGTGGACTGTAGGTCTATCTGTTATGGCAACACAAGCCTCAGCGATAACGTTTCTATCCACACCAGGACAAGCCTATCATGACGGAATGGGATTTGCTCAATTCTACTTGATGCTACCTGTTGCTATGATCATCATCTGTATCATTTTTATTCCTCTATACTATAAACTTAAGGTTTATACGGCATATGAGTTTTTGGAGTCTCGTTTTGATTTAAAAACAAGATCACTTACTGCTGGGTTATTTTTATTGCAAAGAGGATTGGCATGTGGAATCACAATATATGCACCTGCAATTATTCTATCATCAGTTATGGATTGGGATTTAAAGACAACAACAGTTATCATAGGATTAATATCAATTATGTATACGATGTCAGGTGGTACAAAGGCAGTACATGTGACACACAAACATCAAATGGTTGTTATACTCACCAGCTTATTTATCATTTTCTTCATACTGCTTAATTTACTCACAAAAGATTATTCATTCTCTGAGAATCTATTAATTGCAAAGGCAAATGCTAAATTAGAGGTTATAGATTTTGAATTCAATCTTGATAAGAGGTATAATTTCTGGTCAAGTTTGGCAGCTATATTTTTATTCCTCTCTTACTTTGGAACTGACCAAAGTCAGGTGCAAAGATACATTAGTGGTCGTTCAATAAAAGAAAGTCGACTTGGGTTGATTATGAATGGAATTATGAAAGTGCCATTGCAGTTCTTTATTCTATTCTTAGGTGTTATGGTATTTCTATTTTACCAAACAAATAGAGCGCCTATATTTTTCAATCAACAGGTAGTAGATGTAATAGAACAATCCGACCAAAGTGGAGAGTTTAAAAAATTAGAAGCTGAGTACGATTTACTTCTTGATAAAAGAACACTCGCCAATAAGAACTTGGTGATGGCTGATCGATCAGGAAATGAAGAATTAAAAGAGCAAAACGTCGCTAATGTTTTATCGATCAATAAAGAAGAACTAGATATTCGAGAACGTGTAAAAGGTCTCATCAAAAGAGTAGATGATAAATTGGAATCCAATGATAAAGATTATGTTTTTATCAGTTTTATTCTGAAGTATTTGCCGAATGGACTTATTGGGTTATTGTTGGCTGTTGTACTTTTTGCAGCCATGTCATCGACATCGTCAGAGCTGAATGCCTTGGCCAGTACAACCACCGTTGATATTTACAAGCGGAGTATCAATCAAAAAGGATCTGAAGCACATTACTTGAACGCATCCAAAATGCTCACTTTATTTTGGGGGATTTTTGCCATTCTGTTTGCGTCCTTTGGAACACTCTATGAAAACCTTATACAGTTTGTCAACATAATTGGATCAATATTTTACGGGACAATTTTAGGCATATTCCTATTGGCATTTTACTTTAAAAAGATTCAAGGCAACGCCGCCTTCGTATCTGGTGTGGTTGTTCAAATTTGTATAGTTATATTATACAAAATGGATATAGTGCCATTTTTATGGCTGAATATGATTGGTGCAATTGGTGTGATATTATTGGCTCATTTGATTAGACCGCTATTCAAGGGTCCTGTAAAGGTTGGAGCTTAAGGTTAGGGTTTATGATTATGGATTATGAATTTGAATTATGTTCACCTTGGTTTTATAAAGAAAACTTCTGTGAATGAAGATTATGAATAAGATGCCAGATGTTAGAGGCAAGAGTTCAGGGATAAGGTGTCAGATGCAGAGGCAAGAGCTTAGAAGTCAGAGGTCAGAAATTAATGATTAATGATTAGAATAGGAAATCAGAGTTTATAAGCTAGTACTAAATTATGATAATCAAGAATTAAAACTTACTTCACATTGATAAATAAAGCAGAGCACCACGAAAGCTCGCGAATGCCCTGCATAACCCCAAAAAACCAATTGAAAACAATTTATCTTTAAATCCTTCTGTAAGGACCTATATTTTTTAAGTTCACCCTTTTGACGCAAAGTCACAAGTTAAGTCACATTAAAAATTTGAAAAAATAGCAATTATTAAAAAAAAGGTAAAAAAATGAAAAAAAGAGTGTGTCTATTTTGTGGTTCTCAATACGGAAATTCTGAAATCATCCTGGAGCAAGTAAATCTACTTTGTGAAGAATTAGTTACCAAAGGCTATGAATTGGTGTATGGAGGAGGTAAAAATGGACTAATGGGTTTTGTCGCCGATATTTTTTTAAAGCACAATAGAGAAGTTATTGGTGTCCGGCCTAAAAAGTTAATTACCGAGGAAGGTATACATGAAAAACTTAATAAGTTAATTGTCGTTGAAGATATGTTTGAGAGGAAGAAAAAAATGATAGGATTGGCAGATACCTTCATAACGCTACCTGGAGGTGTAGGTACAATTGATGAACTTTTTGATGTATTTACACAAAAAAAAATTGGGTTCAATAATAAAGTGTGTGCCGTGTTTAATCCAGATGGTTTTTACAATGAGCTAGATTCACAATTGGAAACCATGGTCAAATTTGGATTTTTGAAAGCAGAAGATAAAACCAGGTTGATTATTGAAAGTGATATTGATACATTGTTGAATCGAATTGGCTGACATTTAGATCAACCTACTGATATCCTGCTGCCTGTAATTCAAATAATTCAGAATACAATTGTTTATTGCTCATCAATTCTTCATGTGAACCATTTTCTAGAATCTTACCATCTTTCAAAACAATAATTCGGTCCGCCATTCTTACGGTTGAAAATCTGTGAGAAATGATAATACTTGTTTTGCCTTTTGTCAATCCTATAAACCGTTGAAAGGCTTCATATTCTGCTCGTGCATCTAATGCAGAAGTAGGTTCGTCAAGAATAATAACATCAGCATTTTTCATGTATGCCCTTGCCAAAGCAATTTTTTGCCACTGTCCACCAGATAAATTTTTACCTTCTGAAAAGCGACGACCCAATTGCTGATCATACCCTGCTTTCATTTCATCGACTACTTGCTTTGCCAAAGACAATTCAGCTGCTTCGTTTATCATTTCAACATTGTCTTTCTCATTTATATTACCAACAGCGATGTTTTCCCCAATCGTAAATTCATATCGAATGAAATCTTGAAAAATAACGCCAAACAGTTTTTGGTATTCTCTTATGTCATATTTCTGAATATTTACACCATCCAAATATATAGTACCTGAAGTAGGTTCATAAAATCTCAATAATAATTTTATCAGCGTTGTTTTTCCCGCACCATTCTCACCTACAAAAGCTAACTTCTCACCTTTATGCAAATCAAAACTTACGCCCTCCAATACATTTGTTGCTGAACCAGGATAAGCAAAATGTAAATCTTTTATCTGAAATCCTTTTTCAATCTTAGCAGGAATTGGAAGCATTGATTCTTTAGCAAGTGGGCTTTCTATTTTAATATCAATAAAATCAAAATAATCTTTTAAATACAAAGCACTTTGAGAGATACGTGTAAACTTAGAAAAAACACCTTCGAGTTTACTTTGCAACCTATTGAATGACCCAGACAGAAATGTGAGATCACCAATTGTAATTACACCAGCAATCACTCTATATATTATTAGAACATAAGCTCCATAGTAGGACAATGTCCCTAGTAATCCGAACAAGCTACCAAGCAGAGTACGCTTTACTGCAATACTTTTATTCATCTGATAGTAGAGGTCTGATAAATAGGCAAAACGATCGGCAAGGTATTTTGTTAATCCAAAAAGTTTAACCTCTTTGGCTGTACGGTCGTTGGCTCCGATAAATCTAATGTAATCCAATTCTCTACGTTCAGAAGTCCAACTTCTAGCAATTGAGTATTGTGTAGAACTAAATTTATACTCATTTAAAAATGAAGGTATTATACTTATTATCAAAAGCAAGATTAGCCATGGTTCAAAATAAATCAAACCAAATATCAAAGAAGAAATAGCTATCATGTCTTGAATTTGACTCAACGAGTTTGACATCAAATTTACACGACTATTTGTTTGGGTTCTTGCACGCTCAAGCTTATCATAAAATTCAGCATCTTCCAATTGGCTTATGCTGACTTCACTTGTCTTTTGAATAATTTTTATTGAGGAATCATTAGAATACAAATCACCAAGTAGACTGTCAGACAAACCAATAGATCTGTTGAGTAAATCTGAAATGATAAACACAGCAAGCTCAATGCCTACATAATACCAAAGCTTATCCAAGTCTTTATCTTGTGCTTGAGTCTGCAATATTATTTCATCAATTATCAGCTTTCCAACCCATAGTTTTATAACAGGAGAAAAAGCGGTAAGTAGACGAGCTAATAGATTATAATAAAATAGGATTGGGCTACTTTTCATTATTTCCTTAAAAAACCTTGGGATATTTACCAAGGCTCTGAAAGAATCCTTAAGACCAATCGATTCTGTATCTTGTAGTGATTTAAGTTTGCGTGCCAAATAAAGTTAGTGTTTAATTGATTAAAATAAACAAATTGACAAAGGGTTTTGTTTAAATGAAAAGCGAACTATTATTTATATGAATAATTGCAATATGAGATTATTTATACCCGCATGGCAATATTGTTATAATCTCAATAGATTATTTGAAAGTAAAAATGAAGAGAAAAAGAATTATTATAATAGGCAGCGGTCTTACAGGCCTTACAATCAACTATTTGATAAAGAAGAATGAATTGTTGTCTAAAAACTTATCTGTGACTATATTAGAAGGTCGGTCACGTATGGGTGGCAGGATACTTACTTTAGAAAAAACAGAGAAAAATCAAACCTTAGAAATGGGTGCAACATGGTTTGGTATAAAACATAACAGATTCCTTAACTTATTAGATGAGTTAAAGCTAGATTACTTTGAGCAATTAATTGGTTATAATGCACACTACGAACCTTTGTCTACTAGTCCACCATATCTGGTAAACCTGCCACCAAATCCAGAACCTAGTATGCGATTACAAGGTGGAACAGCTAGTGTCATTGAAAAATTATCAATCTATCTCCAAGAAGGAGAATTGAAGCTAAGTGAAAAAGTTAAATCCATTCATAAGAACTCCCAAGGATCAACTACAGTTACTACAGACACTACCAAATATGAAGCTGATATTGTTATTTCAACCTTATCGCCCTACCTGTTTTATAAGTCTATATTTGTAGAACCAAACCTGCCTCAAGCATTGACAAATACTGCAAAATTGACGCATACCTGGATGGGCGATTCAATAAAAATTGCTCTCGTCTTCAAAGAACCATTTTGGAGAAAAGACAATGGAAGTGGAACCATATTCAGTAATGTTGGACCAATTCCAGAGATGTATGACCATTGTAATTTCGAAGACGATTTTTATGCACTAAAAGGTTTCTTTAACGGCAGTTATTATTCTTTAACAAAAGAAGAACGGTTGTCTAAAGTCTTAACTCAACTTGAAAAATACTTTGGAGAAGAAGTTAATCAATATCTTTTTTATGAAGAGGCTATCTGGCGAAATGAATCATTGACTTTTGTACCATATGAAGCGCATATTACGCCTCATCAAAACAATGGTCACAAGGTATTTCAATCTGCATACCTAAATAATAGTTTATACCTTTCTGGTACAGAAACAGCTACTCAATATTCTGGCTATATGGAAGGAGCCGTTAGGAGTGCTGAATTTATTTACAAACAATTATTAGAACAAAAATTATAGAAATTATATTTATGGATATTTCTAGAGTAGATCATATTGTATATGCCTTTCCTGATCTAGAAGATGGAATTCTTGCTATAGAAAAACTAACTGGAGTAAAGCCAGTTCCAGGAGGGCAACATTTGAATCATGGTACCCACAACGCACTGATGGCCATTGGACCAAAATGCTACCTTGAATTAATAGCTCCAGATCCTGTAAATAAATTTATTGGCAAACGGTGGATGGCTGTAGACAATATCAATGGACCAACCCTTACAAGGTGGTCAATTAATACACAAAATATAATAAAAGACGCACAAACATTAATTTCAATAAAGAAACCATTAGGAGAAATAATCCCTGGTCAAAGACAACTCAGAAATGGAGAGTATTTAAAATGGAAAATGACAAAACCCAATGAATTTGGCCTTGTTGAAACAGTTCCATTTTTATTAGATTGGAGTCAATCTAATAATCATCCTTGCGATGCATTAGATATAGAGTGCGAATTGGTTGGTATACAACTGGTATCACAGAACATCAATGCACTTGATTCTATTCTAGGAAAAACTTCTGACCAAATATCCTTTAAGCAGGGTCATCAAAATAGTATCAATGTGACTATTCGTACGAAAAAAGGCGTTGTCGTTTTATAGATCTAAATTAGACTAGGTATCTACTAATTTACTCTACCAGCCTCGTCTTCTAGTCCTGTTGATCTTTTTCTAGACTTCACCTTGTCATTACCAAAATTGTATGAGATACTCACCGCAACTTTACGCGCGTCCCACTCTCCTCGTCCGTTTGAAATTAAGCCATTAAACTCTGCTGAACCAGACCAAAAGGCTTGATTAAAAATATCTTGGGCACTTAATTTGACATTCAGTTTATCATTAAGGAATCTTTTTTGTAATCCCAAATTTAACGACCAACTCGTGTCATATTTAAATACACCACCCCAAATACCTGGACCAGAAAACCATCCTGAAACTTCACCGACAAACCCCTTAGGAAGTGTGATAGTATGTTGTTGAAAAATATTATAGGTCCAAGCTTGGAGGTCTACAATTATTCCATCTCCATAATCAGCTTGATTGTCTAAGTAGGCTCCACTCAGGTTAAAGAACGCATTCCATTTACTTGTAACTTCAATAGGAAGACTAACATTTAAGCTGTAAGTCGTTTGTTCTGCTAGATTGTCCCAATTGATAAAACGTGCACGAGGGTCACTGTCATCAGGACCAATTAATCTTGTAATCTGATCGGTAGTTTTACTATATGCTAATTTGAAGTTATATCTATATTTCCAAAGATACCCCAATTCGAAATTATTGACAATTTCCGGGCTTAAAAACGGATTACCTTTACTGAAAGACAACTCATTTAATTGAGCTTTGAATGGATTCAGTACATTATAATCTGGCCTGTTTATTCTTCTTCCATAGTTGAAAGAAATTACGTTTTGAGGATCAATTGTATATGTTAAACCAGCATTGGGAAAAGCACTTAAGTAACTTAGAATAACTGGCGGCTCCTGCAAATTTGTATCAAAAGGTATTAAGTCGCCCTGCGCCTCTGTTTGCTCTAATCGCAATCCAGAAGTAAAACTTAACTTTTGATTAATCGACCTAGAATAACTAAAGTAACCGGCATATACATTCTCATCATAAGTAAATCTATTAGACCTTAATACATTTAAAATTCTATCTTCATTTGGGATATTAAAGAAAGAGAAAGTATTGTCTGTTTCTACCATACTTAACTTAGTTCCAAATCCCAATCGTCCGCCGACAAGATTTGTTTCGTAGTCAAATTTAAAAGTATAAATATCAATTGCTACTGGTGAAGAATAAGCTGTATTCACCCTTGTTAAGACTTGAGTTGAATCAGGTGTCAAATAAGTATTAGGTTGATAAGAGTCCGCATCTGTGCGGTATCGACCATAATCGACATCTATATTCAATGTCGTTTCATTTTTTCGATAAGCGTAGTTTAAATTTAAACTTTGACTATCGAAATTACGGAAACCATTATTTGAAGCAACCAACAAACTATCAATTGCCGAAGTATTAAAAGCAGAGGCAATTTTATTATCGGATTCTGATAACAATGTATTGTTTTTCAGATTTGTGCTTCCTAAAAATCCAATAGTACTGTTGTCATTTAAAAAGAAATCAGTACCCCATCTTAAATTACCACCCTCTTCCAGTGTTCTTTCTATCGCAACATTTTGAATAAAGACATCACCTATATAGTCATCGAAGAAGTACTTTTGTTGCAATTCATTATCAAATGCTCCTAATTGCAAGTAGGTATTTAGTTTACCATTTCTAAAGTTCAAATTTGTTGACACACCGTTTCTCCAAGCTGATGCCTTGGCTGAATTTAATGTCACAGAACCGTTGAACCCATGGTTTTCATTTTTCCTTAATCTTATGTCTATTATTCCTGCATTTCCTTCTGCCTCATACTTAGCTCCTGGATTGGTGATTATATCTATTCTGTCTATTTGTGAAGAGGTTAAATTTTGAAGATAGTTTGATAAATCATCTCCACCTAAAGGCAATCGTTTACCATCTACATAAATCAAAACACCGTTGCGACTTAATACAGTTATGTTTTCGTTATTGTCAATTAAAACGCCTGGTGCTTTTCTCAATAAATCCAAACCATTGTCACCTGTACTGTTGATTGTTCCTTGCACATTAAAAACTGTTCTGTCTGGCTTAACTTCAACCATAGCTCTTTTTGCAGTGACAATTGCTGTTTCAAGTTCAATTGAAGAAGTTGACAAAACCAAACGACCTAAATCTTTTTCTTGTACCGAAGACAGATTAATTTCCTCCACTCTTATATCATTAAGCCCGATGTAACTTGCCATAAGGAAGTAAACTTTAGACTCTAAACCTTTTATAAGGAATGCTCCGTTCTCATCTGTGGTCTCTACTTTAACCAAGGTTGAGTCCTCAGAAGAATACAAAGCTATATTTGCATAAATCACAGTTTCATTTTGATCATCAACCAAGACTCCAGAAAGCAAAGCGTTTTGACCAAAAGTTGCAAAAGAAGAAAACAATATTAAGAGTAACAAAATATTTTTCACAAGACTAATTTTATTAATGCAAAGTTACGATATAAGACATTACAAAGATGTAATCAGCATTGACCTTTATCGATATTATACATCACTTTATAGAAAAAAAGAATGGGATGTTTGACATTAAGTAGGATACCTTATTTAAAGAAAAACAAAAATGGGCTAAGATTCAATAATCTTAGCCCATCTGGAATATTTAACCAACTGAACTTATTTAGTCCACTCAGCTATTGATTTTTTATTCATTGCAACATAATCATCATTACCAGCTTTTGTAGCTAATTCCATAGACAATTTAGCAGTTTTGATAGCTTCCTCAGTCTTACCTAAATCAGCTAAAATTAAAGCCTTTCTTCTTACCTGCCAAAACTTTGGTTCAGCAACATCAGTTGCTTTGTTGATCCAAGACAATGCTTGGTTCAAATCTTTACCAGCTGAATGATAGTAAGATGCTGCATTGTAGTAATCGCCACCAGTAGGTCCAGCCAATACACTTTCGATGTCAGCCATTACTCTTTTCTCAACCTCTACGCCCAATTTGAATGAACATTTAGTTGTAGCCCACATAAAATCAACATCAGCTGAATTATCAGTGACATTGTTTATCGCAATTGTAAATGATTCAGTCATTGAAGCTCCTGAAGTCATAGCGACAACAGACAATGCAGGTTCTCTGTCAATATAACTAGCCCAGCTACTTCCCTCATAAACATGAAAGTGAAATTGCCAGTTTTTAGCATTAGGTGTTGATGTTAAAGCATAGTCACCCGCTTTCAATTCATTACCGTTAATAGTTACATCATCAGAGAATGAGATTTTAGTTGCTCTATTCGCTCCAGTTCTCCAAAGCTTACCATGAGGAACCAAACCATCAGCAGAAAAGATATCTCTACCTTTTACATTTGGTCGTGAATAGTCAACATTAACAGTTGTCAATCCAACAACTTGTTCAATTTTTTGAGATGTACTTGCTGCAGGAGTTGAAATTTGAGCAATCATTGTTCCTGTAAGAAGCAAACATACTAGTGTTAAGATATTTTTCATTAGATTTTTTTTATTTGCTGCAAAAGTACACATTGCATTAAAAAAAATCCATTAATTACTCTTTATTGAACAACAATGTTTTAATTAATAGTACTAAAAGACTTTTTATGGGACATTTCGCATACATAATTATTAGATCAATGAACAATTTGGTCAGTTTCCTGAAGAAAAGCTAGGTATATATTATGAAGTCGTGCATTCTTTTACTCACGGAGATCACAAAGGAATCACACAGTTACACGAAGAGATTAATGACTTTAATAAATACTATTTAGTTAAGTTAGAGTTGGATACTTTTATTATAACACTTTCATGATGCTCTTGATTAAGACGTCAATGTTGTCAGACTCATTGAATACATTTACTGAAAGCCTAATACCTGTGCCTCTTTGAGATGCATAAATCTTGTTAGCCGTAAATGATTCTTTAAGAGCGTCAATAGAAATATGATCTGGCAAGTTCAATGAAAATAAATGGTTTGAAAAATATGCCTCAGACCAAGTCGCTAAATCATTTTCTTGCATAAATTGCTTGAAAGGCAGTATCAATTCTTTGCAGTAAGATTGAATATTTTCTGGTTTCCATTCTAGAATTTGTTTTAGTGATTCTACCAGCATTGACATCAAAATAAAATTGCTGGTCTCCCCTACGCTGTACCTTGAAGCACCTTTAAAATAATTAGAATTGTAACTTGTTAGACTTGTAAAATCTTTGGCGTTAACTCTGTTCATCCATGACTCTTCTAGTGGTTGTCCATCATTGAAAACATCTGACATGAATGATAATCCCACTGAGTAGGGTCCAAACATCCATTTGTACGTACCACATACCAAAGCGTCGACATTATATTGTTTGACATCAATCGGCATTACACCAACGGATTGAGTGCCATCTAGGTAAAACCTTGCACCAACTTTCTTGCACTTTTCACCTATAGCTTTAAGATCGTACTTAAGCCCGTTCATCCAGTGTACTGAACACATTAAAACTACTGATGTGTTTTGATTTATACTCTCTAATATATTGTTATTCCATGATTCACCAATATCATTTGAGTGATGTGGGCCAATTACTTTCAATTCATTGTCATGGGCTTTACACCACTTTTCTAAGCTCAGATATCCACTAGGAAATTCGTCTTTTAGCGTTATAGCGTGGCCATTCCTTTTAGCAGGAGTATTATTTAAAACTGAAGAGAAACCATAAGAAACAGCAGGGATTACAGCAACATTTTTTGCATCACAATTCACCAATTGACCAAATATGTTTTTAACCATATCCATTTCTTCAAAGAAACCAGAATTGGGTAAATCACTAGGATTTCGTTGCTGAATCAATGATCTAACTGCCGCAGCTTCTGAGGATTTTAAGAGCGGTCCTTTTCTAGCATTGTTGAAATAATGGATATCAGGATGTAAACTGAATTTATCTTTTTGACATAACAACATAGACCGAAATATATTAAAGTGATTAGGTATTCTTCAATTTAGTAAAAAACTCCTGACAGTCATAATCTATTAGAGATTATCCCAATATCATTCCCGCGATTGTTGCTGAAAGCAATGATGCGATTGTACCTCCTATCAATGCTTTCAACCCGAATTCGGACAATGTTTTTCTTTGCTTTGGTGCCAATGAACCAATTCCACCAATTTGAATTCCAATAGAAGCAAAGTTAGCAAAACCACAAAGCATATAAGTAGCCATTACAACTGATTTTTCAAATTGTAAATGAGACGAAGAAGCAACATTTTTAAGATCCGCCAATTGAATGTATCCCACAAATTCACTTGCTGCAAGCTTAATACCCAACAGTTGTCCCATAAGTGCAATATCTTCCTTGGCTACACCAATTAACCACATTAAAGGAGCGAATATATAACCAAGTATAAATTCTAAAGAAAAAGATGCATAAGCAGTATTAGAAGCCACCCAATCATTGATATTTGTAACATCACCAAACCATCCCAGTATACCATTAAACATAGCTATGAAGGCTAAAAAGACCAATAACATTGCTCCAACATTAACCGCCAACTTCAGACCTTCAGTGGTTCCATTAGCAATTGCGTCGAGCATGTTCGATCCAATTTTATCTTGTGTCACTTGAATATTAGAACTTATTTTTTCCTGTTGAGGGTATAACATCTTTGATATCACTACTGCACCTGGAGCCGCCATGACAGAAGCCGTCAACAAGTGCTTAGCATAATACAATCTTAGTGCCTCATCTTCTCCCCCAAGAAAACCTATATATGCAGCCAATACTCCACCTGCAACCGTTGCCATTCCACCAATCATCACTAAAAGTATCTCAGATCGAGTCATTTTATCGAGATAGGCTTTAATCATTAGTGGAGACTCTGTTTGTCCAAGAAATATATTACCTGCAACACTTAAGCTTTCTGCACCAGATATTTTTAACAATCTGGTTAGTAAATAAGCAAGTACACTAACCACCTTTTGGATAATTCCGAAATAGAACAAAACAGACGTTATCGCAGAAAAGAATATAATAGTTGGTAAAATAGAAATTGCGAATGTCACCAGTGGTGTTTCTATTTCTCCAGTACCAAAAGATGCAAATAAAAATTTAGTCCCAGCTTCCGTATAATTAAGTACGGCTATAAACAAACCACCAACCCATTCGAAAGAGCTTTGAACAAAATCTATTTTTATAATACTAACAGCTAATACCAATTGAGCAATTAATCCAAAGGAAACAGTTCGCCAATTGATGGCTTTACGATTACTGCTCAATATAAATGATATCAGCAATAATACAAACATACCAAGAGTGCCTCTCATCAGACTGTTCACTGAAAATCCAGCACTCTTAACCAAACCTTCAACGGATGCGGTTTTCTGGACTGCCGATGTAGCTACTGCAATATTTTGAGACAAATTGTAAGTCCAAGAAAAGTTATTTAAAACCAGTGAAGAGTCAGTCAACTCAGTAATTCTAAATTTATTCAATGAATCGGTAGGCGAATCATAGAAACAAACCAACAAATTGTTTTGAATTATGTAATCACCACTAAAAATAGTATTAGGATATAAGCTGTTTAACGTATAAGTAAATTTCCCATTATTTAATTCAAAAACATCAACACGTTGATCGATTGGAGTTGACAAGTTATCGCTTGTCCCCTCAACCTTATCAAATTTCCATTTGCCTTCTACTGATTGAGCGCTAAGAGTGCTATTTATACTTAAAAAAGTACACAGCAAGAGTGAAAATAGGGATATGCTTCTTTTCATGAAGGCGAACTTATCAAATTTTTGGGTTGGTTTCTTCATAAATAGGTCTGAACTTTTAAAGAAATAAGCTAAAAAGCAATTCATTTATAAGTTTTTGAAATTAACTCATACAATTAATCACGGAAAGTAATCAAATTTTTAATTTTACAACATATAATTTAGATGCAAGATACATATTACATAATTGGAATAGCTGGTGGAAGTGGTTCTGGAAAGTCTACGTTCGTACAAAACTTAAAGCAAAAGTTTACTTCAGAAGAGGTTTGCATCGTCTCACTAGACAATTATTATATCCCACGTGATGAACAAGTCACAGATGAAAATGGCTATAAAAATTTCGATTTACCTGGTTCTATTGATTCTAAAGCATTGCTTGATGACTTGAACAAATTAAAGCGAGGTATAGAAATTGAACAAATAGAATATGTATTCAACAATGAAAAAGCTGTTGCCACCACGATAACCATTAAACCCGCACCCGTTATTATAATTGAAGGTCTTTTCATCTATCACTATGAAGATCTAAGGTCAATATTTGATTTAAAGCTCTTTATTCATGCAAAAGAGAATCTTAAATTGATCAGAAGGATAAAGCGTGATCAAAAGTGCCGAAACTATCCTTTAGAAGATGTTATATATAGATATGAAAATCATGTTATTCCCTCTTTTGAGAAATACATCGAAATCTACAAGGAAGAGTGTGATTTGATTGTAAACAACAATAAATCGTTTGACAAAGGGTTAGAAGTTGTAGAGCTATTTATTGAGGGGTTTTTACATAGAGCAAAGAAATGTAGTTAAAGTATTATTTTGAATAACCTTAATTTACAACGTAAATTAAGTATTGTTGACTACCTTGTAAGCTCCATGGTAACTGTCGCTTGATTTCCTGTTCCAAAATCCAAAAACCAATCAGCTTCAATCATGCTTTCATTGGCATTGATAAGAGTCCAAATCTCATGCGCGCCATCTTCTTCTTCAATATCAATAATTAAATCCATTCTTTCCCATTGAATAGTTTCTTGTTTAGCAATGGTTTGACTTAATAGTTCAATACTAAAATCTGAGAACCCAAGACCATTTTCATAAAATTCAATATAACCCACTGGATTATCGTCTTTATCGCTTTGCGGAACTCCAAAAATTTGTCCACTGCCAGAAACTGACGCAAAGGTCCATTTACCTACAATGTCAAATTCATCTACTTGATTCATATCTTCTTCAGGCTCCCCACAACTAACGAAGGCAGCAATACTTAAAAAGAACAAAAATTTCAATTTACTCATAGTTTTAAATTCTTCTGCGAATATATATATTATGATACAATTCTATGAAGCGTTGCGCGACGAAAAGCCTTAGATGACTACAATTTTAACATGGATTTAAATTACTTATTAATTTAATATATAAATTCTTTATACTTTTGTGGTTAAACCTTAGCAATCGTTAAGTGTTAAAATAAAAATTATCTATTTATGAAATTCAGAAATATTTTATTTTTTGCTTTAGGAGTAATATTATTAGCAAGTTGCCAAGAGCAAAAAGGTATAACTATAAATGGTAACATTGAAAATGCAGACAATCTAAAAGCATATTTCGATGCGAAGACTATGAACAATGCCGTCCAATCATTGGCCAATACCGAAATTTCAGGAGGCAAATTCAGTTTCAATTTCCCTGAATCTTTAGAGCCCGGAATATACAGAACACGTATAGGCGCCAAAAGTATTGATCTTATAATAACAGGCAAAGAGAAGACAATTGATATCACAGCGGATTTAAATTTGCTTCAGAAATTTGAATATACTGTTAAAGGTTCACCTGCATCAAATCAATTTCAAACCAACATAAAAAGTTTGATTGATAAGTCTACGGATCTTTCTACTCTATACACCAATTCCATTAATGATCAAGATCCACTTGTTGCTCTGGCGACTGTTATAGGTTCTAGTCCAATGAATCCAGCACTTTACGAAACATATTCTAAGTTATCGACTAAATTACAATCAACATATCCAAAGGCTAAATTGACATCTGAAATTACTAATCTTGCTGTTAGGATGAAAAAAAGCTATGACATGGAGCAATCTAAGTATCGTGTTAAAGTTGGTCAACCGGCTCCAGACATTGTTATGGAAGATGTAAATGGAAAGATTAGAAAATTATCAGATCTAAAAGGACAGGTTGTATTGCTTGATTTTTGGGCTAGTTGGTGTGGGCCCTGTAGAAGAGCAAATCCAAAGGTTGTAGATACCTATCATAAATACAAAGAAAAAGGCTTTACTGTATTTAATGTTTCATTAGATGGTATTGACGAAAGAACAAAAAGCAGATATCCAGCTGATCAATTGCCCCAACAGTTGAAAAAGCAGAAGCAACGTTGGTTAGATGCTATTAAGAAGGATCAACTGGTTTGGGATAATCATGTTAGTGATCTTAAAAAATGGGATTCTGCAGGCGCAGCGCTATATGGTGTCCGTAGTATTCCTACAACATTCTTGATTGACAAAGAAGGAAATATTGCTGTTTTAAATCCTAATAAGAATACATTAGAGTCCGCTGTTAGCAAGTTGCTTTAACGGGCGCTTCACTTTTAGGGCGTTCTCTTTGTTCTCTTTACGATCGCTTTGCTTTAAGTTTCGTTATTTAGAAGAACATGGGTGGCTATTCCGCAGGCTACTGATGCATTAAGAGACTCGGCACCGCCTCGTCTTGGAATCATAATTTTATATGGTGAATTGTCTTGAATTTTTTGGCTTATGCCTTTGCCTTCGTTACCGATAACTATTATACCGCTTGATAGTTCTTTGAACCCGTCTATTGATTTTCCATCTAAAGACATTGAAATTAAATGGTTAGAATATGATTCTATTAAGTTTTCTGGGCTGATCGTGACCATGTTAACTCTGTTATGTGCGCCCATAGCAGATTGAATGACTTTAGGACTGAATACATCTACGGAATCAGGGCTAGAAATAACTTTATTAATGTTATACCAATCAGCAATTCTTAAGATAGCACCCATATTCCCAGGGTCCTGGACGTGATCTAAGTAGTATGCCCATGAAATTTTGGGATCAAAAGTGTTAATATCACTTAAATTTGAGCTCAATACTATTAAAATTTTGTTAGGTGTAGTTAAAGTTGATATAGTTTTTAAATCTTTGTTACTGCAAACAATAGTCTTTTCTGTATTTTTTGATAGGTAAGAATCAAATTCATCTAATCCCTCTTGGGAGCAAATGATGAAATCGATATCAAATTTCTTACTTATTAGGAATTCCTTACATATTTTGGGACCTTCGGCAATGAATTTATTATACTTTTGCCGATACTTTACTTTATGTAAAGATTTTATATATTTCTTTAATTGATTTGTCAGTACCATTTGAAACAAAGATTACAAAAGCTATTAAGAAAAAAGAACTTTCCGTTGGCAATCTGCTTGGGAATTATTTTTCTATTCCCATCTTGTAATACAACCAAATATCTAGAAGATGGTCAAGTATTACTGAAAAAAGCTGAAACCAAATTCAATAAAGATTCAGATGTTAAAAAACCTGCAGACTTAAAGGCTGAACTCATTCAGTTTTATAAAAGCAAACCTAATAGCAAAAGATTTTTTGTTTCGCGGGAATGGTGGTACTATAGAAATCAAGATGCTGGTGATACAACATGGATCAAGAAATGGGCTAAAAACAAGTTGGGTGAGGAGCCTTCAATTTTAGATACTTCTTTAGTTTCATTGACTTCTCTTGAAATGCAAAATTATCTTCGAAATAAAAAGGGATACTACGAGGCCGTTGTCACTGATTCGATTTTTTATAAAAATAAAAAGGCGGAAGTAGAATATTATGTAACTCCGAATAGGAGGTACGTTGTTAATAGTATTGAGTATTTCACCTTAGATTCTATTCTAAAGCCAACTATAAAGTCTTTACAACAAAACAGCCTAATTAAAAAGGGCGATCCAATTGATGCTTTTATATTCAATGTTGAAAAACAAAGGATCGTAACAAAACTACAAGATAAAGGATTCGCGAACTTTAACCTTAGGTATATTTCTATCAAGGGTGATAGTACTGATTTGGATCATGCGTGGGATATTTTTTATGAAATATTACCACCATCTGATTCTACATCACATGAAACTTACAATGTGGGTGATATTGAAATTTTTACAGATTACACTCAATCACAAAACATTAAAAATCTTACCAGTTATGAATTAAATGAGAAAATATTCTATAAAGAATCGGAGAAATTTTTAGTAAGGCCTTCAACCATCGACGGTAAAATTTTCTTAAAAAAATACGATCGTTTCAATACCAAAAATTACGACAAGACAGTTCGAAAACTTTTCAATCTTGATGCATACCGATTTATTAAACTAGATCCCAAAATCAATCCTAATGATAGTACTTTAATTGATTATCATATATTAATGACACCTCAGACATACAGATGGGTCTATGATTTGAATAATGATTTTTTCTACTCAAATAGAACAAGAGCGCCACAAAACTTAGCCGGTTTTTCTGTTGGAGGTAGTTTAGAAAACAGAAACACCTTTGGAGGTTCAGAGAAATTTAAAATCAGCGTTGAGACGGGATTTGAATTCGTCGTGGTATCATCTGAAAATAGCGCTCCAGGAAACGATGGATTTATAAACACATTCTCACTTGGAATAAACAATACGCTTGATATTCCAAAATTCACAAGCGCTTTTAATGTCTTAAAATTTACTAATAAGCTAGGACTTATTCGTGACAAAACCATTAAGACAATGAATGAAGAAGCGTCAAGTAGAATTTCACTTGGTTATAACTTGATAGACATACTTACTGATTATAAGATATTCACAGTTTCTTCCACATATGGTTATGATATTCGATTAAACAATAGAAAACGAATCGTATTCAATCAAACTGGATTTGATTATGCTGAGTATGAAATACGAGAAAATTATTTCCAAATAATTAAGGACAATGTGTTTCTTGAAAGATCATTTCAAAACACTTTGTTTACAGGATTACTTTTCAAGGATTTATCCTATTATTACCAAACCGACAATGGAGCAACTCAAGCGAATTGGGCTTTAATATTTAATCTAGAATTTTCTGGTCTTGAGATCCATACATTGAACAATTTATATAAATTATTCAGTGGCAGTGAAGATAATTGGAGCGTTAATAACGGTATTGCATTTGAAAAAATGTTTAAGTTAGAACTTGATGGACGATGGTATAAGAACATTACGAAAAACAGTCAATTGGCTGCAAGATTAAAGGCAGGCGTATCATTGCCTTATGGGCTAGATGATGACGACAATCCTAATGTAGTATCATTTATTAAACAATTTCTTGTTGGTGGACCAAACAGTATTCGTGCTTGGAGACCTATGTCCCTAGGTCCAGGGAATTACGAGATTGCCGATCCTCTAAATTCTAGAAATTTCTTCCAAAGAGGTGATTTGGTATTGGAATTCAATCTAGAGTATCGCTTTGATTTATTTTGGTTAATGGAAGGTGGTTTGTTTTTTGATGGAGGAAACATTTGGACATTAAGAAACGAAACGGATAGACCAGGCTCCCAAATTAGTACTGATTTCTATAAGCAGATGGCACTGGGTTATGGTTGGGGAATTCGATTTGATTTCAGCTATTTTTTAATTCGTTTTGATTTTGGTTACAAGCTTAAGAATCCATTTCGAGATCCTATTACAAACTCATATTTTCTACCGCTAAAGGGCCAAGGAGTATTTGGTAATTTTAATGTCGCGGTAAATTATCCTTTTTAGAAATCGATATGCTTAACGCTATCGCTTGCGGTCGCTTCGCTTTACGGGCGTTCACTACGTTCTCTTTACGGTGGGTCGCTTTGCTCTCTTAACGGGCGTTCACTGCGTTCTCTTTACGGGCGCTTCGCTATATGGGCGTTCATTGGTTTTTGAAGAGAACTTTTCTTCCGTATTTACTACAAATTGGACAAATATTGGGGTTATGAGATCTGGCAGAGCAATATTCTCTACCGAAAAATATAATTTGTAAGTGAAGGTCGTTCCATTTTTCTTTAGGAAATAGACGCTTACAATCTTTCTCTGTTTGGACAACGTTTTTGCCTGTTGACAGATTCCATCTC
>CAJQRD010000080.1 GCA_905480605.1 uncultured Saprospiraceae bacterium | reverse complement strand
GCTTGTAATGCACTTAATTGCTCTTGACTATTTTTTAGTTTAGCAATTTCTTTTTGCTGTGCATCAATTATTACCTGTTGCTCTTGAACAGCATTTACCAATAAGTAGGTAAGTGCAGAAGGATCAAAAGCTAAGTAATTTTCTCCCTCTCGATTATGATTTAAATCTTTGATCGTGTAAGGAGCAATCTCCTTCATTTCTTGTGCAATGACTCCGATAAATTCAGTATCAGTAGGATATCCTAATTTTCCATTATAATTATAGGTTACAGGACGGATTTGGAGTACTTGATCTAGTCCTTCATTGAAATTTCGGATGTTAGTTTTTAATCGTCGATCGGATGGCGCAGACCATGATCCTCCGTTAGGTTTAACAGCATCATCTACAGCTAGTTCTAAGAGGTGGCCAGGATTAGTAGTTCCTAAACCTAATTTTCCTCCTGTAAAAAAGCTATCTCCATTCGAATTTAGTTGAACTGTTTGTACTAGGGAATTATTTGCTATAGTAATAAAAGAACTGTTCACACTATTTCCGACGTAACGAATTGAATTTAAATTCCCATTGTGTCCCAAAACCCCCATCAGAACATTATCATTAGGATTAGTAATAGAGCAAAAGCCCTGCGAACGAAAACCTCCTAATACATCCAAAGGGAAAGACGCTATTGCAGTTCCTATTCCTACTCTTTTATTAGTTGCATCAATTTTAAGAACTGTTTCATAGGACGAATTAAGAAAAGACGCACCAGTTGTTAAAAAAGAAGTCATATCGCCCGTAAAGATTGAGGTACCTGTTAACTTAAAGTTACCCACAACATCCAATGCTGTAGTTGGTACTACATTAATTCCGATATTACCTGATTTTACATATACATCACCTGATTCAACTTGTAAAGCATTATTACCTGGGTTAGCAGTTCCTAAACCTATGTCTCCTTCTGGATCAATATACAAACTTTCCGATGGTGCACCCGGTCTAATTCTAAAAGGTAACTTAGAACCATTAGTAACATCACGAACAAAGAAATTAGTTTCATTTCCAGCAATATCCCAAGTTTGAGAAGAAAACCCAGAAGAACCATTTTGTTCTAAACGTAAAGTAGGTGAGTCTCCGTCAGCAATATGTGCCTCGACAACAGGTGTAGCTGTTCCCATACCAATATTCCCTGCATCGTCAACATATAATGAATTAACTGGAGCGCCTGCTTCTATTCTAAAAGGGATTCTACCAGCAGTTGCATCTTCAATGGCAAAATAGTTAGCTCCGCCATTGGCTGAATCATTTATGGAAATTCGCCAGTCGTTACTTGGAAAACTTGCGCTACTACTTGTATCAACAAAATGAATCCGTAAATTATTTTCTTTATATCGTCCAGTATCAAAACCAAAGTTTTCACCATTGACACAATCTTGCCCGACACAAATACTTCCAACTACAACAACATCATCATTAAATACCTGATCGTCTTCACTCATTGAGGAATTATCGGTAGCGTGAGATAAAGTACTATTACCAACAATTGGCTTTTCGTACGATGCAGCTATATAATTTAAAGAAGCATAGAGAGAAGGATGATCTTGTGATGCAATAGACATTTTAGGCTTACTTAAGCCTTTGATTTCCTTTTGATCAGGAGTAACAAATTCACCATTTCGTATACTAAAATATACATTAGTTACATCCACTACTTCAGGTAAGTCATGTGCCAAGCGATAGGCAGCCATCTTTTTTAGGTCATTTTTTTCTCTTAGAGCATTAAGCTCTTGTCGCTCAATGTCTGACAAAGTTACTATTGGTGTTACTTGCAAAAGGTAACTTCCATCCTCAAATTTCTTTCCATTTGCATCTACATTTGAAATAGAAATTTTATTGGTATGCTCTACTTCTTGTTTAAAGTAATAGCCATTTGGTCCGCCTATTTCCATGATAAAAGCATTAGGAGCTATTAATTTAAAGTTAGCTTCATCAGCTGTAATTGATGTTTCATCAATTATTTGAGCGTTAAGTGATTGGATTCCTAAAGTACACAAAGTTGTAAGTAAACAAAGGAAGAGATTTCTGATTTTCATTGTAATTTAGTTTTTTTAAGAAATTATTGCTCTAGTGATAAAACTAAAACATATTGGATGAAAAGACAATACCTTCATAAAGGGTCTATAATCAATTTTTGGATTAAAAAACAAAACTTAGATGTCGAGACTAGAAGTATGTTTCTTGTAACTCTTTATGAAGACAAATTTAATGATTATAACTGTAATTACTCTATAATTGATGAGGTTTTTCATCCTCATTAAAGCTAATTATCATTATATCCAAAAAAATTATTTGCCTAAATATAAATAAGGTTGACTTAGTTCTTGGTTGTTATATTGAACACATTATTCTTAATTCCTTGAACTACTTAAGTGATAGAAAAATAATATAAATAGTCAATTGATATTCTCAAATATTGTGCTAATATTTATTTCAAGACTTGACACACCAAAATCAGTTCATTCCAAACCAAATAGTCTAAAGTATTCAAGGCTTAAACACAAGTTTTTGGTCTTTTTCAAAAATGAGAGAGCATATAACAAGGAAGAAAACTCCTAAAAGCTTAAGTGGTATAAAGTTGCGGCTATTTAGACCACAAGACAATACTTAAATTTAGGTAGTTTTCATATTGCAATTTAAATTAGTTTGAAATTATACCTCTTCGAAAAACAGAAATTAGAAAAGCTTAAACCGAAAAAACTGGAATACTTTCTAAATGAATCGACATTCAAGCATGTCCTTTTTTACTCCTAATTCAACCTTCAAATTATAAACCTTAATTCTACCATAAGCATCTTTACTTCTTGAAATAAAAGAAAAAAGGAGAGCCGAAATTACTTCGACTCTCCAATTTTTATCGTGTGTTAATTATTTAATCAATCAATGATTAGTCATTAATTAATCAACAATTATCATCTTCATGGTAGCTGTATGATCAGCAGATTCTAATTGATAGTAAAGAACTCCAGTTGCATTGAATTCATCTCTTGTTAAACTAACAGAGTTCATTCCTTTAACTGCATCATCCAATTTAATCAATTTAAGTGTTCTACCTGATACATCCATGATTCTCAAAGTAACTGCACTTGCTTGTGGCAAGTTGAAACTAATCATAGTTTCTTCTTTGAATGGGTTTGGTGTATTTTGGTAAAGCTCGAATACGCTTTCTACTATATTACCATTGAATTCTAATACTACATCGAATAAGTCTGTACCGTTGTACGCTTCTGATTCTGTGTAGCGAGAATTAATTGTAAATATTTCAGCTGTACTTACTGTAGTGTTTGCTAAGAATGTCATTGAGAATAATACAGTATTATCTTCAACATTGATTCCTTTTGAGCTATTCCAACTAGTCGTAATTGCGCCTTCTTCTAATTTAGCTAATCCGAAGTTGTCACTTCCTAAGCCTTGTAAGTTAGAAGTTACCTCTACAAAATCAACAGCGTCTTGATCAAATCCTAGCGTGAATTGGTATCCTGCTATTTCAATGAAATCTTTCGCTTTGAAATCTACTGTAAATGTTTCTCCTTCAGCCACTTTAGTTGCTTCTAATTGAAGTGCTAAGTTGCCGCTGAATGTTCTAGTATCAGAACCTAACAAGCTATTTGGCGAAGCTGAACCGTTCACATCTCCCACTTTAAGTGCGGTGAAGTTCGCTGGTACTGCTGTTGACGTTAACCCGATATACTCAGGGAAGTCTTCTTGCCAAGGATTAACTGGATTAGGGAATACGTAATCCTGATCTACAAATCTCCATGATGTGTTATTCGTAAACTCATCTTCTAAGTGAAGGATCAATGCTCTAATTTTCACGAGATCTAATGCTGATATCGATTGAGAATTATTTGCATCTGCTGCAATCATTTTGTATGGTGAATCTAATAACTCAATTCCTAAGATGTGTTTAGAAATCAATACCAAATCGTATGTTGTTACACCGTTCAAGTAGTTGATATCTTTCTCTGGAGTTACATCGTAATCACCGTAAGTTTCATTGAATTGGAAGACTCCTGTTGGCCCAGTTACTACTGGTAGAGTCATTGCTCCATTATCATCACTTAAGGTTACCGTAACTTCTTCGATCACTTCTTGGAATTCGTTTTCGATCGTACCTGTTATCAAAGCTGCTGGGTTTGGACAAACAAAGTTTGGATCCTGAACAGAAATAAATGTTGAACAGAAGTCGAAGTTTCCTGCTTCATCTGTTACATACAAGTCAACTGCTACTAAACCATTCGCTGGGATATCATCACATGTGATCACGATCTCAGTATTATTCACATCTTGTGAGAATGAGAATGCTAAATCTTCATATGCTGTACAGTTATCAAAACTTGAACCTGACTCGAAGTCACTTGCTGAAATGGTAACTGATCCACTTGATGGCATTACTGTTGTTGCGATTCCGAAGATACATACCGGAGTAGGTTTCTTAGCATCTACTACTGTAAAGTTATGAACCTCTGTTACTGAGTTTCCACATTGGTCATCTACTGTAAATGTTACTGAGTATGATCCATTTAAGAAATCTCCTGATGCTGTAAATCCTGTTCCTGACAATCCTGTTGAGAATTCCCAAGTAACATCTAAGTCATCTACTGATGTACAATCATCATCTGCTGTAATTTCAAATGTTGCGGTTACTGTTCCACAATCTGC
>CAJQRD010000079.1 GCA_905480605.1 uncultured Saprospiraceae bacterium | reverse complement strand
CAGTTCTTTCAATCCAGACCAATGGCACAAATCGAACCGAAAGACATTCGTTTTCGATTTGCTACAATGGCACAGTTTGAACCGAAATCACTGGCACAGTATAACCGAAATCACTGGCACAAATCGAACCGTGGTATCCACCTTTTACCGATAGCTGCAATAGTTGGTGATGCACGAATCGTTTCTCTTGGAGAACCCACGCATGGAAACAAAGAGGTTTTCCAATTAAAACACCGAATAATCGAATATCTGGTGGAGGAAATGGGATTCAACATTTTTGCACTTGAATGTCCATTTGGCGAGGCATATGACGTCAATCGATATGTGGTAGATGGAATTGGAGATCCGGAAAAAGCAATAGCAGGTATTTACTATTGGACTTGGGACACAAAGGAGGTTCTTGAGCTACTAAAATGGATGCGAGCTTATAATTCCAATCCGGAAAATATACCAAAGCTGAAGTTTTATGGATTCGATACTCAAGATCCAGAACGTGCCGCCAATGTCATGTTTGAATATCTTGAGAAAGTAGATCCTAAATTGGCTAGGGATGCACATCAGGAACTTGGAATATTAGCAGTGCCTTTCTCAAATCCAGAATATATCGGCAGACGTCAGTCTATCCCTGAAGAATATGACTCTAAGTCTCTGATTATGGTCAGAAATGTAATGAAAGCATTTGACTCAAATAAAGAGCACTATATAGATCAAGCAGGTCTATTAAATTGGAAGCTTGCCAAACAAAATGCTCATCAGGTAGAACTGTTTATCGAGGCTAGCAGCAATGATGGTAAAAATTGGGGAATGGTAAGAGATCTTGGTCAAGCCCAAAACTTGAAATGGATTATGGATCAAGAAGGAAGTGAAGCTAAAATGATTACATGGGCACATAATGCGCATGTGAACAATGCTCAAGAATATGGTCATGATATGATGGGTGTTCATCTTCGCAAACTATACGGTGATCAACTAAAGATCTTTGGCTTCTTTTTTAATCACGGCGAATTCAAAGCTTTGGATGAGGGGGGGGCATCAAAAGGGATGCACAATTTTACCCTAGGTCCTGCTCCAGAAGGTTTCCTTGAAAGTTTAATGGCCCATACTGCGCTTTCGACAGCTGTATTAGATCTGCAACAGCTACCATCTACTGGACCCGTTTACCAATGGTTTAATACCCCACAGCAAATACGGTACTCCTGGGGAGGATATGATGTAAATGAACCACAGAAATACTTTTGGAACTATACATTGGCTGAAGCATTTGATGCGCTTGTTTTCTTGGATTCAACCACGGCAGTGGAGCATCTTTATGATTCAGATTTTGACGACATATGGTTGTTAATCAACAGCTGTCCGTGCCTTTAAATACTGGTTTTGAAGATAATAAATCAGGAGAAGCTCCGGACAACTGGGTGACTTGGTCTAAATTTCAGCGTTTGGGTGTAGAAATGATTGTGAGCGATGAAAATCCATATAGTGGAAATCATTCTGCAATGCTAAAACGCGAAGAAGGTCTTAAGTATGGAGAATTTGCACCTAACATCAGGCAATATATAGACGCAAAGCTATACAGAGGGAAAAAAATAACCCTTCGAGTAGCATCAAGGGCTCAATTGATGGAATCTAATTTTGCCTTTCTTAGAATGTCAATTGACCCAGATCCATTAAATGATGCGCACGAAGGTTTGCCTCCCTTATACGACAACCTTGATAGTTGTAGAATAGATTCAAAAGATTGGAAAATCTATGAGGTAGAGGCTCAAGTTGACGAAAGAGCCGAGATCATAAATTATGGCATCTATCTCCGAGATTTTGGATCCGTTTGGATGGATGATGTAACCATAGAAATAATAGAATGAACTATATAACTAAATTAAAACGGCTCATATACTAGACCGTTAACTTGCAGTAAGTAAAAAAATAAAACCATTGAATTGTTACCATTTAGGGAACAAATGTTATATTTGAATCGTTATGAGAATAATATCAATAGGAACAATAAAAAAATACTGGTTAAAGAATCCAGAAACTGAGAAACATTTAAAGTCCTGGTATCAGGAAGTGGAATCATCAAATTGGAAAAATAGATCTGAATTAAAGGAAAAATATAGAAATGCTTCAGTATTAACTTCAAAAAGAGTTGTGTTTAATATAATGGGAAATGATCATCGATTAATAGTGGATATAGAATTTCGATTGAAAATCGTTTTTATTGTTTGGCTAGGAACTCATAAACAATATGATAAAATTGATTCAAAAAAAGTAAGTTATGTTAAAACCTATAAGAAGTAAGAAGCAACATAGAGAATATTTAGGTCGCGCTTATGAATTGATTCAATTGAATTTGAAGGCAAAAAGTGCTGGATCAGATGAATTGGAAATGTTGACTATACTAATAGAGAAGTATGAAAAGGAAACAATAAATATAGAGTCTCCTCATCCAATTGATGCGATTAAATTTAGATTGGAGCAATTAGGAATGAAAAAATCTGAGTTGAAAAATATAATAGGAAGTAGAAGCAGAGTTAGTGAAATTTTATCTGGTAAACGTAAATTGAGCTTAGCGATGATTCGGGAGTTAAATAAACAGTTAGAAATACCTGCAGAAATACTTATTAAGGAATACGAATTAATTACCGCAAGTTAACAATGCAGATGACGTTATACCCGCTATTGCTTCGTAGAAGCGCATCTACTCAGCGTTACTTACAAGTCGAATAAAATTCGCAATTGTTAAACCAATTACTTATCTTTGGCGTTACTAATATTAATTAGATGATTAAAACGTTTGGATGTGATGAAACTAAAGGTATTTGGAATGGTATAAAGTCCAAAAAATTCCAGCCTAAAATTCAAAACATTACCAGAAGGAAATTAAGAATGATTAATAACTCAGTGAATATTTCTGACCTAAGAATACCGCCTGCTAATCGTCATGAGAAGTTAAAAGGCAATTTAAAAGGAATGTATAATATTCGAATAAACGATAAATATAGAATCATTTTTAATTGGAAATCATCGCACGCATTTGATGTACAAATAATTGATTATCATGGCTAAATTGAAAAATATTCATCCTGGAGAAATTCTAATTGAAGAGTTTCTTAAACCACTTGAAATTAGCGCCTACCGTTTATCTAAAGAAATTGGAATTCCGCAAACCAGAACCAGTCAAATTATAAAGGGTAAAAGAAGAATAACAGCGGATACTGCTTTAAGATTATCAAAGTTCTTTGGAAATAGTGCAAAGTTTTGGTTAGGACTTCAAAACGATTTTGATATTGAAGAAGGTAGCAATAATTTAAAAATTGAATTGTCAAAAATTGAGACGGTCTCAGTATAAATTGAGGTAAAGACCTGTAAGTAACAATGTTTATCATGATCATAGACCGGTAACGGTGCATTTTGTTTATTACGGTTAAATACATTACCTGCATCTTGGATCGTTATTGGGACTCGGTCTACGCCACATATCCGAACCGTTAGCCTTCATTAATACCAACCAATAACCAATGATAAAATTCTTTAGAAAAATTCGATACGACCTTATGGAACAAAACAAAACAGGCAAGTACTTTAAATATGCTATTGGTGAGATAGTATTAGTTGTTATTGGTATTCTAATTGCTCTTAGTATTAATAATTGGAATGAGAAAAATAAATATAAAAAGAAAGAATTAACAGTATTAAGTGAACTACAAAAGGATCTAAAGTCTAATGAAAGTATTATTGGCGGCTGCATTAGGTATGACAGCAATATCATTGCTAGTTTTAACATTATTATCGATCACATTCAACATAAAAGACCTTACACTGATTCGTTAAAAACACACTTTGCTTCTCTTATCGAATGGTGTGCATATGAAGTTAATGATAACACCTATGAAAACGTGAAACAAACTTTAGGGCTAGAATTAATTTCCAATGATTCAGTGCGAAAAAAAATAATCTATTTGTATGAAGATGGATATGCTTTTGGAACCAGAAACATTGAAAATGACGAAGCCACGCTTCATAGAACCTTAATGCTCCCTTTGTTTTCTAAACTTTTTATGGTTGAGGAATCAGAAAACCAAATTGATTTGGCCATTGCTGTTCCAATTGATTATGATCAGTTATTAGAAAATAATGAATTTTTGACAAGCCTAAAACTTTCTTCAAACAAAAGGAAACAATCCATAAGCACAGATAGAAAGATGTATATTAAAACTACTGAATTAATTAATATTATTGAAAAAAAACTAAAAAAAAATCAATAAACAATGAATAAATTCTTTCGTAAAATACGCTACAACCTTATGGAAAAAAATAAAACTGGAAAGTATTTTAAATATGCAATTGGAGAAATAATTCTTGTTGTTATTGGGATTTTAATTGCTTTATCTATTAATAATTGGAATGAATTCAGAAAACAAGATATTGCGGAAAAAGAATTTATCAATGGTATTAAACACGACTTAACTCAAGATAAAGAATTTATCAACTTAATTATTAAACGTGCTGAAGAAAATAATTCAATATATATTATAATTAATCAAGAATTGATTAATTATTACAATTCGAACAGACAGGGTTTAGATTCATTACTTATTGAATACTTTAAATCACAGGGCACTTTTTACCCAATATCTGGCTCCTTCCAGTCAGCAATATCTGGCAATCAAATTAGCAAATTCAAGAATAAGGATTTTAACAATGTTGTGACAAAATTATATAATTCAACATATACCAGATTGTTGGATAATGCTGAAGAAGTTGATAACAGATGGTCTTATATTAACAAAAAATATAGCCAAATTAGAAGGACAGGACAAATACCAAATATGAGTGAATCTGAATTAAACGAATTTCATAATGATATCTTTTATCATATCCAAGCATTAAATTATTACAGGAAAAATTTAAGTAAAGCCGTAATGGAAATTGATAAACTATTAAAACAGTAATAAACGTCTTTCAATTTAAAATAATAAAAAAACGAAAGGCTAATAACGTGTATAATTAATTGCTTGAGTCTGTGTGTACACGGAAAATCCTACGGATTTTCTATACGTTCGGTTTCCTTTTGTTAAATTAGTTGCTGAACCACGCAACTAACCAAACATAAACCGTTGGCATTCATTTAGAAAACCTCTATTAATCTATAAATGTGAATTGTAAGAATTGTCAAAATATATATTCTGGAAAATATTGTCCAAATTGTGGACAAAGAGATATTGCTAATATTAGATTGAAGTTTTCCGAAATTATTAATGACTTTTTCGACAATGCCTTTAACATCCACAAAGGCTTGTTTTTTACTTTTTGGACTTTACTCATTAATCCAGGAAAAGTTGGTAAGTCATATATAGAAGGACAAAGGAAGAAATTTACCAATCCTGCGAGATATCTTATTATTGCGATTGCAATTCAAGCATTTTTAGATTATTGGTTTCTTCAGCCCGAACTTACCCAGCAACCAGATTTTGTAAACTTTTATTTTCTTTCTGAAAAAGTAAATAAAAACATGGCATTTTGGAACCACACTTTGGCCACAAAATACTCATTGATTCATAATCTATCAATGATATTGATATTTCCAGTAATATTTGTAATTCTATTTAAAAAATTAAAATACAACTTCACCGAGCTTTTAACTATAAATTTTTATTACTTCTCTAGTGGCTTAATTGTAACCCTTTTTGCAATATTAACTTGCATTCAGTTCTTTGTAAGTGGAATGAAGACACCATTAATAATTCTTGTTACTTTTTCATATGTGATTTGGGCAAACATGAGTTTTTTTAATGAGGTAAGATTCTGGAATAGGTTAATAAAAATACTAATTGCCGTAGTTTTATTTATGCTTATCAGAGTCTTCTTTATGATTTATGTTTTGAGTGTTTTATTCCCAATTGTTTAGTAAAACGAGATGCCAACAACGTGTATAATTAATTCCTCGGAATTAATTAACTTAGTCTTTCGTCAGAAAATCGGTTGCGATTTTCCGTAACTAATCATACACAATCACTTTAGAGGGCATTAGAATTATCACAATGTTCCCAAATTTGGAAACTTCATGAATTGTTCGTAACTTTGGAACCATGAGAGTAGTTGCTAAGAGCACATTGAGAAATTATTGGGAATTATATCCAGATAGTGAACAAGCATTACTTAGTTGGTACAAGACTGCTTTGCGTGCTAAGTGGGAAAATTTCAATGAAGTAAAGCAACATTTTGGAACTTGTAAAATATTAGGGAATGATAGAATCATTTTCAAGATTAAAGGCAATAAATATAGACTTATAGTGAAAATCTCATTCGTAAACCAATTGATTTGGATAAGGTTTATTGGAACTCACGCAGAGTATGATTTAATTAACGCCAAACTAATTTAAGATGAAAATCAAATTAATTAAAAATGAAATTGACTATTCCAAGGCTCTTAAAAGGTTGGATCAAATATTTCATACTGAGAAAGGTACAAAGGAAAATGATGAGCTTGAGATTCTAATAATGCTGATTGAGAAATATGAAACTGAAACTGTAGGCGAATTTCCAGATCCAGACCCTATAGAAGCAATCAAGTTTAAAATGGATCAAATGGAAATGACACAAAAGGACTTAGCTCTAGTTCTTGGTCTGAAAAGTAGGGCTTCTGAAATTCTATCACGAAAAAGACCTATGAGTATAAATATCATTAGAAAAATTAGTAAAGCACTCATGATTCCAGCCGATATATTAATTCAACCATATGAAACGGTGTAAGAGGAATAACGCTATCTAATAAATAGGACTTCGTGTGGTCGGCACGACCAGACATGAAGTCTATGTTGAACTAAGTCGTTAGCTAGATTTAAACCGAATTATATTTCGAGTTAATAATATTTAAAGTTGATTGGTAGTTGATCTGAAGTTACAACTTCAAAGCATTCAAGAATTAAGTTTATTGCAAAAAGTAATTTTAACGGGGGCAGAACCAGAATTTGATCTTAATATTATTGTCTTGAATATAGTATGCCCATAAATGCAAAAAGCAAGTTGATTAAAATGTGTGTCTGTTTTCATAATTACTTTTATAATTGGGAGGTCCTCTTGTCGCATGTATTTCACCAACTAAAAAAAGTTTTCCCTTTTTACAATTTGGACACTGATCTACATCAAGACCTTTTTCTAACCAGATAGTTTTGTAGTCTTTGGAACTCTTTTTCGATGTTGGAAATAATTTCATTTTCCATGAACTGTGTAATATTCCAAAATGTCTAATTCTAATAAAGCCTTTTGGCAATATGTGCATTGCGAATCTTCGAACAAATTCCCAGGTTGATAAACTCATCGTTTTGTCTTGATTGCGATGTTTGTAATCCGTATATGAAAATTTTACTTTGGTATTAATATGGTGTTTTATTCGACTAGGTGTTATTGCCGTTTTGTAAGTGTATCTAGCCAAATATTTTATCAGAATTTCCTTATTCCCCAAAGCTGGTTTTGCATAACAACCCATTTTATTCAATAGCGTTCTTTTGTAAACCACAGTTCGTCTTTAATCCTACTTGTTGAATCGCATTTTTAAATAGAGGAATGTATAATAGTCTGCGTAAAATGAGCGATATTATCCAGTTGATCCAACATGATATTGGACAGTAAGGGACTCAACAGACTTCCTTGTGGTAGTCCTTTGCGTCGCTATTGTAACTTGCCATTTACGAGTATTGGTGGACGTAGCAACTTACGAATTAACCGCAATGTGGTGGCGCATTTAACCTTCTCAAAGATGAGCTGTAGTATCTTATAATATGCTACTTCATCGAAGAATTTGCTCAAGTTTATATCCACAATATCGCTACATCCTGCATTGATATAAGCGAGCGACTGCTGTAGAGCTTGTTGCATATTCTTCTTTGGTCGAAAGCCATAACTGTGGTCTGAAAATTCTATTTCGAATCTTGTTATCAGATGCTGGCTGACCGCTTGTTGTAGCCATCTGCTTACTTCGGTGGCTATTCCTAAAAGACGTTTCTTTACAATAGATTTAGGAATCTCTACTCCTATGATAGCAGCTGGCAGGTACTTTTCTGCTAGAACATCTCTCACTAGATCTCTCTGGTGCATTGATAGGAATTCGTGAAGGTCTGCTACTTCTATTCCATCCACTCCGCATGATCCTTTATTACCTACTACTCGACGGTAAGTTTTATAAGCCTCCCATGCGCTTAGCGATGCCTTCCCTTCAATGTCCACTGGTCATTTGCCCCTTTTGGATCAGTCAGTCATCTTGTAGAACCTTTGCTATGAATTCATTTTTTTCTGTCCTTTTAGGCTATGGCTATCATTTGTGATTCCATAGTGAATCAGGACGTGATTTAATGTTAAGTCCTTCCTAGGTTGTTGTGAGACCTTCGAGGGTATGGGTTTAGCAATCCTCGCTCATTGCTCCTAGTGCTATGACTTGCGCCATCACTAAAGCTAAGTCGACACTCGGTCGGCAGAATTCTCAGAAATATCAACTATTTGCTAACCACCCGCTTCGCGGTTCCTTCCTTTAAATGTCTCCTAGACATTTACCCTTCGGGATCAGTCAGTCATCTGGGTAAGTGCCTATTCTTTCCGTCGCTATTTACTTGATCTACTATGAGAGCCTTATTGTTTTCTTTGGGCTTAACAATGATGTGCTTGCTCACCCCAAATCTAATAGCCTCTGTATCAAATTTCTGTTTGTTAGAACCGACTTTTGTAGTCTCGCTTCCTTCAGCTTTAAGGACGCCGTTAATACCCTTGTGCCTCCGCTAAGGCTTTAGCGACACGCGGTGTGACTTACTAATACTTCTAGATATCAATCTCGCATACAAGGGACTTTCACCCTCTAGAATAATTTTGCTATCTTTCGGATTACAGCACATGCCAGGCACACACAAGGCATATAAAGATCATGTCTAGCAAAAGCTGGTCACGGAGTATATGCAAGCCTTGTCATGTGCACAAATCTTAAGCAACAAACAAATATTATTTTATTAAAATGAAGCAAATAAAAATCATTAAAAACCGCTCCGACATAGGTGCTGGGACAAGAGGCTCAGATATGGGGATTGATGCAATAGAAATTGCAGCAATAAATTCTGGTAATAACTACTTTAACAATTTCCCTTATTCCGATGTTGAATCACATAATGAGTCAATTTACAAAAAGGAAAAAGCTCTTTTTGCAAAGCGGATAGAATTCGTGAGAGAACAATGCCAAAGAGTTTCCGATGCTGTACAAAATTCATTAAAGGAGGACAACTTTACTATTGTTATTTCAGGTGATCATTCGTCTGCTTTAGGAACCTTAAGCGGTGTCAAAGCAAATTACCCTAAAAAGAGGATGGGCGTAGTGTGGATTGATGCTCATGCTGATATACATTCTCCTTTTACTACACCCTCTGGTAATATTCATGGAATGCCACTCGCCGCTGCGCTCGGGAAAGATAATCTTGATAATCAAGTAAATGAAGTTACAGACCACACACAAAGCATATGGAAACAACTTAAGAATATTGGAGTCGAAGGTCCGAAATTAGCAGCTGAAGATCTCGTCTATTTTGGTGTAAGAGATACTGAATCTACTGAAGAAAAATTAATGAATAAGCATAAGATTCGAAATTACAAGGTGGAGGAGATTCGTTATCGTGGATTGCAAAAATGTTTAGATGAAGTAAAAGCCCAACTTGCACATTGTGAAGTTATTTATATTTCATTCGATGTTGATAGTTTGGACTGTGATTTAATATCAAAAGGAACTGGCACGCCTGTATCTAAAGGTTTTGATCCTAATGAAGTGAAAGCTATCATCAAAGGATTGTTTGATACTAAAAAAGTAGTTAGTCTGGAGGTTACCGAAATAAATCCTCTTTTGGATACAAAAGGAAACAAAATGGCTGAAACTGCTTTTGAAGTGCTTGATTCTGTTACCTCTTATTATTTAGAACTGGAAAAATAAAAAGTCCATTTCAGATATCTAAGCCATTGTCATATTTTAGTTCTTATCAACATAAGTCTTAATTAACTCTGTCTAGGGTGGAAAACTGTGTCCAGTACCAATAACTATATCAGTTGTGATATGAAATTTCCAACTCTTCTTGTGAATGTCCATCCCAATGAATAACTTAGGGGTAGCTGTGGTAACTTGTTTGCTCATTTTTATAATTTAATTGTGAGTTTTCAAGTTACTACTTTTACATGGGTGCTATAATTCATTGCTAGTACTTGCTTATTTACGAAAATCCTCGCGGATTTTCTATTCCGTTTGTATTTACTAAATTAGTTATTGAATCACGCAACGAAATCATACACAAACCGCTGTATGCCATTTGAAAGCACCATTATCGGAAATTAAGCAACATAGCATTATAACTAACTTGAACAGTTTGAATAATTAAAGTCTTATCAGAATTCAAGCCTTCAATATCATCTATTTCATTAAATTCTCGCATATTGGAATTTCCCCATAAACTGAATTCAATAATTATTGGAGTTAAACGAATCCCCTTTTCTGTTAACAAATAAATATTTTCTTTTTTATTATCGGGTATTTTCGTTCTGAATATCAGTTTATACGATTCTAACAATTTTAATCGTGCAGATAAAATGCTCGGAGCAATTCTCTCATCTGATTCAGAAATTTCCTTGAAAGTCTTTTTGTGCTTAACAAGCATATCTCTAATGATTAACAAAGACCATTTATCACCCACGACATCGAGTGTTGAAGAGATTGGACATCCAGAACGAAATTCTTTTTTCATTTTTTAGAATTATTACTATTAATTCGATAGTAATTTATATTTTTGCTTTCAATTCGATAGCAAAATTACAATAATTAAACAAGAATTATGTTAGCAGGACATTTTACAACCGCACTAATAGCAAAACAGAAGTTCCCAAAAGGTACGCTACTTTATTTTCTAATTATATCACAATTTCAAGACTTTTTATGGTTTATCTTTCACTATTTAGGTCTTGAACCAACCAATCCAAGTGATGCCTTTGATGCTACTTTAAGTAATATGGTGGTAGATATGTTATACAGTCACGATTTTTTACCTCAATTATTTTGGTTGGCTATTGTTTTCTTAGTGGGAAGATTTCTATTTAAAAGTACCAAAATAGGCTTAGTAAGTATGGCTTTAGTATCAATCCATTTTGTTTTAGATTTCTTTTCAGGTCATATGCACCATATTTTTGGAGCAGATACAATAGAAGTAGGTCTTGGACTGTATGCATCTAATCCTTACTTAGCTATTTTAATAGAAGCCATATTTAGTGTTGGTGTTCTTTGGTATTTCTTTAAAGAAGAAGCAAAAAAAGGAATTATGAGAACCACAAAAAATAGAATTGCCATTATTTCCGTATTTGCTTATGGAATCATTTTTATGCTACTAATTGCAACAAAATCTTTTAGAGAGTTATTTGGTATTCCAGAATTTGATTTAGGATTTAATACCAATATGCCTACGCTCATTTTCACATACGGAGCAATGCTTTATTGCTTAAATTATTTTATACCGAAGTTTACACTTGACAAAAAATATTAAAGTAATGATTGAAGCAGTATTAAGTTTTATAAAAGAATTAAAAATTCGCAACGAATCCTTGTTTTATTTTGGTTTGTTCTGCCTATGTCTTACAATAGTTTTTTTCGTTTTAACTAAACTTACAACTACACAAGTTCACGGAGTGAATGCTTGGTTTAAGCCTTTCAAATTTGCTGTTTCAATAGGAGTATTCGCTTGGACAATGGCTTGGTATTGTCATTATTTGGCAAATTTTAATATAACACCTTTTAATTGGGTAGTCATTATTTTGTTTGGTTATGAAATTATATACATCACTTTTCAAGCCTCACAAGGACAGATGTCTCATTTCAATGTAAGCACATCTACGTATTCAATGTTGTATTCATTAATGGGTTTAGCGGCTGCAGTTGTGACAATATATACAGCATACATTGGCATATTGTTTTTTACACAGACCTTTCCTGATTTACCAAATTACTATGTTTGGGCAATTCGTTTTGGAATACTCATTTTTGTAGTTTTTTCTTTCGAAGGTGCTTTAATGGGTTCACGAATGAACCATAGCGTAGGAGCAATCAATGATAATTCAAACTGGTTTATTGTAGGTTGGAGTAAAACGGTAGGTGATTTAAGAGTATCTCACTTCATAGGAATGCACGCTTTGCAAATACTTCCTATGCTTTCATTCTTTATCTATAAAAACACAAAAGCAATAATTATAATTTCAATATTCTACGGACTTCTTGCAACGACAACACTAGTGCAAGCATTAAAAGGAAAACCTATTTTTCAGAAAACTGAAACAACTCAAATAAAAAAATAAAAACGGCACACAATCGAGTAGATGGTTCCACCAACGATCATTACACGAGACATAAGGATCAGTGTGACTCAAGTTTAGTTGAAATTTGATAGCTCCGCTATAAACGCTTAATCTTTATATGTTAACTTAGCATTAGTTGAATCGTCAAACCGACATATGTCATAATCGTTACAGCCTATTTCATCAAAAGGCACAATGGTTAAATCTGAAATTAAAGTATTTCTAAAATCAATTTATTCCTATTTAGAATGTAATACTCATGATGAAATTTCTCATTTTTGTGAATACCTAAACCTTTCTAAGGGAATAAAAAGTAATATAAACATGAGTGCCCCACTATTGATAAAACTTTAAAAATATTTAATAATTGGAATAATCAACAGCTAAAAGCTGCCATGACTGAATACTTCGCTATCACTTTGCACTCCGAACATAATCTAATTCGGTTACAACATGATTATATTCTCATTCATCTTTGATTTTACTCAGTTCATCAAAATTTAATCCATTCCCATTCCAAATGAATATATCTTTGATTTAGACAATAAGTAAAATGAAAGATTTACTTCAAAATAAAATTATTGTACTAATGACTATTAATAAAAATTTAGGTGTAATTGATAAAGCAAACTATCAAAAGAAGTCAAAATTTGGATCCAATAAAACTAAACAAACCTTTTTTAAGGCGAGTTTGAAAAACAACTACACTATGCTAGAAGCCGTGGACCGTAAAGGCAACATATTGGTTTCAATTAATACTATAGTTTTATCGGTTATACTTGGTACTGGTTTCACTAATTCTATCTCATTGAGTATGAGTAACCTTCATATTCTGACTTTAGTGTTATTTTGTGTAGTAAGTACTTTATTAGCCTTGAAAGCAATAAAACCTTTTGTTTTAAATCCTAGTCAAGTGGGTATGAAAAATAACTCAATGCTTAACCTAGAAGTAATGAAAGGACTTAAAGTAAATGAATATAAACTTAGATTAAACTCAATTATTGAAAAAGATAAATCGATCTATAATAGTATGGCAGAAGAAATGTATTTCATAGGCCAAAATATTAACTCCAAACACAAATATCTATACTTTTCGAGCTTAACCTTCATTGGTGGAATCGTTCTCTCTTTGATTTTAATCTTGGTCTAATTACAATAAATGTATAAACTTCATTTTTTTGGATTAACTAATTGACCATTATTTAATTTGATAAAAAAACAGTCCTAGTTGAAAATCATCTCTCCATTCAGATTAATAAGATCATGCAAAAAGTAAATAATTCCTCTGAGTTCAGTCAGATGCCAATGTCCTGTACTATACCCCATTAAAGGGAGATGCGCCAATTACAAAATGGCGACCAGCATGACCACCTACAAACAGAGCGATCGGATCAATATACAATACGTCCCTATGACAGTCTAAAAATGAAAACTCCAAAATCTGGTTACGGTCGCTCACTAAGAGAGTTTTTAAACAAGGATTTCGTTAAACCAAGAATGAATAAATACTGGAAATAAAAATGTTTATCCATGATCTTAAACCTTCACGATGGATTTGTAGAACATAGACTTAATTTTATTATCTTCAACTTAGATCGTTATTAGAAATCGGTCAACGCCAGATACACCAACGTTTGTGGTCATTAAAAGTAACAAAAAGAAGATCCTATGAATACTGTAGACAATCATGGTTTTTCTTCAGAACAATTAAAATCTAATTTTAGAAATCATCTTATGTTTAAAAACTTAAAAGTTGTAGAGTTGGCAAGTGTTTTAGCTGGCCCTTTAACGGGGACTTTCTTTGCAGAGTTAGGTGCAAAAGTTATTAAAATAGAAAATAAACTCACTAATGGAGATGTTACAAGAACATGGAAACTCCCAACTGAATCAAAGGAAAAATCTATCTCTGCTTATTATAGTGCTGCAAATTTTTTGAAAGAAAGCCTGCTGCTTAATGTAACAGATGTTTTAGATTATGAGATTTTAATTAATCACATAAAGGATGCCGACATTGTCATTACTAACTATAAACCAAATACTGCACGAAAACTTAAATTGGGTTATGATGATTTAAAACAACACAATCAATCAATCATTTATGCAGAACTTACTGGTTTTGGTGGTGACGAATCAAGACCAGCATTTGATGTTGTACTACAGGCTGAAACTGGGTTTATGTTTATGAATGGAGAACCAAAAAGAAAACCTGTAAAAATGCCCGTTGCTTTAATTGATGTACTTGCTGCCCACCACTTAAAAGAAGCTATTCTTTATGCAATTATTAACAAGTTAAAGACTGGTAAAGGAAAACATATCAAGGTTTCTCTTTATGAGAGTGCTTTAGCATCTTTGGCAAATCAAGCTACTAATTGGTTAATGGAAGAGCATATTCCACAACCTATGGGAACCCAGCATCCCAACATTGCACCTTATGGAGATATGTATAGTACATTAGACGGGAAACTACTTGTTTTGGCGATTGGTTCTGATAAACAATTTGAAAATTTATGTTCACTTTTAAGCATAGAACTTGATGCGTTTGTAACGAATGCCCAACGGTTATCTAAAAGAGAAGCTTTGAACAGCAAATTAAGTGAATGTATAGTCCAAAAAACATCAAAATACTGGGTTTCTAATCTTGAACTAAAAAACATTCCTTATGGTATTGTAAAAAACATGCAAGAAGTTTTTCAAGATAAAAAAGCAAAAAAAATGTTGCTTAATGAAATTATTGAAGGCATTGAAACTGTTAGAGTTAAAACAGCACTTGTTTAGCAGTTGATGAATAAAAACTAACCTTCAGTCAAGTAGACGGACCCAACAGCGTTAACTCATGGGTGGGCCTCTCATACTACCCTACATATGCTTACACCAAAGCTTCAGCATAGGCGCTACTGGTCTTGTATACAGCGGTTCACTAAATCGAAACTTTGAATTTTGAGTAATAAACGATCATAGAAACATATGCTTTGCGTTTTCTTGATCGCTCGCTTAAGCTTTCTCTTTAGTTTTACCCAACTGCTTTTGCTTACTATCAATTGAAATTAACCCTTGCTACCCTTCTTATATATAGAAGTGAAACTGTGTCCTAATACCGTGAAACTAGAGGTTCGTCTTATACCGCTTTTCTGCCTATTGATTTTCAGTTCTAGGCATTCCCTAAGAAAAACATAGATTTCATTTCCAATAGTTTTTGCTTCTGACTTTGATCTAGTATAAATACTAAAATCATCGGCGTAGCGGATAAAATTAAACTCTTTTCTTTCTAGGTATTTATCCAATTGACCTAACATAGTATTAGATAAAAGTGTACTTAATGGGCTTCCTTGCAGCAGTCCTTATCGTCGCTTGTGTAACATCCCATTTAAAAGTATCGGTACGCCTAACCATTTACAAATTAATCGTAATGTAGTTTCGCATTTTACCTTCTCATAGAGAAACTGTAGTATTTTATAATATGCTACTTCATCGAAAAATTTACTCAGGTCAACATCTACAATATGATAATATCCATCATTGAAACAAGTGAGTGATTGAGTCAACGCCTGTTGCATATTCATCTTTGGACGAAAACCATAACTGTGTTTGCGCCTCCGCTAAAGCTAAGGCGACATGCGGTGCTACTTACTTGTACTTTGGGCGATTATACTCGCATAGAATAGCACATTAATTACGCTTATTATTACAACCAAAAAACAATATCATAACCTTTGATTTTATTTGAAATAACCATTTTTTAATAAAATTGAAAATTGAAAGAGAAAAACTGAGAACATGAAATTATCAAATAAGATAAATTGAAGTAGTCTATATCTTTAGAAAAAAAAACAATCAATAACAAAACTAGAGATAGTCAAACATAAAAAAAATCACATTTTCAACATATTAATTTTCTAAAATCCATTCCTAAGTAGTAGACTTTTTTCATTTTTTCTTAATATCTCCACTCCGTTCATTTCAAATAAATTCGAATATTTACTATTTTGCGTATTTGAGACAACCTCAATATTTTATAAACCAGCGGATATTTAAATAAATGGAAATTACACCAAAAAAAGGCTTTCAGGGATTGATTGAAAATTGGCAAGGTGATTTAATCGCAGCAGTAAGTGTCTCACTCATTGCCCTACCTCTTTCATTAGGTATTGCTCTGGCAGCTGGTGCGCCTGCGATGTCAGGTATCATTTCTGCAGTTGTTGGTGGTGTTGTAACCACCTTTTATCGGGGTGGTCATATATCAGTTAACGGACCCGCTAAAGGCGTCATTGCTGTCATACTTTTGGGTATTGCATTGATGGATGATGGTTCAGGGCAAGCCTTTAATTATGTATTGGCAGCTGTGGTTGTTTCAGGTGCAATTCAAGTATTATTGGGGGTATTGAAATTGGGTCGATTAGCGGATATCTTCCATTCTTCGGTGATTCATGGTATTTTGGCAGCCATCGGAATTATCATTTTTGCAAAACAAATACATGTTGCTATGGGCACACATTCTGATAGCCCGAGCATAATACAAAACCTTATTGATGCAGTAGTATACTTACCTCAAGCCAATCCATATGTGGTGATTATTGCCTTGGCAGGCTTAACTTTATTATTGTTTCATTCTAAAATCAGTAATCGCTTCTTCCATATTTTACCTGTGCCAATGTGGGTCATTGCCCTTTCCATTCCGTTTGTTTATTTTTTCAATTTCTTTGACCAACAAACACTTTCCTTCTTTGGTAAAGCTTATGAGGTAGGACCTCATCTATTGTTGGACATTCCCGATAATATTATGGATTCAATAATGCATCCTAATTTTGGTAAAATTAATACCATTGAATTCTGGACAACCGTATTGTCTATTTTAATCATAACAAGTATTGAATCATTAGCTATTGCGAAAGCAATTGACAAAATTGACCCTTATAAACGAAAAACGGATTTGAATAAGGATTTGACAGGAATTGGATTAAGTACGATGGTGTCTGGTTTGCTTGGAGGTTTGCCAATTATTGCTGTGATTATTCGAAGTACGGTCAATATCCATAATGGTGCGAAGACAAAGTGGTCTAATATGTATCAAGGACTTTTGTTGTTACTTTTTATTGTGGTATTGAGCCCAATAATGAGACAAGTTCCACTTTGTGCTTTTGCTATTTTACTCGTTTATACTGGATTTAAATTGTCTTCGCCTGCTGTATTCAAACAAGTTTATAACCAAGGAACCGAGCAATTAATATTCTTTGTTGGTACGATGGTTTTAACTCTTTATACTAATTTATTAATTGGTTTACTTGGTGGATTATTATTGGCAATGATCAGTCACATGCTATTGGCGAGGGTGTCCATACCTCTATTTTTTAAAATGGTTTATAATTCAGGTTCAATTTTGGTTAGGAAACCAGATGGCAGTTACAATTTGAATATTAAAGGGATTGCGAATTTTTTAGGCATCTTAAAAATCGATAAATTAGTGGCTCAAATTCCTTCTGGAGCAGATGTCAATATTGATTTATCGGAAACAAGATTGGTAGGTATGACCTATATGGATTACCTAGTGGATTACTTAAAAATGCAGAAGAATACAGGCGGTAAAGTCGTAATAAAAGGTTTGGATTCGCATGTTTCATCATCTGCCCATAACAGAGCATTAAAAATTTGTTTAAACAGTTCTGCCGCTAAATTATCACCAAGGCAAAACCGTTTACAAAATTTAGCAAATGAAAAAGACTATCAATACACGAATAAAGTAGATTGGAATACTACTTATCTAAAAAAATTCCACTTTTTTGAAATTAGACCTATCGAACGAAAATCAAATTGTCTCAAAGGAACATTTAAAGATTTGGATGTGTCTTGGGAAATTACGGATGTAACTTTCAATGAAGGCGCAGCTTTTACGGCTGAGACGTTTAATACGACTCTAATGGTCTTAAAATTGAATAAAAAAATACCAATTTTTACAATGGAAAAAGAAGGCGTATTTGAAAAAATATTTGACCGAGTGATGGCATTTACTGGCTATAAAGATATTGATTTTGAGATGTATCCAGATTTTTCTAAAAAATTCCTGATTATGGGAAATAAGGAGTCTGAAATTCGGTCCTTTTTTACAGATGAAATCATTCGCTTTTTCGAAGATCATCAAATTTATCATTTAGAAAGTAATGGCGAGGCATTAGTCATTTTTGATAAAATCAAATTGGCGCGGACAGATGAAACCATTGCGTTTATAGATTATGGTAAAGAATTGGCCTCGCTCTTAGATGAAAAGGCAACATAATAATGAATTAAGGAATGTAAAAGATACTTTCAAATTAAGCCCTGAAGATGAATTTTATTGAACTCATCAAATTAATGCCTACTCGCAAAACATATCGCATCTAAATCTCAAAAAAGCAATATTTGACGGAATAGAACCGATAAGAAATTTAATGAAAAGAATTGTAGACCCCACCTTACAATCGATAAAATGACAATAGACTCCATTCGTCGCCTACTGCATTTATCTGAGAGGGTACGTATAAAATAAAATTCGAAAAAATATCTCAAATCAAAATAGTAACTTCATTAAATGAAAAGTACTTAAATAATACTTTACGAATTTGAACAAAATCAATCTAAAATTGAAAATGTACTCAAATTTCGGTGAAACTTGAAAGCTTCGCATCGAACGCTTAATCTTATTTTCAATTTTTAGCATCATTAAAATCGTCGCACCGACAGATATCATAATCGTTCTCGGCAATTACAAAATAACAATAGACCTGGATGAAATTCTACAGGAAAATGCAACTAGGTTTACTAATGAAAAATAAATTCACTAAGTATCTATTCTTTGCCATTGAAGAAATCGCACTTCTTTTTATCGGAATGTTGATGGTCTCAGGGTTTAAGGAAATAAAAAAGAGTTGACTTCTACAGCCGATGTGTTTGAACCCAAAGGAATTAAAGCCTAAAATTCAACATCGGCAAAACATATCAATTGGTAAAGTATTCAAGAGAAAGAGCCTGTAAAAGTTGATAAAGTACTACTTAAAAAAAGCTAACCTTATGAACTTAGGTTACTAAGCAAGCTCTAAAGCAATCTTCATCATATCCACATAGGATTTCTCACGTTGTGTATGACTAGAAGCCTCACCTGTTTTAATATGATCACTAACGGTCAGGATGGAAAGGGCTTTTACATTAAATCTACTTGCCAAGGTAAATAGAATTTGAGATTCCATTTCGATCCCTAAGATTCCATGTCTTTCCCATTTGTCCCAACGCTGTGGATCATCATCATAAAAAGTGTTGGTACTAAAAACACTACCTTGCTGCGTTTGAATATTTAATCGTTGTGCCGCCTCATAAGCTTTAAACAGTAAGTCAAAATCTGCAGTCGCCGCGTAGTGCATGCCTTCAAAATATACTTGATTAGCTCCTGAATCTCCAGAGGCACTCATAGCCAATATTACATCACCCAACTTAAGGTGGTCTTGAATGGCCCCACAGGTTCCTACCCTAATTAATTGCTTGACATTATATGTAGTGATCAATTCGTTGATATAAATACTGGCACTGCCCATACCCATCCCAGTGCCTTGAACAGACACTTTCTTACCTTTATAAATACCGGTAAAGCCCAGCATGTTTCTCACTTTATTGTAGCAAAACGCATCTTCCAACATATTGTCAGCCACAAACTTTGCGCGTAAGGGATCTCCGGGCAATAGAATGGTCTCGGCAATTTGATCTGATTCGGCTTCTATATGAAGACTAGACATAATTATTATTTTTCAATTTATAAATTCGAAAGCCTATGCTCCGTAGGGTATCCAAATATTTTTTATCTCAGTTGCTCTTCTCAAAAACTCATCACCTGCACTACTCTGGGCATCCAACCAGTTGCGATGTTTTCCATAATTCACCCAGGTCCTTTTTATATTATCAGCAGAATTCAATTCCACCATCTTACTACCTTCCTTAGAACCAAAATACCATATACCGTCTACATCATCGTGTTTTGACAGTACCTCGGCCAACTCTTCTTTATCACCTGTTACTATATTAATAGTACCAGCAGGAACATCAGAAGTATCCAGTACCTGAAAAAGATCCGTCGCAGAAAATGGATATTTTTCAGAAGGAATAACAACAACATTATTACCCATAGTAATAGCAGGTATGACAGTTGATATAAATCCAATGAGTGGAAAATCATTAGGACAAACGATGGCCATGACGCCAATCGGTTCGGGCATAGCCATAGTCACATTCTTGCTTGTGGTATAATGAACTCTGCCATCATACTTATCAGCATAGGCCGCATAAGTATACAGTCTATTTATCGATTCTTCCACTTCAAAATTGGCCTGCTCTTTTGATATGTTTGCCATCTGAATCAGACGGTTGGCAAACTCTTCCTTTCTAACGAATAAGTTTTCGGCAAGATAAAATAACACTTGTGCTTTGGCGTGTCCAGTAAAATTCCTCCACTTGTTGTTGGCATGCGCCACCTCAACAGCATTGCGAATATCCTTACGATTCCCTTTTGATACTTCACCTATATAATCTCCATTTTCGCCAAACATGGTCTTACTATATCCACCATCGGGTCGGGATTGTTTTCCTCCAATATACATTTTTACAGTGCGGTCAATAGACAGTTCATTCATCGATTGCACTTTCCTTTTTTCTTTTTTTACTTTTTTAGATTTGGCATAAAAGGATGTCTTAGAGTTTGTGTCATCGGATTTAATTTTTAAATATTCATATAATCCTTCACGGCCTCCCTCGCGACCAAATCCAGATTCTCGATATCCACCAAAACCGGATGCTGCATCAAACACATTTGAACAATTTATCCAAACGGTACCTGCTTTAATTTGTGGAGCAATGTCCAAGGCAAGATTTATATTTTCTGTCCAGATACTTGCCGCCAATCCATACCTTGTATTGTTAGCCAGTTTGACCGCCTCCTTATGCGAACGAAAGCTCATCGCAACGAGGACAGGACCAAATATCTCTTCTTGTGCTATTGTTGAAGATGGAGCCACATCTGTAAACAAAGTCGGTGGATAAAAATACCCGTCAGTTGGACAAGCTTGAGACGGTTGCCAAATGTTGTTACCATCTTTGACACCTTGCTCAACTAGGTTTTCAATAACTTTAAATTGTGTGGGATTTATAATTGGACCAATATCAATACCTTTATCCAACGCATTTCCTATACGCAGTTTTTCCATTCTACGTTTAATCTTTCTATAGAGTTTATCGGCTATACTTTCTTGGACAAGCAATCTAGATCCAGCACAACACACTTGTCCCTGATTAAACCATATAGCATCTACAACCCCCTCGACTACACTATCTAAGTCTGCATCTTCAAATACAATAAATGGAGACTTGCCTCCCAACTCAAGAGATATTTTTTTACCTGTTCCTGCAGTAGCTCTTCTTATAATTTTCCCAACTTCTGTAGAACCCGTGAACGCAATTTTATTGATGTCTTTATGGTTGACAATTGCGGCTCCTGCTTTTGCATCACCCGTAACGATATTGACAACACCTTTTGGCAATCCAATTTGATCACATATTTCGGCAAACAACAATGCTGTCAGGGAAGTAAATTCTGCAGGCTTCAGAACTACAGTGTTGCCCATTGCAATAGCAGGGGCTATTTTCCAGGACAACATAAGCAATGGAAAATTCCAAGGAATTATTTGACCTACCACACCGACTTCTTTATAGCTGCTTAATTCAGTATCTCTTAATTGTGCCCAACCCGCATGATGATAAAAATGTCGAGCCACTAACGGAATGTCAATATCTCTCGATTCACGGATAGGCTTGCCATTGTCCAGAGACTCCAGAACCGCAAATAAACGCGCATGTTTTTGGATTTGCCTTGCTAATGCATATAAATACCTCGAGCGTCGATGGGCTCCTATTTCTACCCATTTGGGTAAGGCCTTTTTTGCTGCGGCCACTGCCCTATCCACGTCCTTTACATTGGCGTCAGCTATTTTAGCCAACTTTTCTTTATTGGATGGATTGACACTGAAAAAATATTTTTTAGAAGTTGGTTTCTCCCATTTTCCGTTTATAAACAACTGAAATTTTCGATCATGTTTTTCTAAAAAATCAATGGCTTCCTTAGAGCTTTCCGGTGCAGGCCCATAATCCATTGTTTTAAATATTTCTTTGATTTTCATGAGTATATTTTAAGCCATAGGATGACGGAAGTAAGCAGAATATCTTCCAGTTATAAAATGTTCCAATTGTCTTTCTATATCAGCCAAGAGACTACTGGCACCAAATCTAAATAAGTCAGGTTGCAGCCAGTCGTGGCCTAGTTCTTCTTTCATCAAGATTAACCAACTAAGTGCATCTTTTGCTTTTCTAATACCTCCTGCTGGTTTAAAGCCAACCTTGTACCCTGTAAGTTCATAATACTCTCTTATGCAGCGAATCATCACAAGGCTAACAGCAAGCGTTGCATTGACCGATTCTTTACCTGTACTTGTTTTGATAAAATCAGATCCAGCCATCATACTTACCCAGCTCGCCTTTGCAACCTTTGTGTAAGTTGGAATCTCTCCAGTCGCCAAAATAGTTTTCATATGCGCATCTCCGCATGCCTCTCTACAGGCTTTCACTTCTTTATACAATTCACGCCATTTGGATTGGAGTACTAAATCTCTGCTTATTACGATGTCGATTTCTTTTGCACCCAGTTTAACTGAAGATTTGATTTGACGCAACTTTTCACTCAAGCTTATTTTTCCAGCTGGAAATCCAGTTGAAACTCCGGCTACCGGAATTCCACTCCCAGCAAGTGCATTGACAGCATCAGGAATTGATTTATGGTATACGCACACAGCGCCCACTTGCAAATTTTGCTCTGCCATTTCAAGAGCTGCGAGGATATCTTCTCTAACAGGAGAAATGGCTTTAGCACATAGTCGCAAAACATTGCTGCGTGTGTCGTCACCAGCCAGTGTCGTCAAATCAATGCAACTGATTGCCTTGAGTAACCAAGCTGCTTGCCACTCCTTTTTTACAGCTCTTCTTTTTGTAATACTGACCGCTCTTCGCTCCACTGCACTTTTATTAACAGTAAGTCCATCAAACAATTCCGCATTGAAAGCCATGCCATCATTCCTCCGGTGACCTGCTTTGGGCTGTTGTGTGTTTTTATGTATTCCTACTTTTTTTGCTTTTGGCATAATTTAAATTATTATTCAAAATATAGCTGAGCGCCACTGAGCTATTTTATTAAAAACGATTTAATTATCTCATTGTTTCATAAATAATAGAACCTAGAATAGGAGCTTCATTTGCAAAACGATAGGCTAAATTCATATGAGTTTCCGCACTCTTGAAATTAACAACATCTTCAGAATACAAAATAGCTAAGTTTTCTCCTTTGTGTACATAATCACCAATTTTCTTTTTGAGCAAAATACCCGCTCCCAAATCAATTTTACTTTCCTTTGTTTCTCTTCCCGCTCCAAGAACTACAGAAGCTTTGCCAATCTCAAGAGCATTTAATTCTACGATGTAGCCAGACTTTTTGCTTACATATTCCTGCTGATGTTGACTTGAAGGAAGTAAATTTGTATCCTCGATCTCAGATAATTCTCCACCCTGTGATTTGATAAGTGTTTTAAATTTATTGAAAGCAGCACCGCTTTTTACCAATTCCCTTAACAATACCCTTCCCTGTTCTATACCCGCAGTCTTTTTAGCCAGCAAGAGCATGTTAGCACCCAACTCCAAACAAAGTTCCATCACGTCATCAGGACCCTGCCCTTGAAGAGTAGCAATTGCTTCTTTAATTTCAAGTGCATTGCCTACAGCAAATCCAAGTGGTTGATCCATAGCGGTAATTAAGACTACGACTTGTCTATTCATCTTCTCTCCAATATTGATCATGACCTGACCGAGGCGCCTTGCTTTTGCCAAGTCCTTCATGTATGCCCCTTTTCCGAATTTCATATCGATGACAATAGCATCTGCCCCACATGCCAATTTTTTACTCATAATACTAGAGGTAATCAGCGCAAGATTATCAACTGTAGCTGTCACATCCCTCAAGGCATACAGTTTTTTACCGGCAGGAACAAGTTCCTCATTTTGGCCGCATAATGCAATGTGATATTTCTTTACTTTTTCAATGAATTCATCTTTGGATAGATTAGTACTAAATCCAGTGATAGATTCCAATTTATCTATTGTGCCTCCAGTGTGTCCCAAACCTCTACCTGACATTTTAGCTACAGGCACACCAGCAGCTGCCACCATAGGGGCCACAATCAAGGTTGTTTTATCTCCTACTCCACCGGTACTGTGTTTATCTACTTTGATTCCCTCAATTTCCGACAAATCTATTTTTATTCCAGAATTAAGCAAAGCAGTAGTAAGATAGGCCGTCTCCTTTTCATTCATTTTTTTAAAATACAAAGCCATAAGAAAAGCACTAATTTGATAATCAGGAATCTGATTATTCATAATTCCGTCTATAACACTTTGGATTTCCAATTTTGAAAGCTCAAAACCATCACGTTTCTTTTTTATAATATCAACCATTGTCCGTTACAGAATTAGGATTCAACTAAAAATTAAAGACATTATGATATAAAACATCATTTTCTTACACTCATACTGATGCATCCAAATGTTATTTTACTCTGTCAATAAATCTTAAAAATAAAATGCTTCTGCTACAATATACAAAGAGTTTTCATTCCTTGCAATCGGGAAAAATCATCTTACCTCAAACTATTTAATCGGTATAAACAAACCCATTTAATTAATAACTAAAATTTTAAATAGCATAAAACAATAGCACTTACATTAAAATGACATAAGAAATGAGGTGTAACGAATGTTTGACAAGGTGTATAACATATGCAAATGTTCTTCATTTTGAAAAATCACCGTTTTTAAATATTGATTTCATGTGATTTTATTATCTTTATTCCGCACAACAAGCTATACACAAACCGTTAAGCCTATAACTAAAAGATAATAACGCTACATAAAAAAAGAAAGAAGAGAATGGAAAATTTTGACCGCAAAAAACATTGGGAGAATATCTATCAGACAAAGGAGCTTAAAGACGTAAGTTGGTATCAACCAACACCCGAAACTTCATTGGGTTTTTTCAAGCAGTTTAACGTTACTAAAAGTGCGAAAGTTATTGACATTGGTGGAGGAGACAGTTTTTTAGTTGACCATTTGCTCGACTTGGGCTATGAAGACATTACAATTCTCGACATTTCGGCAGCAGCCATTGATAGAGCAAAGCAGCGACTTGGAAAACATGCAAAAAAAGTAAAATGGATAATTGCAGATATAGCGACTTTCAAACCAACTGAGGCATATGACTTTTGGCACGACCGAGCAGCTTTTCACTTTTTAACTAACGAACAAGAAATTTCAACTTATATAGATACAGCTCGACAAAACATTAAACCAACTGGTATATTGGTAATCGGGACTTTTTCAGAAAATGGACCTAAAAAATGCAGTGGAATTGAAATCAAGCAATATTCAGAAACAACAATGACCAACAAATTAAAAAAGTCTTTTGAAAAACTTAAATGTATAACAATTGATCACAAAACACCATTCGACACTATTCAGAATTTTATTTTTTGCAGTTTTAGAAAATTATAAAAAACTTGACACTAATAAAATTATTTAAAAAAACCTAACATCTTGATGTAGGCTTACAATACATCATTTTTGAACCATTATGAAAAATGATGTATTTGAATCATGATTAAATTTATAAGTATCTTTTTTCTTCCAGAATCATTATATAGGCTTACCAAAAAATAATACGAGTGTCAAAAAAACTCATCATTCTGATGCACTTGAATTATGGATTGAGACAAAAGACAAAGTCTTAAAATTAAATTCCTTGAAATTAATTCGAGTAGATAAATAACTTATGAAAAAAATTAAGAATACTAAGAAAATAAATCTTATCAGTAATGAAATTGTTAGTGAAGTAATAGCTTAATCCCAATAAATAGAAAAGCAATACATGGATAAACTTTCTAAGAGGCTATGTCAAAAATAAACCGAACTTCTATTACATTGATTCCAGAATTCCGTTTTGTAAAAACGGCAATTGCTTTGCTAAGGAAAATGGTGTAATTTACCCTAGTTATTAGGACCACCTTTCAAAAGGTGGATCTTTATTACTGATTGTAACATTATGATAAAATAATGATAACTATTAATAACAAGAAATTAAACTAAAAATATAAACTATGGAATCATCTGGCCTAAAAAATCTTATTCAAGGCATTCCCAAAGCAGAACTTCACTTACACATTGAAGGGAGTTTTGAACCTGAACTCATGTTCGAAATAGCCAAAAGAAATAATATAACCTTGGATTATGATTCTATCGAATCCTTAAAGAAAGCTTACAAGTTTAATAATCTTCAAGAATTTCTAGACATCTATTACACAGGTGCTCAGGTCTTAATTCATGAGCAAGATTTTTTCGACTTGACATGGGCTTACCTAACAAAAGTGCACAGTCAAAATGTCGTGCATGTAGAGGTGTTTTTCGATCCTCAAACACATACTGATAGAGGAATTGCATTTGATGTTGTTATCAAAGGCATTTATAGAGCACTAGAAAAAGCAAAAAATGAATTGAATATTTCTTTCAAACTCATCATGTCATATTTGCGGCATTTAAGTGAAGAAGCTGCATTTAAAACACTTGAATCAAGTTTACCATATAAGCATTGGATTGACGGTGTAGGGCTAGACTCGTCTGAGATGGGTAACCCTCCTAGCAAGTTTGTCAATGTATTTGAAGCATCTGCAAAACATGGTTACAAGTTGGTTGCTCATGCAGGAGAGGAAGGTCCTGCGGCCTATATATGGGAGGCGCTCGATCTTTTAAAAGTTGTAAGAATTGATCACGGAAATCGATGTTTAGATGACGAAGCTTTAGTTCAAAGGTTACTTGAAAAAAACATTCCATTAACCTTGTGCCCATTGAGTAATGTAGAACTCAAAGTCATTCAAAAAATGGAAGAACACCCAGTTGCAAAAATGCTCGATAAAGGAATTTTAGCAACCCTTCACTCTGACGATCCAGCATATTTTGGAGGCTATATGAATGAGAATTATTATGAAACAGCCAAAGCTTTAAACTTAAGTAAAAATCAATTAATGCAATTGGCCCTTAATGCTTTTGAAGCGAGTTGGCTGAGTTCTGAAGACAAAGAAAAACAAATTTCTGAAGTAAAAAATTATTTCAATTCATGGAATTAATTATCTCTCATAAGAGAGAAAAGTATCATCTATTTTTTTTTAACGTATTCATCTTTCACCAAAAGAATTAATCTCAAAATTCATGGCTCTAACCAATAATGACAAAGAATTAAAACGAGTAGTAGGTGTAACTGGCTTGTCCCTTAATATTATTAACATCACAGTAGGTGCAGGTATTTTTGCATTGCCCGCAATTGTGGGTGTCGAACTTGGTGCTTTCAGTGTATTCGCATATATATTTTGCGGTATCATGATGGCTACAATAATGCTATGTTATGCAGAAATTGGAACGCGTATTACAAATACGGGTGGCAGCTATGCTTATGTTACAGCTGCATTTGGAAAATTCCCAGGTTTTATTGTGAACTGGCTGTCTGTCTTTGGTTGGAGTATTTTAGGAAGCGCTGCATTAATCAATATTATATCCGACTCCCTATCTGTGATTTTTCCTGTTTTCTTAAATCCTTGGATACGAGGCTTATTGTCTTTTACACTTCTCAGTGTTATGGTTATAACAAATATTCGAGGCACGAAGCAAGGTGTTTCATTTATTAAGTGGATCACCATTATAAAATTATTACCATTGTTTGGCATTGTTGTCTTAGGTATAAGCCTTATCGATTCAACTAATCTACACTGGGAACATCTTCCATCACTGAATACTTTTGGCAATACAACACTAGTATTGTTTTTTGCATTCGCGGGTTTCGAAACAGCACTTGGTGCAAGTGGTGAAATAAAAAACCCGAAACGTACTATACCTCTGGGAATCTTGCTTGGAGGCTCTTTTGTGATTATTTTGTATTTACTTTTGCAAACAATAACTCTGGGTGTATTAGGCCTGCAAATGGATGCGGTCAAAGATGCACCTTTGGCAGCAGTCGCAGAAAAAATTATTGGTTCATTTGGAGGCACTATACTTTTGATTGCCGCTGCAATTTCCTGCTTTGGTACTGTAAGTTCTGATGTTTTAAATACGCCTCGCGTTTTATATGCTGGAGCCAACGACGGTCTATTTCCAAAATTTCTTAGTAAGATTCATCCAAAATTTGGTACTCCATATTGGTCTATAATCTGTTTTGCAACATTGATATTTCTTTTTTCTATTTCTGGTGGATTTAAGCAATTGGCCATACTGGCAAGTGCCGCTATACTTCTTATCTACTTGTTGGTTATATTAGCTACAATCAAATTAAGAAGAGAGAAACAGGATGAATCTAAAAAAATATTTAAAGTACCAGGTGGACTAATTATTCCACTTATTGCCATTACATCTATTGTTTGGTTATTGACTAGTTTAACTAAGTGGGAAGTGATATCAACTGTAATATTTATCAGTGTAATCTGTTTAATTTATTTTATCATGAAACGGATAAAGAATAAAAGCGTTAGCCTTTAAAATAAATATTATACTTAAAATTCTAAGGTTTCACTGTCTATCATATCAATGTAGCGCTTCATTTTCTTGAGAATAACTTTAAAGTGATGTGTCTCTTCTCTAGTAACAAACGTAATTGCTAAGCCTTCAGACTTAGCTCTACCAGTCCGCCCTACCCTATGCACAAAATCTTTAGGTGATCGCGGCAATTCATAATTTATAACATAAGGAAGCTCATTGATATCGATTCCTCTAGAAATCAAATCCGTGGCAACCAATACTTGCAACTTTCCTGACTTGAATTTTTCTAATGCTCCTGACCTTGCAGATTGACTTTTCCTCCCATGAATCGAAATAGCATTAATTCCATTTTTACTAAGTTTACCAGCTACTTTATCTGCCTTGATCCCAGATGATGTAAATACCAAAACTTGCTTCATATCCTGCTTGTTAATCAAGTGTCTTAACAAAGGACCTTTACGTTCATCACTTACAAAGTATCCAGATAAGTTTATCAACTCTACTTCATCGACTTTGTCCTCTATCTCAATTACTACTGGATCTGAAAGCAATACCCTATTTATTTCCGTTAATTGATCGCTTAATGTTGCAGAAAACAACAAGTTTTGCCTTTTCTTAGGTAAGAGTTCGAATATCTCTTGCATTTCTTTTTTGAAACCCAGGTTTAACATCTTATCAGCTTCATCAAGTACTAATCTTTTCACCTTTGTGAGGTCAACAGCATTAGATCTTTGGAGGTCTAACAATCGACCAGGAGTAGCGATTAATATATCCACACCATAAATAGATTTCATTTGTGGATTAATAGAAACCCCACCATAAACGGCCATAGACTTGACAGGTTCGGGAAGATTTCGCGATAATTCTTTGAATACTTCTACAACTTGAATTGCCAGTTCTCGCGTTGGAACTAGCACTAAAACCTTAGGTTGCCTACTTCGTTCACCTCCAGTATTTTTAAGTATTTGGTCCAATATTGGCAATACAAAGCATGCTGTTTTACCTGATCCTGTTTTAGCGATTCCTAGCAGATCCTGTCCTTCAACAACTACAGGTATAGCTTGAACTTGAATAGGTGTAGGGATCTCAAACCCCAAAGAAGTAACATTAGCAAGTATCGAAGGATGAAGATTGAATTCTGCAAAAGACATATCAAAGCTATTTTGAAATTTATATTTAAATGAGTTGTAATCCCAATTATACCATAATAGTACAATTAAAAAAAGAAACTATAGAAGTTATATTTCAGCCGATTCAATAAGCATATTCATAGAATTAAAAAGACACCGAGGCTACAAAAATCATATATTACTAGCATATTAATAAGTGAAGAGATGAATTCCCATAAATTATACAATATTACAGCGTCCGATTTTCAACATCCCAAAGAGGAAAAGTCTTTGTTGACATTAAAAAATACTAAAGGACTTGAGAGGGTTGTGAAGAAGTTTTATGATATGGGTGTAGAAAATATTATTAAACTCCAGTATACAGGTAGCAGTCTAAAGTTATCTCCAAAATCTTTTCCTGATTTATATAGTCTTACTGAAACAGCCTGTGACATCCTTGGAGTGAATGATGTCCCCGAATTGTATGTCCATCGATCAGAACAATTTACTGCAACAACTCTTGGAGTGGACCGACCGATGATAGCCTTATCGACAGAATGCCTGGACAAATTATCAAAACAGGAATTGCTTTTTATGATTGGCAGAGAAGTAGCGCAAATTAAGTGTCATCATATTTTGTATCAGGAAATTGGTTTTTTATTTCCAGAGTTAATGGATGCAGTTTCTGGCATTACTCTCGGATTGAGCGGTGTATTATCTTCTGGTCTAAAGTATGCTCTTTTTCACTGGGCACAAATGGCCGAATACACTGCAGATCGAGGTGGTCTTTTAGTCTGTCAGGACATTTATGTCACCAAGCAAATGTTCACAAAACTGGCAGGCCTCCCAGAAAAATACTGGGCAACATTTGATGTTGAAGAACTTGACAATCAAGCCCGCGCCTTCGAAGGATTTAAAGAAAAAACCTTTGACAAGTTTTTGCGATTTCTTTATGGCAATAATCTGTGGGCCATTGCCAGAGCACAGGAAATCATCAATTGGGTAGAATCAGGAGAATACAATAAAGTGCTTGTTAATAAAAGTACACCCCAGGGAATAGATTTTAATGCACACTTAAGACACCCATAAAAGAAAGTCCTATTGTTTACAAACAGTAAGGCTTTTTTTATACCTGTAATCAAAATAATCCTAAGAACGGGTTTCCTAAAATACGTAAAAACTCAACATATAACAATGTATATTATAAACAGATTTGTGAAAATAAAAAAGCTTATCAACGCTACTATACATAAATCATTGCATTAACAAAACATATGCAAGGATGAATTGTACTGCTAACAACCTACAACAATTAACATAAAGAAATTGTCTCTATTTTTTTATTCTTGTTAACTCCGAACACTTCCTATGGACAAACCCACTAATATGAAATAAAAGCAAATGCCTAATATTCCGCACTGGGCGTTATTTGATATACACTACGAAAAAATTACTGTTAGTAAATATAGCTTGGTGGAAATTTTTAAATTAACTTAAGATGGCAGGAATACCCTAGTTCATTTGTTATTTTTGAAAGAACGTATGCTTAAGAAGAAGCCGAGCATTTATTTTTAGAAATCCATCATACAATTCACTTAGATGATTCTTGTTCAGAAAACCTAGTTATCAATTATACTGATTCTACCGTTGGTTATAAATAAATATTTATAAAGTTAAAGGGGCACAGCAAATGATTGCTACAAATTTGCTATCTCTACTAAAGGTTTACTTACTGGAGCTTTAGCGCTAGTAAAAAAGATAATTAATACATTGTACTTTAGATATGAATTTAATGACATGCTTACTCGATATTGAAGGTTGATGAAAACACTAACAAAAGACAGAAAATAATTAAAGTGACCAACGATAAAAATACTTTAAGTGAAATAGCTTCAATTCTACGAAAAATTGGCAGTAAAAAATGTATTGAGAAGTCTCAATATTTAGAAAGCAATGCATCCTATGGCAAGACAATAAACCTTAGAGACCTAGAACTTAACACATCAAGCATAGTGTCCATTTTAAGCTGTTTTAAGCAAGAAAGAGGACTACCTAGTCATAATGTCAAATCGATAAGTTTTAGCTACAACGTTTTATTGGGCGACTCTGGAGCGATTGCATTGGCAAGTAATTTACCTAAATCTATTTGCGAAATCGGTTTAGTCAATTGTGGCATTAATGATCTAGGTGGAATTGAAATTCTTAATTGTATAAACAGTTTACCCAATCTGAAAATGATATGTATTGAACAAAATAACTTTTCAGAAAAACTTAAATTAGAATTTAGAAAATTCAATAGTAACAACCCGCAAGTCTTGGTTGTAGTTTAAACACAAATCATTCTTGCATTAACATTGAAAGAAACTCAATATTTACACCCTACTCTTCACATCCGCTACAGTAGTCACAAACCAAATAAATAGATTATATATCTTCTATGGAAATAAAAGAAGTTATATTACGAACACAAAAATATTTGTCAGTCTATTTATACCCGTAAAAACAAAAAAGTCAAAAATGAAAAATCTTATTAAATCTATCTTCTTTTTATATTTAATTATACAATGTTCATTTGGATGTCAGGACAAAGAATCTCAATTAAAGGAAGAACTAAAGAACATCGAACTTTTAAGAGGAGACATAATTTTATGCAGCGGGAAAAAATTTGGAGATGTTAATTTTTCGCTTTCTTGTGATATATCTGTAAGAGAAACATTTGATCTTGCATTGTCATTGTTGCACTCATTTCAATATACAGAAGCAGAAAAAGCCTTTGTGAAAATTATTGATATAGATCCTGAATGTGCCATGGCATACTGGGGTGTGGCAATGAGCATTTATCATGCCGCATGGTTCCCACCTAGTGAAGATGAATTATCCAAGGTTTCACAAGTTCTTAAGGTGGCTGAGTCCGTTAATCAAACCTCAAAAGAAAGTGACTATTTAGCTGCTATAAATTCATTTTACAATAATTGGAAAGATCTTGATCATAACACCAGAGCAAAGAAGTATGAATTAAAAGTGGAAGAATTGCATTCTAAGTATCCAGAAGATACTGAAGCTGCCATTTTATATTCGCTAGCTCTTTATTCAACAAGAGATAGGGTTGGAAAAAAGTATCATAATGAAAGAAAGGCAGGACTAATTCTTGAAAAATTATTTAAAGAACAACCAAATCATCCTGGAATTGCTCATTATATAATTCATAATTATGACAACCCTGTCTTGGCTGTAAATGGACTTGACGTTGCAAGAAGATATGCGGAGATAGCCCCTGGTTCTTCTCATGCCCAACATATGCCCTCTCATATTTTTACAAGACTTGGATTATGGGAAGAATCAATTCAATCTAATCTTAAATCAATATCTGCAGTTAAGTGCTTTGTGGAAGAAGCAGGTATAAATGGTCATTATTTTGAGGAAGTTCATGCTATGGACTATATGGTCTATGCTTATTTACAAATGGGTGATAACCTACATGCAATTGAGCAATATCAAACACTGAAAAACATTCATGATTTTTACCCAATGAATATAACTGCAGCAACATATCCATTAGCTTCTATTCCAACAAGAATAGCACTTGAAAATAAAAACTGGAAGGCTGCAGCAAATCTTGATATTCAAGAAACCTCTATAAATTGGGAAGACTTTCCTTGGCAAAAAGCCATTCTTCATTTTGGAAGAGCATTGGGAGCAGCACACACTCAGGACTATATTAAAGCAGAAAAAGAAATAGGAATTTTGAAACATTTAAAAAAGATTCTCGCAAATAACAATGATCCTACCACGTCGAATCAAATTAATCAAATTATGATTCAAGTTAAATCTGCAGAAGCTTGGTTGAGCTTTAGCAAAGGAAATCAAAAAGAAGGTTTAGCACTCATGAAGGAAGCCGCTCTCTTGGAAAGCAGAACAAGCAAACATCCAGTAACTCCTGGAGATGTTATTCCTGCAGATGAACTGCTGGGCGATATGTTATTAAAGATGAATAAATCAGAAGAGGCATTGAAGGTTTATGAAAAAAACCTAAAAGCACATCCAAATAGGTTTAATGGTGTTTATGGTGCTGCTCTAGCAGCAAAAAATATCGGCAATAAAAAAGAAGCCAAAAAGCACTTTAAGAATTTATTAAAAATTACAGCATCAATTGAAAGTGATAGACCAGAAACCCTAGAAGCGAGAAGGTATTTAAATAGCATATAACACCAGTTTTATATGGAAGTAAAAAGAAGCGTGAAAATATTTGAAACTGACCGGCTAACAGTAAACTCTTTCACACATAAAGATAAAGAATATTTCATAGAATTGCTTTCAGACTCAGAAATCATTGATGCAATTCCTCAACCAAAATTAGATGATGAGAAAATTTTAGAAAAGTTTTATTTTAACTTGGGCTTAAATGGAAGACCTATAAAAGGACAAGAAAACATTTATGGGATCTTCGAAAAAGACAACCCCAATATGATAGGACTTTGTGCACTTTTAACAAATGATGAAAATGACTGGAAATTAGCATATAGGCTTAGACAAAAGTATTGGAAAAAAGGTTACGGAACAGAAACCACAAAAGGACTCATTGATTATTGTTTCTCCATGCTGGAAATAGATAAAGTTACCGCAGATGTTAACATTGAGAATATTGCATCGCTAAAAATATTAAATAAATTCATGACGCCTGAAGTTGACTTTTTCAATTCAGAAGACAATTGCACAGACAGACGATACACTATTGAAAAGAGTAATTGGCTACCATAACACGAAGTCAATTTTACCAATACAAAACAACATAAACTTAAATTAAAGAAATGAGAAACAAAAACATACAATTAATTGCTGGAATTCTAGCACTAGCAGTCTTTATTAGTTTTTTAGGAGAAACTGAGCCAAAGAACTTTTTTGGGATTTCACTAAACATTTGGGTCTATAGAGCAGCTTGGTTATTTATATCTCTTTCCTTTTTCCGAAACTATTTAAAACTGAAAAAAGCAGAAGATAAGCCATCAACATAATTCTGATTACCAAACATCTCAGTAAAAAAGCAATGATTTTTTATTAGATAGTCTGATCGCAAGAGATAACTTCCTTTTCGCAGTACAACTGATAAAAAAGAAGTTACCTATATATATTACTCCCGTGAATAAGAGTTAAATCAATGTTTTGGAAAATAAGATTAATATTTCATTCATAATTTATTTCTTTTTGTGTAATCTTGGAAAAACTGTATTTAATCATATAAAACTTAACAATGATAAGACTCTATCCTTTAGTAATCATGATACAGGTATTTTGTTTGTATCATGCATACTCCAATAGATCAAATCAAATATGGTTCTGGGTTATAGTCCTTATTCCAGTAATTGGAAGTCTAATCTATTTATACGATTACTTCTACAATGAGAGAAATATAGAGCATATCCCTGAGCAAGTTAAAGAATCATTTGTTCAAAATAACGCTATAGATAAACTCGAAGAAAAAGTAACATTTTCAGATACCTTCACGAATAAACTGGAATTGGCAGATGAACATCTTAATGTCGGAAACTACGATCGTGCTCTTGAAATACTTGAATCATGTAGTTTTGGAACGCACAAAGATGATGTTCATCTAAACATGAAGCTGATTCAAGGATACTACTTAAAAGAAAATTTCGAAAAAGTATTAGAACATGGTAAATTGATAACAGACAAAAAAGAATTCCTCAACTCACCCCAAAGAATAGCATTTGCCTGGTCAAGCTATCACTTAGGTGAAATAGAACAAGCCAATAAAATATTTAGCAATATGGACACTCAATTTTCCAATTATGAAAATAGACTTGAGTATTCATATTTTCTTCAAGATACTAAAGGAGATCATCATGCTCAAGTTAAAGTTGAAGAACTATTAGAGGAAATCAAAGAAATGGATTCTTACGAAAAAGGCTTAAACAAAAAAGTAATTCAAGAGATTAATTATTTAAACCAACAACTTTCAAGATAACATAAGGTGGCCGATAATAAAAAATAATCCACAGTAAAATGAACATGTACCAATTTATAACAATGCCTAAAAGAAGAATAAAAATCAATCACTAAATGCAAGTATTTTTTCAACACTGCTTTTTTCAACAACTGTGAATACAGATGTATTTCTTGTTAATTCTCAACAAGAATTTAATGATGCGCAAGATAGTGCAGCAATAAACGATAACATAAACATGGATAAGCAATGTCGTTTTTGGGAACATGGGTAGAACATTACCAGAAATTGGGATGACAATAATAGATCCACAATTGACAGAGAATAATAAAGGTTTTTTTGGGGTTGACCAAAATAGTACTGTGGTTAATGCCGCCTTGCCTGGCTATTCAATGCTGTCTCAATTTGAAGGCATGGACGGTATTGGATTTGAAGTCTTATTTGATTTAATGGGTCAAAATCGACCTTCAATAATCGAAGAAAAAGATATGGGATGTAATGAATATCCACATAATGTTTTAATACAAGCTATTACAGCAGAAGAGAACATTGGACTAAGTTATAATACTTCAATGAGAAGCGCAATACAAGACAATACCCTCATTGTAAAAAACATTATCAAGATAAGCCCTAATCCTGTTTCCAATCAAATTAATATTACAATTCACAGCTTAAACAATATTGATTTAAGTATAGATATCTTTAATTTTGAAGGAAGAATTGTGCGTTCCATTTTAGAAAAAACAAATTTTCAGGCGATACTAGCCTATCGAAAAATATAGAAAATTTACCTCCTGGTACTTATACTGTAAGTGCTGTTAGCAGAAGTAACCAGGAAGTAATCAGGGAGCAATCAAACGGATTCAGTCCATTAAATTCATTAAGGCAATATAAGCTTATGCATTAAGATATTGCTAGAAAATTCAATGCGTGCGTTTTCATGTCATTGGAAATAGATTAACAGTTGTGAAAAAAATAATGTTATGATGTTTAAATGTCTATTGATACCATAGTTTTTACTTTTAACCCTTATCTTTTGTGCCAACGTAATCATTGCGCAAACGGAAACAGAAGGTGTGTCACCAGAAAAATTACTCGTTGGCATTACTGGTGGCGAGCCGTTTGTATTTAATGAATCAAAGACTGGGATATCTCTGGAGATTTGGGATAAAATTGCAAAACAAGAATCGTGGAACTATGAGTACATATCTTTTAAAAATGTAGATGATGCTTTACATGATTTAATCAAAGGCAATATCGATTTAGTAGTTGGGCCAATCAGTATTACTGCTAGACGTTTGGAAAAAATGCGGTTTTCACAACCGTTTTACAACTCGAGCATATCTATTATTTCACGAAATAATAATAAAGGTCATTGGGGCGCAATTAAACCATTGTTTAGTTTCAAGTTATTAATCGCAATTGGAATATTTTTAATAATTCTTGCTATTGTGGGTTCTCTCTTTTGGTTAGCTGAACGCAAAAAATCTGCTGAACAGTTTTCTCATGACCCGATAAAAGGAATTGGAACGGGTATGTGGTTGGCTATTGTCACGATGAGTACTACAGGATATGGTGATAAAGCACCTATAACCTTAATGGGCAGAATAATTGCAGGAGCTTGGATGATTATCTCTATAATTTTTGCAACATCTATGGTAGCAGGAATTGCAAGTACATTAACACTTTCTTCCATTGGATCCGCAACCATTACAAACATCGAGCAGCTTTCAGGAAAAAAAACAGCAACTATTTCCGGTTCACCTTCGGAAGCATTTCTAAGAAAAGAAAAAATAAAAGTAAATGGTGTTAATAATTTAGACGAATCAATTGTTAAACTAGAAAGTAACGATGTGGATGCTGTAGTTTTTGATCGTCCACAATTACTCTACTATTTAAAACGCAACAAGAAAGAGAATCTTTTCATCAGCAAGGCCGAATATTATAAACAAGGATATGGTTTTGCTTTTCCAGTTACTTCCCAGCTAATTTTAGATGTCAACCTTAATTTGTTAGAACTAGCAGAAAGCCAAGAAATAGAAAAAATTATTCATAGTTATATGCAAAAAGATGAATAAACAGTATTCACTTGTTAACTATATTTAATCGGTTTTAAAAAAGGAAATCTATAATGCCATTCCAACAGAAGAAACCAATTTCAAAAAATCTCAATATAGATTGTGAAGAATCTAAAAAACATAATTTTAATAGAAAAATAAGTATCTTAAAATCTAATTATCAAAATAACAATAAAACGATGAATTTTACCAATGTAATTGTTGCGATTTGTAGTCTCCTATTCATTATGGTAGGAGCAGATAAGTTCCTTTCATTTTTAGAGCCCCCTTGCTCTTTAATGGGTAGTATCTCACCGCTAGTTTGGAATATCTTAGGTGTCTTACAAATTTCCGCTGGTATTCTTATTTGGTTACCCAAATTCAGGAAGTATGTGGCAGGGTTCTTTGCTGTATTTATGATTGTCTTTACTATCATTCATCTCACGGAAACCACATACGACATCGGTGGATCTGCGTTCATGGCTGTTCTGTTAGGATTATTAGTTTGGAATCCTAAATTTTTGAGAGGTAAGAAGAACTAGCATCTTAACCGTGCAATAATGACAAAAGTCTCAATGTGGGCAATCGCAAAAAAAGTTTCTCAGCTTTCTATTGGCACACCCAAATTCAAATCCCAAAACAACTCCTTTAAAACTACATTCAAATACTCCATACATTTTTGTAACTTGCTCTTTGCATATGATACAATTTATACTTAACAATCTGATTATCAAAACATCCACCAATTCGGGTGTTACATTACTCGACTTTATTCGAGAACATCAACAGTTAAAAGGTACTAAAATAGGCTGTCGAGAAGGCGATTGTGGTGCTTGTACCGTTTTGGTAGGAACTGTCAAAGGAAAGGAAGTGATTTACCAAAGCATCACCTCTTGTATATCTCCTCTCGGAAATGCCCATGGCAAACATGTTGTGACCATAGAAGGTATTAATTTACCTAATACATTGAATACCGTTCAAAAAGCTATGACAGATAACTACGCAACCCAATGTGGTTTTTGCACCCCAGGTTTTGTGGTTTCAATGACAGGGTTTGCATTAAAAACATATGGTTCCGCTCAAGGCAACAATCAAACATGCAATGATGCGATAAGCGGAAATATCTGTAGATGCACTGGTTACAAATCTATTGAAAAAGCTGGTTTAGAAGTTGAAAAAAAACTTCAACTAAAAGATGATAATCACAAAATAGAATGGCTTATAAAAAAAGGGTTTGTTCCTGATTATTTTGAAACTATTCCACGAAGATTAAAAGCATTGAAAGATGCAACTTCAGAATCTTCAGGTTCTCTGAGCACTGACGCAGTGAAGAAATTTTCAAAAAGTATAAAAGTTGCTAACGGAACCGATCTGTATGTTCATCATGCAGATAAAATGGCAGATGAAGATGTACAATTGTTGGTTGATGAAACAGCCCTAAAAGGTATTTCATTTTCAGAAGGAATTTGTACTTTAGGTGCCAACACAACGGCTACAGAAATAATAGAAAGCAAAAAATTACAAACCTTGCTCCCAAGATTACAGCAGTTTTTAAAACTGGTATCTTCTGAACATATCAGAAACATGGGAACACTTGGTGGCAATTTTGTAAATGCCTCCCCTATTGGTGATATGTCTATATTCTTTTTAGCTTTAGATTCAACCTTGACTATTCAGAAGGAAGATGGTATGGAACGACAAATTCCGTTTCAAGCATTTCACCAAAACTATAAAGTTTATGATTTACAAAAGGATGAAATTTTAAAAAGTATTTCTTTTAACGTACCACAAGCAAATGATTTTTTCAATTTTGAAAAAGTAAGTAAGCGTACACATTTAGATATTGCCAGTGTAAATTCAGCAGGAAGCATTTCGGTTGCAAACAATGTAATTACGCAAGCACATTTTTCAGTAGGTGGCGTTGCAGCAACTCCTAAATACTTATTTATAACAAACGAATACCTAATAGGAAAAACATTGAATTCAGAAACAGTAAGTGAAGCAGCAGAAATCTTACAAACAGAAATTTCTCCAATTAGCGACATAAGAGGAACTACGGCATACAAACGTTTGCTGGCAAAACAATTATTCTTTGCACATTTCATAGAATTGTTTCCAGGACAAATACAACTAGATAAACTGATTGCAAGATGAAGACGATGAAGAATATTGATAGTTTTACGCATGTTCGAGGAGAGTCGTTATTTGTCGATGATTTAATTTTACGGCAAGATGCATTATTCGGATTGTGTTTCGATTCTCCAAAAGCTCACGGAAAAATAAAATCAGTAGATTATTCAAAAGCTGAAGCACTGGAAGGTGTCGCAAAAATATTTACATATAAAGATGTTTTAGGTGAAAACCAAATTGGGGGCATTATTCAGGATGAGCCATTGTGGGCAGAAGATGAGGTACATTTTTGGGGACAACCTATTGCATTCATAGTTGCTAAAACTGAAGCTATAGCTAAAAAAGCAAGAGCTTTAATAACCATAGAAATAGAAGACTTACCTGTAATTACAACAGCCAAAGATGCTAAAGAAAAAAGTAGCTTTATAAATGCACCACGTTCTTTTAAATTAGGTGATGCAACAAACACTTTTTTAGAATGCGATTATGTTTTTGAAGGAGAAACATTCTCAAACGGACAAGAGCACTTATATTTAGAAACTCAAGGATGCTATGCCATTCCACAAGAAAATGGAACTATAAAGCTAATCTCATCCACTCAAGGACCAACTGCTGTTCAAAAAACAGTGGCAAAAGTATTGGGTATTCCAATGCACAAAATTGAAGTAGATGTTATACGATTAGGAGGTGGTTTTGGTGGTAAAGAAGATCAAGCAACACCATGGGCTGTTATGACCGCTGTTGCCGTACAGCACTTAAATTGTCCAGTAAAATATATATTAAATCGTCATGATGATTTGCGCATGACTGGTAAGCGACACCCATACAATTCATTCTACAAAATAGGCTTAACCAAAGATTTAAAGATCAAAGCGTTTGAAGTTGAGTTCCTGCAAAATTCTGGTGCTGCTGCCGATTTATCACCAGCTATTGCAGAAAGAACATTATTTCATGCTACCAACAGTTATTTTATTCCCAATGTAAGTTCAACCGTTTTTAGTTGCAAAACCAACCTGCCACCTAACACAGCTTTTCGTGGCTTTGGTGGGCCACAAGGAATGTTTGTAATAGAAAGCGCCATTGCTGATGCTGCTGACAAAATAGGCGTCAATAAAAGACACATCCAAGAAGTAAATCTTTTGGCAGAGAATGATGAATTTTCTTATGGTCAGATTGCCACTCAAGTAGAAGCTAAAAACACTTGGTTTACGGCTAAAGTAAAATTTGATTTAGAACAATTAGAGCAGGAAGTGATTTCTTTTAACAAAGAAAATAAACGCCATAAGAAAGGAGTTTCGCTGATGCCAATTGCATTCGGAATTTCCTTTACAAACACGCAAATGAATCATGCGCGCGCTCTCATCCATATTTATCAAGATGGAAGTGTTGGCGTTTCTACAGGTGCCGTAGAAATGGGGCAAAGTGTAAACACAAAAATGTTACAAGTAGCACAATTAGTTTTGGGGATTTCTGCCTCAAAAATAAAGTTAGAAACTACAAATACAACACGTGTTGCGAATACCTCCCCTTCTGCAGCAAGTTCTACTGCCGATCTAAATGGGAAAGCTGTTGAAATGGCTTGTAATTCATTAATTGAAAGATTAACCAAGGTTGCTTCTAAAGTATTACAATGCGATGAAATAGATATTTCTATTGATGAGGATTTTGTTTTTGTTGGTGGTAAAAGGTCTTCACTTTCTTGGGAGGAATTAATCAACCAAGCAATGGTTCAACGGGTTGCTTTATCAGAAAATGCACATTACGCAACACCAATAATTCATTTTGACAAAACCAAAGAAAAAGGACACCCGTTTGCTTATCATGTATATGGCACAGCCATTACAACAGTAACGGTAGATTGCTTACGGGGTACTTATGAAATTGACTCCGTAAAAATTGTACACGACTTTGGTAAATCTATGAATTTAGGTATCGACTTAGGGCAGGTTGAAGGTGGCTTAGCACAAGGAATTGGTTGGATGACCATGGAAGAAATAGCATATGGCTTAGATGGGCGATTATTATCAAATGCCTTATCTACTTATAAAGTGCCGGATATTTTTTCTGCACCAAAAACAATAGAAACGATTCCTTTAGAAACGGAAGGAAACGATATGGCCATTAAAAAATCAAAAGCTGTAGGTGAACCGCCACTAATGTATGGCATTGGAGCCTACTTTGCGATTCAACAAGCTGTAAAAGAATTCAATCCAAATTATAAATTAAAATTCCACTCTCCTTTTACACCAGAGAAAGTATTGATGGGATTGTATTCCAAAGAATCATGATTCGTTGCATCTTGTAATTAGAAGCAATCGAATTCTCTAACAATAATTCAAAAGCGCATTACATTTTCTAAAAAGAAATAAAACTGAAATACACAAAACAAAATATAATTAAGGGCGCTGTCATTTATAGTGTCGGAGATACAATCGCTGCACTTTTGTTACATGAATTTTCTTTCTCTAGGTTACTTGGAATGATACTGGTTGGGGCAACCCTCTATAGCTTTGAAATTCCTAATTATTTTGCATGGATAGATAAAAAAACATTCTCATATAAAGGAATAAAAAAAACATTAGCCAAAACAGGATTGGCCATTGCATATTTTAATCCACTATGGGTTTTCAGACACTTGGCTTTTATAAAAATATTTTCAGGGCTTTATGAACAAATAAATAGTAACCTATTCGTCATAGCCCTTTGGTCTTTTCTGGCAAATATTCCAATTTCATTGATTGCAAATTACTTGATTCAAAATAAAATAAAATTGGATTGGAGGTTTTTGGCAAGTGCTATATTTTCTGCATTAATGGCTATTTACTATGCCTTAAGTGAAACGATTTTTCAATGATTTTTTGGCAACACATATTAAGTAAACTTCAAGACAATCAAAAAGTATATGTCTTAACCGTAATTGAAAATTTCGGTAGCTCTCCAGGAAGAAAAGGTTTTAAAATGCTAGTTGCTCAAGATGGATTTATTTTCGGTTCTGTTGGTGGTGGGGTTATGGAACTGTCTTTGGTAGAAGAAGCACAACAATTACTATTAGAAGAAAATTCGCGAATATTCATAAAAAAACAAATTCATAAAGGACATATTAAAAACGGTTCTGGAATGATTTGTTCTGGTGAACAAACTGTAGCTTTTCATTGCTTAAATTTCAGCGATATTTTTGAAATTAAAAATATTTTAAGTTGTTTACAAAGTGGAAGAAAAGGGACCTTAAGTTTAAATTCTGAGTCTATACTTTTTTCTGACAAACGCATAGCACACCAATTTGACCATCAAATCATCTCAAGCGAAGATTGGTACTTTGAAGAACACATAGGATTTAGAGAAACTTTGTACATCGTTGGTGGTGGTCATGTTGGTGTAGCTGTGTCTCAATTATTTGCACAACTTGGTTTTTATGTAATTGTTATTGACAACAGAAAAAACTTAAACACCTTTGATAACAATAATTTTGCACATCAAAAAAAGGTTATTGACTATAATGATATACAAGATCACATAGATCAAGGTAAGAATAATTATGTAGCGATCATGACCAACAAATACACTGAAGACAAATTGGTTGTAAGCAGATTAATCAAAAATAATTATAAGTTTATTGGCGTTTTAGGTAGTAAGGCAAAGCTAAAAACGATGTGGAAAGCTTTACTAAATGAGGGAATCACACGTGAAGAGTTGAATGCAATAAAAGCTCCAATTGGTTTGTCTATAAAAAGCGAAACGCCAGAAGAAATAGCTGTGAGTATTGCTGCGCAAATTATTCAGGTTAAAAACTTAAATAGAAAATAGTCTATATTGAATAACTATAACCTTTATAAGGTTTTTAAAATAAAATGATTAAAAATTAGAAATGACAGAAAGAGACGAATACTTCATGCAACGTGCTATTGGTATGGCAGAAAAAGGAATGGATTCAGGTGCAGGAGGTCCATTTGGTTGTGTAATTGTGAAAGACGATAAGATTGTTGCAGAAGGTTTTAATAGAGTTACATCTACAAATGATCCAACGGCTCATGCAGAAGTAGTTGCCATTAGAGAGGCATGCAAAAATTTAGAATCATTTCAACTTGATGATTGTACAATCTATACTTCATGTGAACCTTGTCCAATGTGTTTTGGAGCCATCTATTGGGCAAGACCAAAAATGGTTTATTATGCTTGTACTAAAAAAGATGCAGCAAAAATTGATTTTGACGACCAATTCATATATGATGAATTAGAAAAGAAAATTGATGATAGAGATATTCAGTTTGTGAGATTGCTAAGAAAGGATGCTATTCCTGTTTTTGAAAAATGGGCAAGTAAAATGGATAAAACAAAGTACTAGTACCATTTTGTATTTCATAATAAATAATAATGATCACAATTAAATAGCTACTTGTTTTTGTGAAACTGTATCACTAAGAAAAGTAAAAAATCAAAAACATAACAACACAATAAATAGCATTAAATACACTATTTTAATTTTTTAAAAAATTGCCACAAGAGACTGAGTATCCCTACTTTGCATTCATTAATAATCTTTTACACAAGATTTACATTAATTTACAATTGAATCGTGCATACGCTAGCATTCCATAATATATTTGATAGAAATTAATCTTAAAAAAATCTATTATGAAAAAGAGCGCTATAATGTTTTGTACTGTATTGACAAGCTTTAGTTTAATGGCCTTTGGTTATATGAACTGGAGTAATCCTAAAGTATGTAATAATGAAACATCATGTATTAAAAAAGTCGATTCAGATGATGATCTTGCTATCTCATGTTACAAACAAAAAGATCTTGACTTGGTTTACCAAGTTAGTAGCAGGTTTACAAATCTTATTACTGAAGAAAACTTGCATAACGCCAAATCAATCATTGATATACTGCCAATTAAAGCAACAAGATCTGTTGAAAATTACTCTAATGTTACGGTAGCCGTTATTCACAACGAAGGGGAATTAATTGAAACTAGCAAAGATGAAATTTTAAATCCTGCACAATTAAAACTTTTGCAAACGACTGACTGTACATCTAATATTCACATTACTGCTAATTACAAAAACAAGAATGAGGAGTCGAATTATAATAACAATGAGCTGGTTTATTACATGAGTGTTCTTCCAGAAAAACAAGCAGAATATACAGAAGGATACGACGCACTAATTGAATACCTAAAAACAAACAGCAAAGAAAAATCTGCTATAATAGAAAAGGGTAATCTTAAACCTGGAAAAGTAAGTTTCACCATTACCACAGAAGGGCTTGTATCTGATGTAAAACTAACATCAACATCGGGTTATACTTCTGTCGATAAAACATTGGTAGAACTTATGACATCTTTACCTGGAAAATGGTACTCGGCAACAAATTCAAAAGGAGAAAAGGTGAATCAAGAGATGGTGTTTTTCTTTGGCTTAGTAGGATGCTAAGTTTGAGTGAAATATACTTCGTGTCTTTGAATTTATGAAAGGCATAAACATAAAAAGCGGAAAACCTATGAAGGCTTTTCGCTTTTATTTTGTCTCAATCAAAACAATGCGTCCCACCTCTTGCTAAATAAATCTCTTACAATCGAATATGATCATTTTTTTTAGTCCAGGTATTTATTGAGAAGAGTCAGCAAGTCAGTAAATGTGATAGTGGATAAAAGTTAAGATATTTATAATATAAATTATGCATCAAATTAACCACAATCCACAAATTCAAATTTCAAAATACTTAATTAGGTCGGCTGGCTCTGGTCGCACTCGATAGTTAGATGTCAAATCAGAATGAATGATATTACCCATTTCATCCGTTAGAATTATTGTAGGCATTACCGTATCGCTGTCATATCCCAAAACCTGCATCCCAGCCGGTAGTCCATTTTTCGCAAATATACCCAACTGCTTTGCTACAGAATTATCTTTATCAACTAAAAACTTAAAGCCAACTTCATACTTGCTAGCCAACTTCATTGTATTGGTGTGTGGTTGTGGACTGATAAGCACTGTTTGAATGCCCTTAGATTCTAATTCCTTATACTCCAATGCCAGTTCCTTAATTTGAGCCATACAAAGTGGACACCAATTGCCTCTGTAAAACATTAAGATGTTTTTCTTTCCTAAAAAACTATCTGAAGAAACTATATTACCACTTGCATCCTCAAACTTAAGAGAAGGTAATGCCTTGCCTTTCGTCAAAAGTGTATTTGTTCGGTCAGGAAAAACTGAATACCATTTTATATATAAAAACCAACATACCGCAATTAGGAACCCAATCGAAGACACTGTCTGAGCTTCATTATTGTAAAAGGAATAGATTAAAATGAAGAATCCAACAACCACAAAACCAGAATAGATATTAAGATTTGAGCTTGTGCGTGCTACATCTGCCAAAAACAACCTACCCAGAAAGAAGAGCATTGGAATAGATAACAACAACAATCCAACGGCAGCCAATAAATCACCCTGCAAATATTGATCAACAGAAATTCCTAAACCTACCAAGCAAAGGATAGGAAAGGTACTTATGAATAGAGACTTTAACATTGAGTTATTAATTTCCACTAAGGTATCCAACTACTTCAATACTATTTGTCATTTATATGATATTCAAGTGAAACAAATTAATTTTACTAGACACACAAATAAAATAAATTTATAAAAGTGTGACAAATTGCATTTAACTTCTAATAATAAGATAAATAGCTTTTAAATTGAACAAAATAAATGAAACATTTCTTGAAGTAATCGAAAACCATAAAGGGATTATATATAAAATCACAAATTCCTATTGTAAAGAAATAGATGACCGTTCAGACTTAATACAAGAAATCATATTACAATTATGGAAATCATTTGGCAGTTATAACGATACTTTCAAATATTCAACATGGATATACAGAATAGCATTAAATACCTCTATCTCATTCTATAGGAAAAACAGAAAACGACAGCAAAATACAACTGAGCTTTCGGCAATAATTGAAAATACTCTATTAGCGGAGGAGTCAGTTCTAGAAAATCCAGATCTTAAGAATTTACAAAAATGTATTGAAGAATTGAAAGAAATTGACAAAGCCATTATTCTACTTTACTTAGATGAATTAAGTCAAAAAGAAATCGCTAAGATTATTGGAATAAGCCCTACGAATGTAGGAACAAAATTATCCAGAATTAAGAAAAAATTACAACACAAATTTAAATCCATAAAAAAATAAACAAATGCATAGCAATGAACTTATAAATATTTGGAAGTCGCAAGATCAAAAATTAGATAACATTTTGTCGCTGAACAAAGAACTTGTTTATGATATGACAAAGAACAAACTTAACACTACAATTGGGATGCTGAAAGTACCAAAATCAATTGTGGTATTACTTGGAATTCCTTATACAATATTTCTCTATTTTATCACTTTCATCGCTTACAAATCAGGTGGCTATTTTGTAACATTTGGTTTCGGAATGATATGTCTTATAATGAATATCACAATTATAGGTTACATATATCAACTGTACCTAATCAACAGTGTGAGCAAATTACAAAACATTGTTGAAGTGCAAAAGAAAATTTCACTGTTGAAAATTTCAAGTTTCAATCTTGCTCGACTTGCTATATTACAACTTCCTTTTTGGTCTATCTGTTGGATGAGTGTTGAGGCTTTATGGAATTCACCAATAATATATGGTGGTATTAATTTAATGGTATTTTTAATTTTATTTTATATTGCTTACTGGATCTATACAAATCTTAGCATTGAAAATAAGGAATCAAAAGTGAGTAAAATTTTCTTTTCAGGAATCGAATGGGACCCTATTGTTAAGTCATCAGACATTTTGATTCAAATAATAGAAATGGAGAATAAAAAATCAAAGTAAAATTCTTCTTATAGAAATTCTATTTTTAGTATTCTCATTTCAAAAAATATTGTTCTAAAATCGCAGATATGACCAAAAAAGAAATAGCAAAACAATACATTGATTTTCTATCAGAGGGGAATGTCGAAAAAATTATTGCCCTCTTTACAGAAAATGGGAAAGTGCATTCACCTATTTATGGAGAGCTTAGAGCGGATAAATTTTATGAAACACTAAATGATGACACCATTAATTCTGAAATAAAATTGAAAGGAATTTTTGAAGATTCAACGACTAAGAACCTCGCCTTATACTTTGAATACAAATGGACAGTGAAGTCAGGAAAAATTGTAAATTTTGACGTTGTCGATATTATCGAATTTGATACTCAAAATAAAATTTCCGAATTGAAAATCATTTATGATACTGTAGTTAGTAGAAGGTTGATTGAGGAATTGAAAAAATAAGTCAGCAAACCTGCATAGTTATGAACCCAAATAAGTAGAGACTAAAACAATTTATCAATAATTCAAATGGAAGACCATTATAAACTATCAGACACCGAATTTGAAAATGAATATATTGATTGCAAACTCGATCTCAATATCTTTAGCCACGAGGCACATTTGCGTCTTGCTTGGATAAACATCAATCGGTATGGCATTGAGGAAGCTTTAAAAAAAATTCCAGGTCAATTACAAAATTTTGTAGAATCTGTTGGGGCAAAAGACAAATACAATACTACATTAACAGTCGCTGCTATTAAGGCCGTAGGTTCATTTTTAGATAAATCAAATTCAAATAGTTTTCAAGAATTCATTACTGAATTTCCACAGTTAAAAAACAACTTCAAAACATTGATTGGCAGTCATTACAGTTTTGATATTTTCAATTCGATAAGAGCTGAGACAGAATTATTAGAACCTGATTTACTACCTTTCAAGTAATATATCTGACTAAAGGTAATCATATTAGACCATTGCAGGGATAATATTAATTATCTTCAAGTTAGATTATGATTTGCTGTACAAAGAAATGAACATCAAAAAATATTAGAATTAAAACGAAAGGAAACATGACTAATTATATAGATGGATTCACCCTTCCCATTCCACGAAATCGCATAGATGAATATAAACAAGTAGCTGAAGCAGTTGCTGAAATTTGGAAAGAACATGGTGCACTCGCCTATTTTGAATATGTAGGTGATGATTTAAAACTGGAAGGTACACGTTCTTTTCCAGAACTCGTAGGAGCAAAGGATGATGAAACTATAATATTCGGCTGGGTTGTATTTGAGTCACGTGAGGCTCGTGACTTAGCCAATGAAAGGGTTGCAGCCGATCCGAGAATGCCAGAACTAATTGGTCTATTGACAGATCCAACCAGGATAATTTTTAATGCCAAACGGATGGTTTATGGTGGATTCCAACAGCTCATACAATCAAACTAAAAAAAATGAATCCGTTGCCAACATGCCTTCACATAAAAACACATTAATGATAATAAAATCAAAGAATATAAAAGTTCAGGATTTTCTTAATGGAATAATGTTGAGCGATCCTGAAAAGTATAATGCTTTGATAGAAATGCGTAAAATAGCTTTCGACATCCATCCTAATCAAGATGAAATAATGATGTATGGCGGAATAATTTTCTCCATAAATTCAGAACATTTTAGCGGTCTGTTTGTAAGGAAGAATCATATTTCTTTTGAATTTTCCAATGGCTTTAAAATGAAAGATCCAAATAAGAAGCTCGAGGGAAAAGGAAAATTTAGAAGACATTTAAAAATAAAGAACTATGAAGACATTAAGAATAAAGATGTAGTATTTTTCGTAAAACAAGCTATCAATAGTTCGCAATAGAATAAATCAATTATAGTTCTGTTAGCTAAATTTCTAGATAACACTATTAAAGAATCTAAAAAATGATCAATGCTAAGGTTCTTTCTTGTAATTAAGAGATAGTTCTTTAATTTAGAAAAATATAGACATACCAATAATGAGGTAATTCAGTCGAAGGTTTACAAAGTGCCAATTTAGAAATATCCAAAATCGCTGAAACATTTTTGTCCCAACCAATTTACCAGTGCATGAAATTTACAAAGGCTTTGATTTTGAGACGATTGAAAAAGATCTTTTTGGAAACGCTCGAAAAGATAAAAATTCAATTGGTGCATTCATAAGTTCAATGGCAAAAGGTCTTTTGATTTTGGATAAGAAATAGTATGGACCAAAAATTCATGCTGTAAATATAGTAGCCGATGTTTCTACAAAACTTAATTCTGCTAAAAGCAAAGATATAATCGAGCTGGATGCAGAAACTTACCAATTAAATAATTAAATTGTCATCAATAAAAACATTACAATCAGATCAGGTGATAAGAATAACAGAGCAAAGATCATCTATTATGAAGCAGCTAACACACCAGCTATTGAAATGAATCCCAACGGTTAATTGAATGATGAAAATGTAATTTTAATGGGAAATAATTCTCAGCATGCCTTTGTTTCTTTAAAAGAAAATATGTCAAGTCTTTACAATTTAACAGCCAGTGAATGTGAAATCAGTAATTTCTACTCTGTGCTGAAAGCTTACAAAGAAAGCATGTCAGATAAAATTAACTTTGTCCTAAGCACCTTGAAAAGTTGTGCAAATGATATTGAACTGTCTGAGGCAAAAAATGACAAAGGAGATTACAATGTGACTCAAATAACAAAATAAAATTATACAAGAAACCTACTAATCCTGAGATATGAATAACATATTTTTCCTTTTACTACTTTCGATAATAACGAACGAAAACTTGATGGCACAAGATCCACATCGTTTTGATGAACAGATAAAAATATTCTCGGAATATTCTATACCAGAAGGTGAAGATCTGGCAGTTTTCACAGGGAGTTCTAGTATTCGTTTCTGGGAAGATCTAGTTAAAGATTGTACTGAAATGCAAGTTATCAATACAGGATTTGGAGGTTCACATATGTCTGATTTGCTGTTTTTCCTGGACCAGACAGTTTTAAGATTTCGACCTGACAAAGTCTATATTTATGAAGGAGATAATGATATCGCAGCAGAAAAAGAACCCAATGCTATCCTTGAAACAACAAAACAGATTACACATAAAATATTAGAATCGAACTTAAATACAAAGATTTATTTTATCAGTGCTAAACCTAGTCCATCTCGCTGGGCCTACAAAGATCAATATCTTTCTTTCAATACCTTATTGAAAGACTATTGTAACAACCACAATCAACTTTTCTATATAGATATTTGGAATGTCATGTTAGATGAAAATAGCCGCCCATCACCACATATTTTTATTTCAGATAGTCTACATATGAACAGAGAGGGTTATTTATTGTGGAAAGATATTATCTGCAAGGATCGCAAATAATATTTTGCTTTAACGCTGTGTAAATCTGATTAAATCTTATAAAAGCACTTATAGTCTTTTATAATCTCTTGAATAAGTCCTAATTGTTCACATACATAGTAATTATAGTTTTGTGGAGGAGCTTAAAATTGCCAACTAAGTTTTCTACTTATTGGCCTTCATGTCATGGTAATAATTAAAAAAATCACTTAAAAAATGATCTTTGATATATTGCAACATGATCCAAATCATTTCAAACAATCATATATCATTTTACCTTCATCAATTGAAATCAGATAGTTAGAGAAGAATGCGTAAGTCAATATAGAGCAAGTATTAAAGAAAGAGATTAACAAAAATACGTTTACATTCTATACCATATGAAGCAATTATTAATATTAGGTGCTGGAACGTCTGGAACAATGATGTCGAATCATTTAAGGAAAGCGTTACCGAAAAATGAATGGAACATTACCATTGTTGATAATCAGAAAACCCATTACTACCAACCTGGTTTTTTGTTCTTACCTTTTGATCTTTACCAAACTGAACAGCTAAAAAAAACAGTGGCACAGTTTATCCCAAAAGGAGTAAATCTAATTCAGGAAAGTATTGATAGAATTGACAAAGACAATGATAAAGTCTTTTTACAAAACAACACCGAAATACATTATGATATTCTAATTATTGCAACGGGTTGCGATATTGCACCCCAAGAAATAGAAGGAATGCAAGGCGATCATTGGTACAAATCAATTTATGATTTTTATTCCTTTGATGGAGCTAAGAATCTAAGAGACAAATTAAAAACATGGAAAGGCGGGAAACTGGTTGTTCACATTTGCGAAATGCCAATTAAATGCCCAGTAGCACCGTTAGAATTTGCTTTTTTGGCCGATGATTTTTTCACCAAGAAACAAATGAGAGACAAGGTTGAGATAATCTATGTTACACCAATGTCAGGTGCATTTACAAAACCTGTAGCCACTAAAGAACTGAGTTATCTTCTCGATCAGAAAAACATCAATATTGTTTCAGATTTTAATATTGAAAAAGTAGATACAGAAAATAGTAAAATCATTGATTATGGAGGTCTAGAAGTTGAATATGATTTATTAGTAACAGTACCGACCAACATGGGAGATGACATGATCGCTCGTTCTGGGTTTGGTGATGACCTTAACTACGTTCCTACAGATAAAACAACTTTGCAATCTAAGGTCAAAGAAAATATATTCGTTCTTGGTGATGCTACCGATCTGCCAGCTTCCAAAGCCGGTTCTGTAGCACATTTTCAAGCAGACATTCTTGTAGAAAACATTAAATTATATATCGCAGGAAAACCATTAAAAGAACTGTTCGATGGACATGCCAATTGCTTTATTGAAACTGGATTTGGTAAGGCATTACTTATCGATTTCAATTACAACCAAGAACCCGTTAGGGGTACTTTCCCAATTCCAGGAATAGGGCCACTTAAGCTATTAGAAGAAACGCGCATAAATCATTTAGGCAAATTAGCTTTTAGATGGATATATTGGAACATGCTCATCAAAGGAAAGCCCATCCCATTTGTATCTAGTAAAATGAAGCAAGGAGGAAAATTAATCGAAGAAATATAGTAAATCGTATTTTAAAGTATGATTAAAATTGAAATAAAATGAATGAAAAAACAGTAGCAGGATACTGCATTAGATGTAATGATCAGGGGTATCTCACTGATCTTGAACAATGGAATAGAGAAATAGGACTTGAAATAGCTGAGGAAGAGAATATAACCATGACAGATAAGCATTGGGAAGTTATCGAATACTTGCAAAATCAGTGTAAGCAAGGAGTTGCCATCACGATACGCAAAGTTGGTAAAAGTGGTGTCGTCGATATCAAGCAATTTTATCAATTGTTTCCAAATGGACCTTTGAAAAAAGCGAGTAAAATTGCAGGAATACCAAAGCCGGTTAGCTGCATTTGATCATTAGCTCTTTACCAATAAATAAAATTAAATAATAAAACAGAATAATATGGACAATCCAGAAAAGAATGGCTTTAAAAAAATGATGCTTATATTGTCTAAAGCAACTTTAGAAAATGTATATGCATGTTTCATTTTAGCCAATGGAGCAAGAATGGAAGGTATTGAATCAGAAATATTTTTCACTTTTTTTGGACTTGAAGCTATTCAGAAAAAGAAATTGAAAGATTTGCATGTTGCAACCGTAGGTAACCCAGCCATGCACATGCCAACTATGTTAGGTGGATTGCCAGGAATGGAAGCATTGGCCACAAGAATGATAAAGTCAGAAATGGAAAAATTAGATATTCCACCTGTAGATGAATTTTTAGAAATACTCTCTGCTTCCGGGACAAAATTGTGGGGTTGTAAACTCGCATTGGATATGTTCAAAATAAAAAAAGAAGACTTGATTGATGACCTTGATGGAATATTAACTGTGGGTGAATTTTATGAAAGAGCACAGGACGAAGGCACACATCTTATGTTTATTTAAGAAGCATATTAAACATATATTTAAAGACGAATATTCAATGTCAGATTGAGTTTCACGCTTATCCTAATAGACTCAATTCATCAACAGACTAGCCTTGTCTTTTTGGTAAAAAATAGTGACCTAAATAAAGCAATAGCGAATTCGTATTGAATAATGTTTGATCTATAAAATCTGCACTTTCATAAGAATTGCAAAGTTTCAGATATCCAAGAAAGTCATGTTCATCCTCGTTTTGTAACATTACTACGTATATTAACATATAAATAACTTTAAATTAGTTGTTTAAATATTATAAAAAATCATAATATATTGATATTTTTGCTACAATAATTTCATCTACCTATAAATAGCAAAAAGAGATGTTTAGACAAAACTTAACTCAAATATTGAAGCAAAGGTTGACCCCTAATCAAGCCCAACTTTTGATATTACTTCAAAAACCAACCCTTATACTAGATGAACAGATTCAAAAAGAAGTAAAATTAAACTCCGTATTTAATGAAATCGTTGAATCCTATGACATCTTTGATCTTATTGATGATGATACCGATAATTGCAAAGTCGCCACAGCTTCAGAAATGAATAAAAAACTTAATCAATCAGATGAAGAGTTTTCCGTTTACCCAATTGATGTGACTCATTGTTAATTTATTATTTAATCTATATGTAAGCCCTTGCTGGATTTACCATATCTATACTTATTTATATAGGAAGAGTGCCTCCCCAAATACTGCACTTTAATGTTTACACTTGTAATGTCTCAGCTCCATTTGTAATAATGCCTTAACCAAAGGATAACAAATTCTTGCAAAAGAAAGATGGGTGCACGAAATTTATAAATTCTATTGATCGATAATACACAAACGACAACAATACAACTAATCGTAATTAACCGTTATGATACGTTTATTTTTTCTATACTCTGTGATAAGTCATTTTTAATAGTGAGTTTTTAAACTACATACCAAAACTCCTTTTTTATTTTAAAGTGAATAACAATTGTCTACTTTTTAGATTATTTGACTATCCGATAATTCTTGAAGTATAAAATAGCATTGACTTGTAATTTATATCTTGTACATTTAATGGTGTTAATTTATTATCTGAGATAACAAAGAGGTTAGTAGGTATAATAGATATATCACTAACAGGTTAAGATATCGAGATGTTAAGCATAATCTAGTTAAAAATTCAACAGAAGAAGTTTCACTTAATGAAACATAATTGTATATTTGTAAAATGAAGGTTCATCTTATTAAGAGAAACACAATATTAAAATATATCAAAAGCAATCAGAATAGTAAAGTG
>CAJQRD010000078.1 GCA_905480605.1 uncultured Saprospiraceae bacterium | reverse complement strand
TCCTCAATCCTTAATCCTTAATCCTTAATCCTTAACACATTTTCATCATTTTTTATTAATTCTTAACCAGCCTCCTTGCGTTCAGTTTTCTTCCCTGCATATGCCATTGCAGCATCTCTCACCCATTCACCATCATCCCATGCTTTCTGTCTTGCATCAATTCTTTCTTTATTACAAGGACCATTTCCTTTTACCACTTGCCAAAATTCATCCCAATTTATTACTCCAAAATCATAGTGGTTTCTTTCTTCGTTCCACTTTAAGTCCGGGTCAGGGATTGTTAATCCTAGATACTCCGCTTGCGGAACTGTGTTGTCAATAAATTGTTGTCTTAATTCGTCGTTTGTTTTTCTTTTAATTTTCCACTTCATAGATTGCTCAGTGTTTGGAGACTGATCATCTGGAGGGCCAAACATCATTAGTGATGGCCACCAAAACCTGTTAAGCGCATCTTGAGCCATTTCCTTTTGTTCAGGTGATCCATTGGCAAGCCCCAACATAATCTCGTAACCTTGTCTTTGGTGGAAACTTTCTTCTTTACAAATTCTGACCATTGCTCTTGCATAAGGACCAAAAGATGTTCTTGTCAACATAACTTGATTGATAATAGCTGCACCATCTACCAACCATCCTACAGCACCCATATCTGCCCAGCTCAAAGTCGGGTAGTTGAAGATACTAGAATATTTTGCCTTACCACAAAGCAATTGTTCGGTCATCTCATCTCTGGTAATACCTAGAGTCTCCGCAGCACTGTATAAATATAGACCATGCCCAGCTTCATCTTGCACTTTGGCAAGCAGTGTACATTTTCTTTTTAATGAAGGTGCGCGCGTAATCCAATTTCCTTCAGGTAACATTCCTACTATTTCGGAATGTGCATGTTGTGATATTTGACGAATGTGTGTCTTTCTATATTTCTCAGGCATCCAATCTTTTGGTTCAATTTTTTGACCGCTGTCAATTTTAGCTTGGAATTTTTCTTCTAAGTTTATTTCATTTGTCATAATGCGAAGATTTATTTTAAATGTCGAAGTCGACGATTACTTTATCTGTTGTAGGAATTGATTGGCAACTTAGGATGTAACCTGCTTCTACTTCATCATCTTCTAAGCCATAACATAAAAGCATTTTTACATCGCCTTCTATCAATTTACATTTGCAAGTTGCACAAACACCACCTTTACATGCAAAAGGTAAATCTGCACTGTTGATCAAGGCTTCATCTAATATATTGTTGCTGCCTTGTGCCATTTCAAAGCTAAATGATTTACCTCCTTCTAATATAGTAATATCTGATGTCTTTCCCTTAAATTTTTTCTTTAATTTCTCTTTGATAACCAATTGATCAGAACCTTCTGTGTTAAACAATTCAAAGTGGATTTGGTTCTTGGTCATTCCTTTTTCAAGTAAGTAATCTTTTACCAAATGAATCATTGCTTCAGGACCACAACTGAAGACATGGTGAGTGTTACCAACTTCTGAAATAGAATTAAAAATAGTATGCAATTTTTCTTTGTCTAATCTCCCGTTTAGAAAAGGAATGTTTCTTCTTTCTTTTGTTAAGAAATAGAAAATCTCAAAGCGTTCCATGTATTCATTTTTGAGTGCTTCAAGTTCTTCTTTGAGTATAATAGAGCTTACTGTCTTATTTGTATAAAAAAGTTTGAAAGTGGATTGTGGTTCTGACTCTAGTTGTGTCTTTATCAAGGACACTATAGGTGTGATACCACTTCCCGCAGCGAATGCAATATAATTCGAGGCTTTGTCTTTATTGATATCAATGGTAAATGAACCATTGGGAGGCATGACTTCTATCGTATCTCCTACTTTTAATTGTTCATTGGCATAAGTTGAGTACTTTCCATCCTCAATATGTTTGATGCCGACTTTCCATCGACTTTCATTTGGAGAGGAGCAAAGGGAGTAGGACCGTCTGACTTCTTCATTATTGATTTGACTTTTTAAAGTCAAGTATTGTCCCGCTTTGAATGAAAACGTCTCTTTCAATTTTTCAGGAACTTTAAATTCAACTACGACACAATCAGGTGTAGTATTATTTATAGACAGCACTTTTAAAGTGTAAAACAGGTTCTTTGACATAAACTAACAAGTATTAGTGCAATACTAATGGTTATTAGTTAATTTTGCAAGGTTAGATTGTAAATAATCCATGCGAAATATGCGTTTTTAAGATTTTTAAATGAAACTAATACATTTTTGTCATTTATAATTTCCACTAGTAGTTTTTAAAGGCCGGATGAAATATTCAAAGAAAATTAAATTACAGAATTTGTTCTAAACAACAATCCCTCTCAATAGACTTACTTTTAACTGTTTTGCCAGTTCAATACGGCTCACATTTTTGTTTTTGTTGTGCCAAGAATATAGCCAGTGAAGACTGGATAATATAGAATATAAGGCAATGTCAATATCTGTTTTAGGATGGATATGTCCATCGGTTTTGCATTGTGTTAAAATACTCAGAAATTGTTCTTCATATTCATTTCTTTGCTTTTTGTATTTGTCTAATTCAGGTGATTCAAGATGAACCCATTCTCCTGTAATTAGCGCAATGCTATCTCGGTATTTAATTGTGAGATCAACGTGGAGATCAATAAGTGCTTCTAATTTTTCTATGGCATTTAAAGTAGAGTTTTCAATATCAGACATACCTTTTGTAAATGCATCAGCAATATTGATAAGTAAGTCCTTAAGGATTTCTTGTTTGGATCCGATATGATTGTAAAGGCTAGCTGCTTTAACACCAACAACTTCGGCAATGTCTTGCATGCTCGTTGCTGTAAATCCTTTTTTCCGAAAAAGCTTGGCTGAAGCATTTTTTATCTGTTCCTTTTTTGTCATTTCTATATTTGCGTTTAACGTGATAGGCTTAGCGTTCGCCCTCTCTGTGAATCTCAAATAATCACTGTGAATGTCTTGCATGCTAGTTTCAGTAAATGCAATTTTTCGAAAATTTTGGCTGAAGCATTTTTTATCTGTTTCTTTTTTGTCATTTCTATATTTGTGTTTAACGTGATAGGCTTAGCGTTCGCCCTCTCTGTGAATCTCAAATAATCTCTGTGAATGTCTTGTATGCTAGTTTCAGTAAATGCAATTTTTCGAAAATTTTGGCTGAAGCATTTTTTATCTGTTTCTTTTTTGTCATTTCTATATTTGCGTTTAACGTAATACGCTTAACGTTCGCCCTCTCTGTGAATCTCAAATAATCTCTGTGAAACTCTGTGAGATCAATAATCCAAAAGTAATTCAATTTTTTTACTGACCTTATCTGCATTAGGCAACATTGTGTATTCTAAGATACTGTTGAGTGGGATTGCGGGTAAATTCATGGCGCCAATAACAATGACTGGAGCATCCAAATCTTCAAAACAATTTTCTTGAATCAAACTTGAAATACTTCTTGCAAATGAATTGTTATCTGGTTCTTCTGTGACAACCAAACATTTGTTGTGTGTCCTTACCAAATCGTAAATAGCTTCCTCATCCAAAGGTACTAGGGTTCTCAAATCCAAAACACTGACTTGTCCATCAAATTGTGTAGCAGCATTTATAGACCAATGAACACCCATTCCATATGTGATAATACAAATTGAATTTCCATTTTTTATTTTGTTTTGCTCTGCTTCTAAAACCAAATTGGCAACTCCAAAAGGAATTACATAATCTTCATCCGGTTCCTGAACTTTTGCCGCACTTGTACCAGGCACTTTAGACCAATATAGACCTTTGTGTTCAAAACAAACAACTGGATTTGGATCATGATAAGCAGCTTTCATCAGACCTTTTAAATCTGCACCATTGCTAGGGTACATTACTTTAATGCCTCTGATATTTGTAACAACGGATTCAACACTTCCACTGTGATATGGACCACCACTGCCATAAGCTCCGATAGGTACCCTTAATATCATACTCACCGGCCACTTTCCGTTTGAAAGATAATTTGATCGACTTACTTCAGTGAACAATTGGTTGAGTCCAGGCCAAATGTAATCAGCAAATTGAACTTCAACTATTGGTTTGAGGCCAACAGCGGACATGCCGACTGTAGATCCCACAATAAAAGCTTCTTGAATAGGGGTGTTAAATACCCTGTCATTGCCAAATTTCTGAGCGAGTGTTGCAGCTTCTCTAAAAACACCACCGAGACGATGTCCTACATCTTGACCATACAATAAGCATGATTTATCTTCATGCATCAATTCTTCTATGGCATGTAATGCACAATCCACCATAACTGTGTCTTCAGATCCTTCTGGTGCTCTAATGCCTTTTTCTGTTGTGATTTGTGTGGGAGCAAAAACATGATTTGTTATCGATTCTGGAGTGGGTTCACTCATTGTCAAAGCTTCTTTATAATAAGCATCTACTTCAGATCTAATTTCTTCTTCTATTTTATCAATTTTACTTTTTGTTATACCCATTTCATTCATTTGTTCAATGAGAAAAGGGTAGGGGTCTCTTGTTTTGGCTTCTTCTAAATCATCTCTGTACCATTCCATTCTCACACCTGAAGTATGGTGATTTAACAAAGGAACCTTTGCATGGATTAAAAAAGGCCGTCTTTCCTTTCTTATTGTTTTAATGGCATATTCAACTGCTTTGTAAGATTCAATGAAATTACTTCCATTAATTGTCAGTGCTTCAATGCCATGAAATCCTTGAATAAATTGGTAAGCATCTTGAGCCCTGATTTCATCTGCAGATGCTGAAATGTCCCATTCATTATCTTGTACCAAAAATAAAATCGGCAATTGTTTTAAAGAAGCCATTTGAAAGGCTTCAGAAACTTCTCCTTCTGTTATACAAGCATCACCAAGTGAACAGAGAACCAATGGTTTTTTATCAAGATCGTCTTGGTCTATATCAAATAGCTCTTTGTATTGCATACCCATGGCAGCACCTGTCGCAGGTATAGCTTGCATACCAGTTGCAGATGATTGATGAGGTACTTTTGGCTTATCTGCATCGTTAATACTGGGATGTGCATAGTAGGTACGTCCTCCCGAAAATGGATCATCTTTCTTTGCCAAGAGTTGAAGCATTAAATCTTTGGCAGTCATTCCCAGTGATAAGATCATAGCGTCATCACGGTAATATGGAAATGCGAAATCTTGAGGAAGTAATTGCATACCGGTTGCTACTTGAATGGCTTCATGGCCTCTAGAAGTGGCATGTACATATTTCGATACAGTTTTGAAATTAGTTTCGTATAACTCTGATAAATATTTTGCAGTATATAGGTGTTTGAATCCTGTCTTTAATCGTTTGATTGAAAACGTGTTTTTACCTTTTGACTTCTGCATTTATTTGACTATTTGTTCCTAAGTTAAGGAAATATATGTAAATATGCTGCTTTGTCTATTAAAATTAGTTGTTTTGACTACTGTGGTATTTTTTATGGAATATTTATTTATATATTTGATTAAATATAGAATAAATTACTAATGCATGGCACGTGAAATTAAGTTAGATGATATTGATTTTGGGATCCTTAGTTGTTTAAAAGAGAATTCAAAGGTTACTATTAAAAAGCTTTCAGAGATTCTGAATTTATCAACTACTCCCATCTATGAGCGTATTAAGAAGCTTGAGCGCCTTGGAGTAATTGAAAACTATACGATTAATATAAATGAAGAATTGATTGGCAATAGACTAATTGCTTTTGCACATATATCATTACAAAACCATACTAAAAAACTATTTCATGAACTGGAAGCTAACCTATTGGCAATATCAGACATTGTTGAAGTGCATGCTGTTTCTGGAAATACAGACTTTATAGTTAAGATATTGGTAAGGGATATGGATGATTATAAAAACTTTATAATGGAGAAATTATTCAGTGTGCCTAACATTGGAAATGTAGAATCATTTATTTCTTTGAGTATGAAAAAAGTCTAAATTTGAACATCTAAAAAATGTTAACAAATGAAAAAATATATATCAGTAATATTGTTCTTATTAATATCTCAAGTAGTTATGACTCAAGATGATATGAGTTACAGCGATATTAAAAAGTATTATACTGAAGTGGCTTTTACTTTTTCTCATTTTGAGCAGCAAGTAAAGAGTAAAATAGGAGGCCAAAAAGGAGATCTAATAGTTGATGAAACAAATCTTAGTTTTTATTCTTCAGCAGGAATTAAATTGTTTCCCGCACTTTCGTTAGGAGCTTATTTTCGTTTTGATACTGGAAAGAGAAACAACTCTCTGTTTGATGGATTCGATACAAATGGTCAAGCAACTACAAAACAAACCTTAGGCGAAAATTATTCTGAAGTTTGGGTTGGGCCATTTATAAAAGTACATTACAAACAACTATTCCTATCATTAGGATATGGTTTGATTGGTACAAGAAATGATGATGGAAGAACAGATCTCACTGGTAGTAATGGAAATCTTGATGATTTTAGTTTAGACCCTAGTGTAGCTTGGGTTTTTAATATTGGTGGTCAAGTTCCTATTAATGGAAAACTATCGGCTTATTTTGGTATTGAATATAGAGCGCGATATTACAATCAAAGAGGTGGAGTTTCATTACAAGATAATGTAGTTTTCGGAACTCAAAATTTTACACCTTTGTTTGGAGTTCATTTTGACTTATAGGATATTAATTTTGAGCTGCATCTACATCTTTAATGAACTTAATTAAACCTGTAAAGAAGTTTTTCTGATCATCAAATTGACTCAAGTGACTTCCATTTGGGCAATGTAAATACTGGCCATTTTGAACTTCATTGGCAATCCATTCCATGTGCTTTGGATCCATTGTATCATATTGTGCTCCAATTGTTAGGGTAGGGCAAGTTATGTTTTTAAGCTTATCTTTTACATCCCAATCTTTAAGTGTTGCATCTCCCTTGATTCCAAACTCACTAGGACCCTGCATAGTCACATACACATCAGGGTTAAGATGTTTGAACGATCGGTTAATCGGTTCAGGCCATTCATCAACAGGCATTCTGATCACGTGTTTCGTGTAATAATGATTGACGATTAATTCTAAATATCTTTCGTTGCTGTAGTCTTCTTTTTCCTCAAAGCTCATGATTTCTTTAAGAACTTCAGGAGGCAACTGTGGTGCCAAAATACTATCAGAGTATTCTTGATATTCTGGAATTGAAGCGACCATGTTTGAAATGATTAATCCTTTTAAATTCTCTTGGTATTTAAGCGCATACTCCATTGATAGAATTCCTCCCCATGATTGGCCATAGAGATAAAAATTACTCTTGTCTAGCTTCAATGCTTTTCTTACTTGCTCAACTTCTTCTACAAAGCGTGGTAGATCCCAAAGGCTTTTATCTTTGGGCTGATCGCTGTAGTATGATCCCAATTGGTCGTAGTAATAAAACTCTATGCCTTCTTGCGGAAAATATCCTTCAAAGCATTCATAAATCTCATGCGTCATTCCTGGACCACCATGTAAGAGAAGTACTTTTATCTTTGGATTGTTTCCGATCCTTTTCGTCCATACTTTAAAATCTCCCTTTGGCGTATTAATATCTATCATTTTTATACCGCCCATAAAAGCATCTCCTTGTGTCGAGTTGTCTAAATATTGAGAAGTGGTGACACAATCTTGAGGAGCCTCTGTTTGTTGTTTACAAGTAATCAAAAGCAAAGAAATTGTTAGAAAAGATATTAAGCGAATCATAGTTATTGTATTATAGTGTCAAGATAGTAAAAATCATGAATAAAAAAAAGAGCCCACTTTTCAGCAGACTCTAATTTCTTTATAAATTATTTAGATTAATTCATAATTCATAATTCATAATTCATAATTTCCTTAATCCTTAATCCTTAATCCTTAATTAAATTATTGTGGCTCAGATACAGGGCGCGGCAATTGCTCCCAAACATCATCACCAGCTCTATCCAACGGTAAATCACCAAGTTTTCCATATCTTCTCATGTCAACCCATCGGTGACCCAAGCCGAATAATGAATATCTTCTTTGGTAAAGTACTTCATTAACTAGATCAGCATCAGATGAACCTCCTGTGTATGCACCAACTCCGTTAGCTGATCTTATAGCATTAATGATATCTGTAGCAGCACCGTTGTTGCTACCTATATTTGCTTCAGCATTGATTAACATCAATTCAGCATTTGTCATAAATGGTACATAATCTTCCAATGATTGGTAAACCCAAACATCATAATCTCCCGATAAATCATCTAAGGCCAAGGCTCCAGAAGCTCTTAGTTGAACCTTTGCTAATCTTGCATCTCCTGCTTCTGCATCATTCACGTATGTAGGGTGAGCAATAATAGCATCTGCTTGGTTAGGTACTCTAAACAAGTTGTTAGCAAAATCTCCTCCAGCGGCAGAGTAAAATCTTTTAGGACCTAAATCAGGACCTGCAGCCATATCCATAAATGAACTTCCTAAGTGATTGATTGCTCCTGATTTATCACCAAGATATAACGCTACTCTTGCAGCCAAAGCTCTGTTAAATGTTGCAAAAGATGAAGGTGTATCAAATCCAGCCATTGCGTCCGATAAACTAAATGCAAAATCTCCACCAGCATTATTTAAATCAGTCAAAGCTTCATTCAATAGAGTTTCGATAGCAGCTAATGCAGAATTGTAATCTTGGAATGGTCCTAGATTATCAATATCTGAAACGTCTGTTCTGATGCCATTATTAAATTGTAGGTTAGCAGCTAAACTCAATTCGTAAGCCTGCATTGTTTTTGCAAAACCATTATACCCACTTAACTCAGCAGCAGTGATTGTAGTTGAGTTTGCAGCAGCCTCCATAAGAACATTTAAGTTCTTAACAGTCTTATATCTTCCGAAATAAGGTCTTGTACCATAGAATCCTGCATTATCTAATTGAGAATCTCCTTTTCCTAAAATCTCTCCAGTATATCTTGGATCAGATCCTGTGAAAAAGTAATACTCTCTTCCTAGAATAGATGTTAAGTCATAATAGAATCCGATTTCTTGTCTTAATAAATCTTCAGATCCTGTAACTATAGTTTGGAGCTGACTTTTTGTCGCATCCAATAAAGTTCCTTCAATACTTGGTCCATTAGGATTTGCGGCATCTTCAATATCACAACTGAAAATGCTAATACATAAAGCCAAGCAAATTATATTTTTAAATATTTTCATTTCTTTCAATTTATTGGTTTAAAAATTAGCTATGATGTGGAAATCAAATCTCTTAGAAGAAGGGAACGGTGTCACTTCAACGCCAGAAGAAAATCCATTACTACCGAAGTTTGAAACTTCAGGATCGTAACTATTGTAATCAAAAATGTTTATCAAGTTGTTACCTGATACACCTAATTTTAAACTCTCAGTACCTGGAATAAGTCCTGTAGGTAAAGTATAATAAACTCCAATTTCTCTTAATCTGATGTAACTAGCATCTTCCACATAAGGATCAGTGTTAGAACCCAAAACGCTTAATCTGTATGGGCCGTTAGCCAATTCACCTGAAGGGTCAATTCCTGAACCATCAAAATCATGAGTAGTTTCATTTAAGTCAAATAATAAAGTTGAAAGGTTGATATTGTATCCACCTTTTTTCCAGTGCCATAAGAACGTAATATCTACATTATTACCAATATTGATGTTGTTAGCCCAAGACAATTGGAAGTCAGCTTCACCGTTTCCAAAAATCTGTAGCGTTGGATCTCCCTCACCATTTAAAGTAACATCAGGATTCGGACCAACACCAATAATAGTAGTTGGACTAAGTCCTTCTTTTATTATATAGTTACCTAAGAAATCAGCAAATCCACCTTGCGTAAATGCAGGTACATCCAATCTCGTAACTTTTGCTGTATTTTTCCAGAATGAAAATCTAGATCCCCACTTCAAATTAGATTTGTTTATCATGCTTAAGTTTAATCCAATCTCAACACCTTTGTTTTGTAATGCCGCTGCATTGGTTACTTGTGAAGAAAAACCAGAAGAAGCTGGTACGTCAGCATTCAATAATAAGTCTTCAACGTTTTTAATGTAGTAGGTTAAATCAAATGAATACCTGTTGTCAATTTCAAAATCTAACCCAACTTCTAATTCTTTTTGTCTTTCAGGACCTACATTAGAGTTACCTAATAATGCAGGTACACTTACACCTGCTTGGCCATTTACAATAGAAGAACTAAGAATAGTTGACTTGGCTCCGAATCTTGCAAAGTTACCAGACTCACCATATGCCGCTCTTACTTTTAATTGTGTAAATAAACCATTCGGGTCTACTATTCCTAAGTTGTGTAAGTTCACAGCAACATTTGCCTTAGGGTAGTAAAATAATTTATTCACATCACTATTGTTTGAAGATTTATCTGCTCTAAATCCAACAGTTGCAATAATTTTGTCATCCCAGTTAACTTCTTCTTGAGCAAAGAATCCTTTATCCTGTTGGATAAGTCTGTTTTGAGTTACGTTTCTATTACCCGCTTGGTCTAGATTTGTTTCTGCACCAATCAAGTTTGAAGCTTCACCTAATATTGTATTTCTATTAAAATCTTCTTGCGTTACACCAGCTGAAGTTGTAAATGACATACCACCATCAGTATAATAGTTGTGTACTAAAAATGCCGCAATATTTGAATTTAAGTTTGTAGTTACACCTTGAACAGATACACCATTCAAACCAGCACCATCTCTTTGAAATTGTAAAGAGTTAGGGAAGATTGCTTGAGTTGATAAGTTATAAAAATCAGCACCTCCTCTAAAAATTGCTTTTAAAGTTTGGTTGTCTTTAGTTAGTAACTTAGCTGTTATAGTACCACCCCCAATAAATCTGTTTACACTCTCATTGTTGGTAACCAATGCTGCAGTTTCTAAAAAATTAGAGGGTGCATAAGGGTTTGCAGGGAAAAGACCAGTTGTTGGGTCTGCTTCTAAACTTGCAAATGAAGGAGTAGATGTAAATGATACACCCATTGTTGTTCCTGAGTTATCATTGTTAAAGAAGCCTCTATCTGCAGAAGAATTAATATAATTCGTTGAAATTTTTGCATCAAATACTTCAGATATTTTATGGTCGATATTAAACCTTACTGATGTTTTTTTATAGCCAGTATTGTTAACAATACCTTCATCATTTTTGTATGATCCACCAACGTAAAATTGTGTTTTATCATTACCACCTGAAATGCTTAATTTTGTATTGCTTAAAAGAGCACTGTTTCCATATAACAAATCTTCATAATTGGTTATACCATTATTTCTAAAGTCATCTATGTTTCCAGCAAAAGCACTACCAAGAACACGCTCTTCAGTCCATTCTCTGATACCCAATTTTCTCAATTGAGAAGCCTGACCTATAGATTGAGAAATACTTACTCTTGTTTTACCTTCAGTACCTCTTTTTGTTGTAATCAATACGACACCTCCAGCAGCTCTTGATCCATAGATCGCTGCAGCAGAAGCTCCTTTAAGGATCTCAACTGACTCAATATCATTAGGATCTAAATCTGACAATCTGTTTGATGGATTATCTTGGTTTGAAGTACTACCACCTGATGCTGCAGCACTAACAAGGTTTAATCCAGCTGCAATTGAAGAGTTGTCCATATAAACTCCATCAATAATTACAAGTGGTTGAGATGAACCGTTAATAGATGTAGTTCCTCTTAATTTAAAAGAAAGACCACCACCTGGTGCACCAGAAGCTGCTTTAATTTCTGCACCTTTGAATTTACCATAAAGTGCCGTTTCCAAAGTACTTGGAACTGCTACACCTACCAATTCTTGAGCATCAATTTTTGCTACTGAATTTGCAAGGTTTTTTCTTTTAACCGTAGTTGCCAAACCTGTGATAACTACTTCGTCTAATTGATTAATGTCTTCAGCCATCACCGCATTATATGGTGATTCACTGGCAGAAAAAGACATTGTCTTGTAACCTAGGTAAGACAACTCAATCTGAGAGTCTTCACTGGGTGCTGTGAGTGAGAAGGAACCATCTATATCACTGATTGTACCAAGAGTAGTTCCTTTCACTAGTACAGAAACACCAATAAGTGGGCTTCCATCACTGTCCAAAACTGTACCTTCTACATTGACTTGGGCCATCATTAAGCCTGAGAAGAATGTAAAAAAGAACAGTCCTAAAAAAATCGTTTTTTTCATAGTTTCTTTTTGTTAAATTTCTAAAGACACAAAATATACATTATTAACTAACAGTTTTATTTTATTCTACATAATCATCAAAAAACATATTAAAACTTCCGTTATATGACAAATTTTGGGTAATTACCAGTATTTTCCTAATTTTTGACTGATATTAATTGGATATTATTTTATTTAATATGATATAACTACTTGATAGTGTTGTTCTTACAATAATTGATTTATTGGTGGATTACTTGCTTTTTTAAAACATTTTTAGAGCATTTTTGGAATTTTATATTTTATTTTTAATCGTTAATTATAACTGTTAGAATTGTATTCATGAAATATCTATATATCCAGGCTACTGATAAGCATCTCTATCAAATTTTAGAATTGCAAAAAGCAAATCTCAGTGAAAGCTTATCAGAAAAAGAAATAGTTAAAGAAGGATTTGTTACAGCTTCACATACTTATGATGAATTAAAAGTTATGAATGACATCTATCCTCATACAATTGTAACTGTTGATGATCAAGTAGTCGGATATGCTTTATCTATGGGATCACAGTTCAGAAATCTATTGCCAGTTCTAGTACCTATGTTTGAAATGATAGATGAAGAAATGGCAAGACATAATAGAAATGATTCCTTTATAGTAATGGGTCAAGTTTGTATAAGTAAAGGTCATCGAGGCAAAGGTTTGTTTCAAGGTTTGTATAATGCTATGCGGAAGAGCTTTTCATCTTTATTTGATGTGAATATTACAGAAGTGGCAGTCAGTAATCTGCGCTCAATGCGTGCACACAAAAAGGTTGGCTATGAGATAATGAAAGTGTACACCGATCGGTTTGGGGTTGAGTGGGCTTTGATTGAGTGGAGGTGGTCTTGATACCATAATAAATTTCAACAATGCTTGAATGTTTAACCACAGAGGACACAGAGAAGGCACAGAGTTCACAGAGAAATAAAAAAAGAAAATAAGATAAAAGCGAAGCGCCCGTCTATCGTTTTAAAACTAAGGCGCTAACCGAACAACTCCCCATTCTCCATCATCAGACAAAGTGTACTTAATTCTATCATGTAATCGATTATCCCTTCCTTGCCAAAATTCAATAACATTGGGTTTGAGAACATATCCACCCCAATGACCAGGTAGGGGAATACTTGTATCATCTTTGTGCTTTAATTCAATATCTGTGAATCTTTGAACCAACCCTTCCTTTGTGATAATTTCACTTTGTGGAGAAGCGATTGCACCTATTTGACTTCCTTTGGGTCTTGAGTGAAAATAAGATTGTGAAGCTTCATAACTTAACTTTTCAACTGTCCCGGAAATCCTGATTTGACGTTGTAATTCTTTATACCAGAAGACTAGTGCTGCTTTTGGATTATCTTTCAACTCTTGTCCTTTTTGGCTGTTGTAATTTGTGTAAAAAGCAAAACCTTTTTGACCAAAACCTTTAAGTAAAACAATTCTTGCGGAGGGTTGGCCTTCAGTATTAACTGTAGCTAAGGTCATAGCATTAGGCTCATCAGCTTCTGCCTTTTCAGCATCTTGATACCAACGGTCAAACTGACTAATTGGATCTTTTGCTAAATCCTCAATATTCAATTCACCTTTCAAATATCTTTCTCTTATGTTGCCTAAGTTTTCCATGCTTTTCTTTTAATGCTATAATGCTTAAATATCAATAATGCTTCAATGTCAACAATGAGGCGAAGTAGTTGACTATACTAACTATTTTTTATATTAATCCTTAATCCTTATTTCATAATCCCTAATTTATAATCCCTAATTCATAATTCATAATCATAAGTTTTAATTTTCAGCAAACCTCGTCTTCAGTCTAGCCTTAATTCTATAGGCCAACCAATACATAGCAGGCACAACAATTAAAGTTAAAAAAGTTGCGAATATAATTCCATATATTATAGTCCATGCCATTGGTCCCCACATTGCAGTATTGTCACCACCTATGAAAAATTGTGGATCAAAGCGTTCAACAAAGGTAAAGAAATTGAAGTTGAATCCAATCGCCAGCGGTATTAAACCCAAGACAGTTGTTATTGCTGTTAATAGTACTGGTCGCAATCTTGTTGCACCTCCTTCTATTACAGAATCCATGACTTCTTGTTTCCCTAAATCAAACATTGATTCAACGCCTTTTTCCTTGCTTTTTCGTTTGATTAATAAATTGACATAATCTACCAAAACAATTGCATTGTTAACTACTATACCTGCCAATGAAATTACACCAACTCCAGAAAATAAAATATTAAACTCCTTACCTGTTATTACATATCCCAATAAAACACCAATCAAACTAAAAAGCACTGAAAGAATAATAATAAATGGTGTAATTAATGAATTAAATTGTGTTACCAATATTATGAAAATAAAGAATACTGCGGCAAGAAATGCACCTCCTAAAAATGCCATATCTTCGGCTTGTTGTTGCTGCTCTCCGGTGAATTCAAATGTATAACCTTCTTGAAATGGATAGTCCTCCATAAGTGTGTTAAGTTCAGCATTTATTTCATTGGCATTGTATCCTTCTGTTACATTCGAACTTATGGTGATTACCCGTTGACTGTCTACTCTTCGGATCGCATTGTATGTGGATGAATACTGAAAAGTTGCCACTGATGAAATTGGAACTTGAACAATTCTTCCATTTGACTGATTTCTAAATGTCAATTTTTGGTTAATCAAATCTGAGATATTGTTTCTGTATCTTTCATCTAGTCTTAAAACAATTGGATATTCATCTTCACCTACTTTAAATTTTGAAGCTTCAGTTCCAAAAACGGAGGTTCTTAAGGTACTTGCAATTTGTGCAGTACTTATACCATATTTTCTAGCAGCTTCTCTATTTATATTAATAAGCAATTCGGGTTTACCCAACTCAACATCCAGTTTAAGTTCTTCAATACCGCCAATATTTTGACTATTAATATAGTTTACAATATCGGCTGTATAAACAAGTAAGCTATCAATTTTGTCACCTTTAACTTCAATGTTGATTGGTTTTCCTGCAGGTGGTCCACCAGCATTTTGATCAACAACAATTTGTACACCTGGACTTCCTTTGATTTCTTGACGAATCTTTTCCATGATGTCTCTAGTAGATACTTTGCCCCTATCTTTATACTCAACAAACTGAACTGTCATTCTTGCTTTGTTTGGGGTAACTCCAGGTTCAGGCGGACTGTTTGGATCCGAAGTATTTTCACCAATTTGAGTTAATACAGCTTCAATGACATTTCCATAGGGTTCGATTACTTTTGAAACTTTAACTTCTAATTCCTTCATTGTTTTGTTGGTAGCTTCAATATCACTTCCAATAGGTAAGTCAACAAAAATATTTACATATAAAGGATCTGCTTCAGGGAAGAAAGTCATTTTAGGCATGAAGGCAGCAAACAACATAAATGCACCAATCAACATTGCAAATGTTAAAAATAATGTGATCAGTGAATTTTTACCTCTCAAGCAAAAACTGATGAATTTATTATAGACATTTTCTAAAATTGGCAGTACTTTATTTTGAAAACCCAAGGACATAGGATTTAAAATAAAGTAATTTATTAAGCTGAGTAATGCAGCTATCCCAATAAGATTCCTTAACCAATAAACTTGTACAAGGTGAAAAAGAAAAGCCAACAAAATCATAATAACAAAACCTATTATTGTATTTGTGGTCTGACGTTTTTTAATTGTTTTGGTTTCAGCAGCCTGACTTACTTTCATAAACTTGCTTGTAAAAACAGGGTTTATAACTAAAGCGACGAACAATGAAGATGCAAGTACGATAATTAAGGTAATAGGCATGTATTTCATAAATACACCCATGATACCTGGCCAAAATAATAAAGGTAAAAATGCCGCTAGAGTAGTGGCAGTAGATGCTATTATTGGCCAAGCCACTTCACCTGCTCCATATTTGGCAGCAGATTCTCCATCACTGCCATTTTGCATGTATCGATAGATGTTTTCGACAACAACAATTCCATTGTCTACCAATAACCCTAAGGCTAGAATCAGGGAAAACAATACTACAATATTCATGGTTACGCCAAATATATTTAGGATCAATATACCAGTCAGCATTGAAAGTGGAATGGCGATACCTACAAAGATTGCATTTCTTAATCCTAGGAAAAAGAGCAACACTAAAATTACCAAAATCACACCTGAAATAATACTGTTTTCAAGGTTTGTAACCTCGTTTCTTGTATATACCGACAGGTCATTGAATAGACTAATCTCTAAACCACTAGGTAATTTTGGTTGTGCTTCTTCAATAACTTCTTTTATTTTATCAGCAGTTGAAAGTAGGTTTTCACCACTTCTTTTTATCACATCTAGTGAAACTACGGGAAGCACTCCAGATCTAGAATATGAGGTGCGGTCTTCGAATCCATATTTTACTTCGGCAATGTCTTTTAGATAAATTGATCTTTGTTTCTCTGCTGTAACGATAAGGTTTTCAATTTCGTCAATTGTTTTGAATTGACCGATAATTCTTACGGCACGTCTTTTGTCATTGTTGATGATTTCTCCACCTGACATTGTAACATTCTCTCTTCCTATAGCCGCTTCAATATCAGTGTAACTGACCTTAAGAGCCTGCATTTTTAGAAGGTCAATATTTATTCTTACTTCTCTCTCTAATGCACCCTTCATTTCTGCTTCAGAGACTTCAGGGATATCTTCAATTTTATCTTGAATATATTCGGCATAATCCCTTAAGTCATCCATTGAATAGTCACCTGAAATATTGATTGTTACAATTGGCAATTCTGACAAATTCACTTCGAAAACTGAGGGGTCTTGATCGAGGTCACTAGGCAATTCTTTCTTTGCTTTATCGACAGCATCCTTGGTTTTTTGTACTGCCAGATCAATGTCAACATCGCTATCAAATTCTGCAACAATAACTGAAAAATCCTGCACACAAGTTGACTTTATGTTTTTAATACCGACAACTGAACTAACTTCTTGTTCAATTGGTCTCGCTATCAAGTTTTCTATTTCTTCAGCTGAATTACCGAAATATGGTGTATTGATGTAAACTGTTGGTAATGATGCTTCAGGATATTGTTCCTTTGGCATATCTAAATAAGCTTGCAGTCCAAATAGCATAATCATAACAGCTACAAGAAATACACTGGTTGCATTATCTACAGCAACAGAACTTAGCTTAAATTCTTTTAATTCTTGAATGAATTTATTCATTTTTGGATCTTTTGGATTATATGGTTACTAAGTCTCCGTTCGATAGATTTTTTCCTCCCGCTACAATTAGGTTGTCTCCAGCATTTAAACCACTTGATATTATAGTTTCTCCAACTTTGGATTCTCCCAATTCTATATATGATTTTTGGGCTCTATTTTCTCCTTCTTTTTTAACCATTAGATAGACGAATTTTTTTCCACTCACCTCTTCTTGAATAGCATCTAAAGGAATGACAATCGCATCCTCCATTGAATAGTCATTTATTTTTACCTCTGCCAAAAGATTTGGCTTCAATTGACCATTCATACTATTGGTTTCAATCTCAAATTTGAAAGTTCTATTGGCAGGATCTATGGTTCGACCAATCATAGAAATCTTTTTGTTAACTGTTTGTCCAAGTGCTGGAAAAGTTACTTCAACCATATCTCCAATTGATATACTTTTCAAAAAATGTTCTTGAGCATCAGCAACAACTTTTATTTTTGAAGTATTAAGTATTTGTACTATTGGCATACCTGGTGATGTCGTTTCTCCTTGTTTCATGAATTCTTTATCCACTATTCCAGATATGGGCGCATAGACATTTTTCTTCTTTATTTGTGACTTTAAAGTTTCTAATGATTTCTCAATGCCTTCTTTATTTGTTTTAGCTTGTAGGTATTGGATTTCTGAGCCAATGTTTTGTTTCCACAGCCTTTCTTGTCGTTCAAAAACTGTTTTAGCCATATCAAGATTGTTGTTAATTTCAGCTATTTGGTTTTCTAGAGTTGACATATCTGTAACTGCAATAAGTTGACCTTTTCTAACAGCTTGCCCTTCTTTGACTGTGAGACTTATGATCCGCCCTCCAATTTCAGAACTGACATTTACAATATCATCAGCTTCAACTCTACCCTGAAGATCAATGAATCTTTTAAAGGTGTTGGGTTGCATAGTAGAGATCTTTACAACAACAGGACTTTTTTCCTTTGGGGGATCAAGTTTTAAGATCTCTTTTGAAAGTAAATCAATTTCCTTTTGAATGGCTCTCAGTGCTGTTTTTTTCTCACTCAGTGATGCTTTTTTTTCAGTCAATGGATCTTGTTTTGTCTGACAAGAAAAGATAAAAAGCATTCCGATTAGAATTAGTAGAGTTTGATTAAGTTTCATAATTCCTATTTATAATGTCTATTTCTTTTTACTGTTGAATAAGTGCTTTGTTTTTTAAATATTACCCAATGCAATATCTAAATCAGTTTTTGTAATTAGTAAATCGTACAATGCATTTATATGATTTGCTTGAGCACTAAATAATTGTGATTCCGCTTGGCTTACTTCTAAACTAGAACCCACACCTTCCTTAAACTTAATTTGTGTTTTGTCATAAATGCCTTGAACAATTTCTAATGCGCGTTCTCTATTTTTTAATGTCTTTTTTGCATTGATATATTGCATCTGAGCAGTTTTGACTTGTAGTGTCACCCCTCTTTTGAATTCTGATTTTTGTAGCTCTAATCTTTCTTGTTCAATTTTAGCTTGTTGAATCTGTCCTTTCTTTTGACTTCCATCATAGATAGGAATATTTATACCAAGACTAACTGAGGATTGAGGAATAAATCCAATCTCATCTCCACTAAATAAATTTTTTCTTTGCAAGCTTTGATTGTAGTTAGCCCTAGCCATAACGCTGGGCAGATATCCTTTTTTTAATCTCTCAATGTTTAAGGTATTTAAATCAGCACCCATTTCAATTTGTTCGAACTCTGCTCTTTTGTTAAAGTCAACATTTTCATTTGTTTTGATGTCTTCAATTTTAAACAAATTGACAAGCGTTTTTAGATCCTCAGAAATTTCAATTTCCAGATCAAGAGGGTAGTACATTTGGAATTTTAAAAGATTGTAACTGATCGCAATCAATTGATCTATCTTTTCCTTTTCAGTGCTTACGTTTTCTAGAGAAAGTAATACCCGATCAACATCTAATTTTTCTAAGAAACCATTTTCATAAAATGCCTGAGCCTCACTTAGTGATTTGGTAATATTTTGTATATTCTTTTCCAATGTTTTTTTATTCTCAAGGGCTATTAGAATACTCATAAACGCTTTTGTGATGTCTGCTCTTAACTTTTCTTCTTTTACATCAATGGATTTTCTATTCAGATCCCTAAACATTCTTGCTCCTCGAAGTCCGGTTAAGTATGAACCATCAAACAATAACCAAGATGCGTCAAGATTGGCTGAAAGGTTGTTTTTTTGAAAGAATGAAAATTCAAATGTTTCTGGTGGTCCCTCGAAAGGATTTACGCCTGGGACTTGCTCTTCTTCAAGTACGGCATAAACAGAAGGTGTAATAAAATCTTCAATCGGATTTACAGGTGCTGCTATGTAATATTGATAGTTTATACTCCCAGTAACTTGAGGGATGCCAATAGATCTGAATTCAGTAATTTGAGCTTCAGCGTCCTGTACATCAAGATTGGCCATTTTAATCTCACTGTGATTTTTTAATCCATAATCAATAGCTTCTTGAAGGCTGAACTTTTGTTGTGCATTCAATGAGCAGTTAGTTAGGAATATTATTATAATAAGTCTCATGTAATGTTATTTCTCTTGATTCAAATATTTGTTTAATTCTTTGCGACCTTGTTCGTTCATGATGCCATTCATGTGGTAGATGAAATAGTTTTCATAGATATCCCCCTTTTTATAAGTATTGCTTGGAAATACGTCCTCATCAACCATTATTCTAGCCATGCTTACATAGATTTTTGAATGAATTACTTCATTAATTTTTGCTCTGTAAAGACCTTCTTCTTTTCCCCTTTCTATGTTTTTCTGAATAGTTTCTTCAATAAAGGAAAAGTGGTTTTCTGTTAAATAATTCCATGATTTTAGATGGTATTTTTTTAAATCATACATGAGAGTGGGTTTCATTTCTCTCATATGTTGTAGTACATATCGAGCGATAGAGGCCATTTCCTCAATGGCATTATGTGCAACTTTTTTAATTTTTTGCACCATTTCTTTTTCCTCCAATGAATGAGATTGAAGGACACTTAACACCAATGTGTCTTTGTTTTCTACAAAGTTATAAATAGTCTTTTTTGAAATGCCCAAATCCTTAGCAATATCATCCATACTGATACTCTTAATACCGTATCTCATGAAGAGGATTTTCGAAGATTTAATTATTAATTCCTTTGACATAAGTACAAATTTACAACACATAAACTCAGGAAACTATAAAATGTTTTAAAGTTTCCAATTTTTTTGATAGATTGTTAATAAGTCGGGATGAACTGTAATGAATTCAATACGAATTTCAATTTCATTATTTGATGAAAATGAGTGTATTTAGCTTTTGATTATATTTACAATATGAGAATATTAGGTGTTATGTCAGGCAGTTCATTGGATGGGTTAGACTTAGTTTCAGTGATTTATAAAGAAGGGCCAATCCTTAATTGGGAACTTGAAGCCTATGAAACTATTGATGTGCCAAGTGATATATGCGATGCGTTAAGAAAAATCACAAATCAAGTGGCATTTGAGATTGCGGATACAGAATCTCGATATTCAAAGTATGTAGCAAAAGTTATAAATAAATTTGTTGAAAAACTCCCAGGGCAACCAGATTGCGCTGCTGTTCATGGTCATACTGTACTACATTTACCCAATATTCAAACTTCTTGGCAGCTCTTAAATGGAGGGATGTGTGCGGCACTTACAGGAATGGATATCTTATGTGATTTTCGAAATGCAGATATGTCTTTTGGTGGTCAAGGTACACCAATGGCGGTAATTGCTGATAGAGATTTGTTTCCAGGTTATGACTATTATATAAATATGGGAGGTATAGCCAATATAAGTCTAAGACATAATAATGACTGGAAAGCCTATGATATAGCTCCATGTAATCAGGTTTCAAATCATTATGCTGCTAAAAAGGGCTATTCTTTTGATGAAAACGGGCAGTTGGCGTGTTTGGGTAAAACCAATACTTCATTATTGAATGCTCTTCTCAATGAAGACTTTATTAAATGCAAGCCTCCCAAAAGTATAGATAATTCATGGATTAAAAATTACTGGATTCCGTTGATTGATACATTTAATATAGGGATAGAAGATGTATTAAAAACCTACAACACTTTTTTAATCAAAATAATAAAAAGTCAAATTACAGAGAATTCTGGTAAGTTTCTATTTACAGGTGGTGGTGCAAAAAATAGCTACTTTATGGATAGATTTAGAAAAGAAATGGGAGATACGTTTGAATGTCCACTGTTTTCGGAAAATATTGTGGATTACAAAGAATCTATATTAATGTCATACATGGCATACTTAAGAATCAATAATCGCAGTAATTTTATAGCAAATGCTACTGGAGCGAGCTGTAATGTAGTAGGTGGGGCATGGTATAGTGCACAAAAATCTTAAGTTTTTACAGATAACAATGGAGGCCAGTTATTAAGAACCGAGTATAAATTGGAAAGCATGTATTTAAAGCGGTTGTTCAACTCTCAAATTATTAATTAATTTAGACAATTAATGTTTATAAAGACAGTTCAAAAGGTCTTATTTTCACAGCTTTGTCAACTTAAACTATGTAAATGAATTTATTTAAAGGAATATTGATCTTTTTGGCAGTCGTTTGTATAAGCTGTAATAGTAACAAAAAGGCAACTGAAGTTACCGTCGAAGAAGGAATGGCTAAAGCCTTAAGTGGTAAACTTTTGGTGACTTTACTGGAAGGAAAGAAAGTTGAGGTTTTAGAGGCTAGTTTTGCGAAATATGATTTGAAGCATAAGTCAATAGCTAGTAAGTCTCAAAATCAGCATCTTTTCACTTTCAATAAAAATAAAATTAGCGATGAAGATTTATTAAAAAAACTAAATAGAAATAAGGTGGTATATCTAGCTGAACCTCTAAGTTATGAAGTAGGAAAGCCACAAAAGTTTTCAAGCGGTAAAAAGGCAAAGGTTCCTGTCAAATAACCCTTTGCATATTTAATATTAAAAATTAGTAGTATGATTAACTTAACCAAGAAAATGACAGTTTTGATTTTTTATTGCATGGCAATAAGTCTAAATGCACAAGAAATAGAAACGATTAAGCCTATAGTTCAAGTAACCTATGCCAAAAAATTAGGAAAAACTCAGGCGCTGAAGTATTTAATACCGCGCTCTGTAACCGATATGCAGAAAAAAACAGCGGACAAAAAGAAGATAAGACCTCCAAGAAATTTTGTAGGACGCCATCAGTCAAGAATCAAGGATGAGTCTAAAGTGCATACTGGTCCAGACAAAATTAGGCAATCATCTATTCAAAAAAAAATAGGTTCAATTGTGGAGCCTTTGATAAACATTGAAGGTCTTAATGTTGGTCGTGCACCTCATGACCCTACAGGCGATGTGGGCAAGAGTTTTTATATGCAAGCCATTAATGCTACCCGAATAGGGTTGTTTAACAAATCCGATGGTTCTTTAGTAACAAATTTTGCAGCCAACACGCTTTGGAATTCTCTTGGGTTTACATCTGCCGGTGATCCAATAATTTTATATGACCAAGAATTTAAAAGATGGATAATTACTGAATTTGCCAATCAAGGAAACAATTTGATGGTAGCAATTTCTGATACAGAAGACCCAATGGGGGAGTACAATGTTTACAATTTTACAACGCCAAATTTTCCAGATTACCCAAAGTATAGTATTTGGACAGATTCCTATACAGTAACAACTAATGAACAAGGTCCTAGAAATTTGCACAGTTACTTTATCAATAGAGAGCAATTGTTGATGGGTGCAGAAACTGTAGTTATACAAAGGGTAGAAGTTCCAGGAAATAGTAATACCGAAGCAGGATTTTTTGTGTCTACTCCCGTTGATTGGTCTGGTCGATTAGCACCACCACAAGAGAGAAATCCAATGTTTTTATCTTTAAATGATGCTTCATGGAACGTTGGCGAGACCGAAGATAAAGTTGAAATATTTTCCTTTGATGTTAATTGGGATAATCCGGATAGCACAACAATGACAAGGCAAAGTGTAGTCGTTTCGCCTTATGATTCATATCCATGTTCAGCTGAAGGTGTTGGGTTTTCATGCATACCACAAAGAGGAGGAAATGGATTAGATGGAATTCCTGAAGTTATAATGAATCAAATTCATTATAGAAACTTTGGAACATATGAGACAATGGTCATGAATTTTATCACTGATGTTACAGATGGTGAAGATATATCTGGCATAAGATGGATAGAGATGAGAAGAACCACTGATGATGAATGGTCAGTTTACCAAGAAGGTACCTTTGCACCTGCAGATAATTTGCATAGATATATGGGAAGTATCGCAATGGATGGCGCTGGAAATATTGGATTGGCATATAACGTATCAGGAGTAGATGATTATACGGGTATTCGATTTACAGGAAGAAGAGCAAATGATGAACTTGGTCAAATGACTGTTGAAGAATTTGAAGTTGTAGCAGGTGAATCCACAATCAACAGTTTTGGAAGGTTTGGCGATTATTCTCATATGTCAATTGATCCTGTGAATGATAAGACATTTTGGTTTACTACTGAATATGCTGGAGTAAATGATGTGCGTACAAGAATCATAGCATTTGAATTGAAAAAGGACACTTTTGATATTGGCCCAATTAGTTTAAAAACCTTGATCAGTGGCTCGCTATTATCAGCAGCAGAACCAGTCAGTATGCAAGTTGAAAATTTTGGCTTAGATACTATTCGAGAATTTGAGGTTGGATATATTTTTGAAAATGGTGCAGAGGTAAAAGAAATGGTTTCATACGAATTGTTACCAGATTCTTTATATGACCATACCTTCATTCCTACTGTGGATGTTTCTCAATTGGGAGAATATAATATTAGCTTGTTTACTTCATTGGTTGTCGATCAGAATGTCTTAAATGATACGATAACTGCTGAGATAAGAAATATTCCTCAAATTGATTTGTCTATACCAAGTGTTAAGCCTCTTGGTTTAATTTGTTCTAGTGATGTGACAGCTGAAGTTAATCTTTTAAACCTAGGAACTTTAGAAATAACAGAAGCCACTTTTTCTGTTGTTTTGAATGGATTAGAGTTGCCAGTGCAAAATTTTTCAAATTCAATTATACCCAATCAAAGTTCAATTTTGACAGTTGATCTTTTGGATTTATTAGATGGTCAGAATACTCTGGATATTGAATTGTTATCTGTGAATGGGTTAAGTGGTGATGAAGTGGATACGAACAATACATTATCTCTAACTTTTGAAGCTTCTACAAATGGGTTTCAAGGAAATGTTGCAATTATGACAGACAGATTTCCTAATGAAACTACATGGTCTTTATCTACTGAATCAGGAGTGGTTGTAGCTGAAGGTGGTCCTTATGATGGACAATTGTTTACGACTATAGATAATGAAGTTTGTCTTGATCCAGAATTGTGTTATGTATTTACCATTTTTGATTCTTACTATGATGGCATTGATGGAGGCACTCCTGATGCTGGTTACACTATAACAAATGATGAAGGCGCAGTTTTAGCTAGTATAATGAATATTGCCTTTGGTTCTGAAGAGACCAATGAATTTTGTGCATTATTTGTTTGTAGTGTTGAAGCTACCGCTAATACATCTCCAGCCTCTAGTGCAAGTATAAGCGATGGTGTGATTATGATTGAAATTCTCAATGGTGTCGGTCCTTTTCAGTACAGCTTAGATGGTGTCAATTTTCAGAATAACAATATGTTTAGAGATCTTGCGGAAGGCGATTATACGGTTACTGTAAGAGGATCGGGCGATTGTCTATTTGAGTTTGAGACATCGATTTTAGCATGTGCTCTCGATGTTGCGGTTACTGTGACGCCAGAGACAGAATTTGAATCAAATGATGGTACAATGACATTTGACATTACGGGTAACTTTGGAGCTACATTGATAAGTATTAATGGCGGTGGTAGTTTGGGAACGGCTACTGAATATGACGGTCTAGGTGTAGGTGATTATGAGATTTTCGTGAGAGATTCTTTAGGTTGTGAATTTACTGAAATTGTACACTTAGGAAATGCATTATCTTCTGATGAAGTTACTTTTGGCTCAGTTGCAAAACTGTATCCGAATCCAACAGAAGGTGTTTTTCAAATTGAATTAATTGGTGCTAATTCAAAAGAGATATATGTTCCTTTGACATTATACAATGTTAAAGGTGAAGTTATTCAGAGGAATAATGCTGCTAAGTATGATAATGGGCATCTAGGTGTCATGTCTTTGTATCATTATCCTGCAGGTATATACTTTTTGAGAATAGAAGATCCAAGTTTTGATCGACTGATAAGAGTTATCAAGCAATAAGAATTTGTATAAAAAAAGAAGTTTATAAATAGAGAAGCCCAGTTCATTTTTGAACTGGGCTTCTCTGTTTTGTCACTAAGAATTAAAATATTTGCTAGTCTAAATTATTTAATTCCGTTTTAATATCTTTTAATGATGCTGGACTAAAGTCCATAGCTATATAATTATCATTACCAATTTTATAATCAATGACAGAAAGTTGAGGTTCATTGTCATTTAATTTTGCAACTACTATTTTTACAATTTTATTTTTTGGCATGTTATAAATTACATAAGCACTTTTGTCATCCATTCTTTTAGCAGGTAAAATACTTTTCATGTCAGTAAAAATAAGATAGTATTTTACTTCATTGTCATTATCTTTCAGGTAAACTTTAGCCATCATCTTTTCAGAGAAATAGCTAAATTTATCACAATTGATTCACCCCAATTGACTTATATTTGTAAAGTATCTACCAAAGTCTCCATTGTCTATTTTTCCTGTTTCAGCAAATTCTTCTTCCGGGGCCTTCTTTTTAGTGAGTTCAATAATATTTGCTACAAAGGGGAAAATATTTTTATTGTATTCGTGATAAAAATCTATATCCTTTGGAAATATTTTCTTTTCATCCAGTATTCTTTTGGATTGATTTCCAAAAACTTTTTTTGCTTTAATAAAGCCTTCTTTTTCTTGCCTTTTAAAACCTTATCTACTGTATTTAATTATAGGGTATTATTTTCTAGAGATGGTTGAATTGGCTTAGAAGGCGGAAATGGTTTGTGCCCTAAACTTGGTTTACTCGCCATTTCTGGAAAATATAATGATGGTCTTTCAATAAGTTCTACAAAATCAAAATTCAATAAAGAATTTACTCATTAATGACTTTTCTAGTTCTGAATGAAAACAAAATGCTAAAAACCATATCTTCTCAATAGTTTTCTAATCTCCAGCTTGTTTGTAAAATTCAGATAATAATATTTTTCACCCATACTTAAATTTAAAGGCAACAAAGTATATGCATTTTTCAAACGAATACCATCACTGTTTGCCTCATTAGATCCTCTCCATTTCTCATCAATTAATACGGACTGCGAATATTTAAAACCTTCGAATTTTTTTTCGATATCGACCTTGTTTAATGCACGTAAGAGACCTACATAAGCCACATCACAAATTCGCACATTAATAATTTTTGCTTTATCTCTATTTGTTATTATCCTTTTGTTTTTTTGGCCTGACCAATCTTCAATTTTCAGAAAAGTTTCATTGTCTAATAAACCTGATAGGTATTTTATAACCTCAGGGTGCCGCGTAGATGCTAATTTCTTTACTTTATTGTACCATTTTGAAAAGCCATCTTGATCAGGAACGTAGTTGAAATCAAAGTCCATAGTTGAGATAACTTTTTTAAAAAGTTTATTTTTTCGGTCATCATTTTTTCGCCAATCTGCAGATTGTATTTCTAATATTTTAATCTTCTCATTTATAAATAATGAATTTGAGATTAAGGTGTCAAATAATTTATTATTCCAATAGTATTTAAGGTCTTCAATCCACTCACAATTCTTATCATACATGCAAGTTTGATAATGGCTGATAATTCGATCATTTTCAAATCCATTGCGTTTATCAAGTGTTTTTAATAAAGCCATTCGTTCAGACTTATTTTGAGTATAGCCTCTTTTTTCAATTCCATAAATCAAAGTATCTACAGTGATTTGATTGATTACACTTTCATTTAAAACCAAAGTATTTATTATAGCTGAATTTATTTTACGTTGTGTGACATCGGATATTTTCTCTTCAAGATGATTTGCGATAAGCTTAGGATTAATATCAGTGCTATTTATCCAATTAAAACAGAATGCTTCTTCACCAGCATATATATCGACCAAATCTTCATGAAGACCATATTCAACTTTGAACTCCATTAAGCCACAAATTTCTTGACTTTTAGAAAGGGATTTTTCTAAAATAGCGGATGCTGTATTGCTTGCATACTTCCAAAAGGTGATTTCTTTTTTTGCAGGTAATTCGTAAAATTTATTATCAGCTGTTATCTTTTTTACATTATGATATTCAGGCAGTAAATTATACATCTTTGACCTTCCTAGGGCTCCTGGTTTTAATTCACGTTCGTTGTTTTTATTTATCTCAAAAGTATTTATACTATAGTTGATGTTCTCAAAGTATAATTTTTTATTTGTCTTATTTCTCAGTTTAAATTTAAGCCAATCTTTTTTAGACAGATCAGCTTCTGTATGATGCTCTAAAGTCAATTTAATCTCATCATTGGAAATAAGAGTAACGTTTTCTGTTTTTTGCCCGATTAAAGAAAGGGTACATAAGGTAGAGGTTATAATAAATGTGACACACCTAGAGATCATATTTTGAATTTCTTTAAGTCAAAGGTATAAATATTATAAAGAAGGCTTTCAATATATTTATTTTTAGCCTTTAATACTTGTATACTATTAAGCTCAATTTAGTACTTATTCATAAAAGGAGCGTTTATTCTCTCCGGCCATTCTTGCTGTTCTTGCAATTCTATTGGCTCTCGTCTCAGGTTTTTTAGCACTAAATATCCAATGAAGAATTCCTCTTTTGGCGGATTTATTGAAGGCAAGAAAATTTTCTTCAGACCCTTCTATCTCTTTCATTGCAGTTTCCAAATCTTTTGGAATAACGAGATTCTCAACATCATTTAGAGCATTCCACGTTCCTGTTTTTTTTGCGTGTTGGACTAACTTAATTCCTGTTTCATGCATCAGTCCTTCAGCTTCTATATTTGCAATATTAGATTTATTTACAGCACTCCAATTGCTATTAGAGTTTCTTTGTGAAATATACATGTAGTAAGATTCAAAATCTTTTGTATGTGTTTTACTGTCAACCCAGCCAAAGCAAAGTGAGTGCTTAACCACATCGCCAGTTGAAATTGTTGGTTTATTTGCATTCTTTTTATAAAGGAGAATCCAAACAGACTTTTCAATCTCTCCATATTTCTCTAGCCAACTTCGCAGAGCTTCTATTGAATCTGGGTAGAAAGTTTTATACCCTTTATGATTTACGTTGCTTTTAAATTCCATCTTATGAAAATTCTTTCATTGCTATAGGTGCTATAATAAGTTCTTCAGGTATTGCAAATGCATTTAAGAATGAATTAATATCTGGCTTTATACTTTGAAATAATTTTGTAATGATGCGATTAATAGCTTTTGTTTTACTTCCATCCATATAATCTTTTTCTAAGAAATAGGCTTTGTTGTCTTGTATCACACTCAATGCATATAATTGAGCCATCCTTTCAACTGCTATTTTTAATTCTTTATCCTTACACGCATCTACTCTTTTATAGAATGAGTGTAATATAACATCATCTATGAAGGCATCAGCAAGGTCAACCATGTGATTTTGAACTTTTAGAAATGCTTGATAGGGATCGATGCCTCTTTTTAAATATTTACGCATTCTATCACTCAAGCTTATTAAGGTTTTTTTGTAACGATAATTAAACGCATGCTCATGAAATTGTCGATCTAGAATATGCTTTACATCAGTATTTCTAGTAAACATCGGATTGTATTCCAATGCTTCATGTTTTACTTTTGTAAATAGAAAACGGATTACAGCCTTATAGCCATCGTCATGAAATGATTGTTTAAATTCAGTCAATAACCCTTTTGACACCAACTGCATAAGTACAGTATTGTCACCTTCAAATGTTGTGAAAATATCTGAATCTGCTTTGAGTAAAGCAAATTTATTTTCCATCAAGTATCCTTTACCCCCGCATGTCTCACGACAAACTTGAATTGTTTTTGTGGTCAGCCAAGTTGCTTTTGATTTTAACCCAGCTGCTAGGGTTTCAATTTCTCTAGTATCATCTCCATTAGAATTCGAATATTTTTCCGCTAGATCTCTCAAAGCAAAATAGTGTCCATAGGTTTTGGCCAATAAGGGGAAGAGTCTTTTTTGGTGTGTTGGATAATCAATGAGCAAAGTTTCTTTTTGACCTTCTTTAGCAGCAAATTGCCTTCTTTTCATACTGTACTTCAATGCAATTGTCAATGCCAATTTTGATGCATTATTTCCAAGGAGTCCTACACAAATTCTTCCAACTACCAATGCACCCAACATTGTGAAAAATCTTTTGGATGGATTTTCAATTGAACTGGTATAGACACCATTGTCACCTATTGATCCATACTTGTTTAATAAGTTCTCGACCGGCACCTTTATATTGTCAAACCAAATTCGACCATTATCAACGCCATTCAGACCCATTTTATAACCGCAATCTTCAATTTTTATTCCAGGTAATACTTCATTGTTCTTTCTTAGGGGAACTAATACGGCATGAACGCCATGATTTTCTCCATTAACAATTAGTTGTGTGAAGACAGCAGCCATTTCACTGTGTAATGCATTGCCAATATATTCTTTACCTGATGCAAAGTTAGGAGAGTTTACAGTTATGGTTTTATCGAAATGATTGTAAGTAGCTGTTGTTTCTAAATTCTTGACATTTGATCCATGACCTGTTTCTGTCATAGCGAAACAACCTAGTAGCTCTGCTCTATGTAAAGCTTCTACATATTTTGAATGGTGCTTTTCAGTTCCCAATAAGAAAACTGCACCACCGAACAATCCAAATTGTACACCAAATTTTATAGCCAAGCTTAGATCGGCGTAACCTAGCATTTCGAAGACAGCAATATGATCTCCATTCTTTTCAAACCCTCCGTACTTTTTAGGGAAAGAGTAAGCACTTAATCCTTGATCAGCTAATTTCTTAACTTGCCGTAATACGCGTTCTCTGTTTTTTTCCTTATTGGGTTCATACGTTTGATCAAAAAATGGATCGGACAACAATCGTCTTATTTTGTTTTTCAGTTCATTGTGAGGATAGTCTAGGATTTCTTTCAAGTCATCACTTTCAAATCTGCAAGTTGAACATTCGTCATCAAATTTTATTTCTGGGAATAATTTATTGACCAATAAATGTTCACTCTCGTCTGTGATACCCAAAATTTCTTTAAATTCTAAGATTGATTTTTTTGTTTCATCTGAACTCCACAGGGAATCATCATTTTGACCTGTGGCTTTTTGTGCCATACCCAAGCCTAAGATTATTAATGATTTTTTATGATCAGGACTTAAGCCTTTAGAGTATTTTTTTATTGCCACTCCCCATTGCTTAAATTGCTTCTCAGAGGGAGGATTCAGTGGGTCAGACCAATTTTTTAAATATGATTTATCTTCAAAAGTTAGGAAGTCATAGGATTCAATTTTCTCATGGATAAACTTTAGTTCTGAAGGACTAAGTACAGAGTCTGACCAGCCAACATAATACAGTGGAAGTAAACTGAGTATACCTGCACTGATATGTGAACTTTCATGTGTTATCATAACTTATTTATTTATCCAATAATAAAAATTACTAGTTTCTTTAGTAAAACCTGTACTAGGATATAATTTATTCCCTACAATGTTGGTCCTTTCAGTTTCTAACAAAAGACCGAATGTCTTGGTTGCGATACAATGTTCTTTTGCTGCATTTATTAATAATTTAGATATGCCTTGACCTCTTCTTTTTTCTGAAACAAAGAGATCATTAAGTATCCAAGATTTCTTCATTCTGATTGAAGTAAAGGTGGGGTAGAGCTGAGTGAATCCTACGGCTTCATTTTTTGATTGATCAAACGCAATGAATATGACCGAATCATTATTAATAAATCGTTCAGATAAAAATTGTGTTGCTTGGTCTTTAGCAGGTTGTTGCCTGTAAAAGTTACGATATGCCTCAAATAAGACAACCAATTGTTCAATATCCTTGGATGTTCCTTGTCTTACTTCAATCATAAATTTAAGTCAATTTTAATTTATTCTGTTTGGTGTGAGCTTCAATTGCCAATTCTATTAATTTAGAAATCAGCTCCTTTTGTGGTAATCCTGAGTATTCCCAAAGTTTGGGATACATGCTGATATTTGTAAAACCAGGAATGGTATTAATCTCATTTATAATTAAACTGTCATCTTCCTTCATGAACATATCAATGCGGCTCATACCAGAACACTCCAAGAGTTTGAAAGTATCTATGGCTAATGATTGTACTCTCTGAATTTGATTCTCAGTAAGATCTGCTGGTATTTGCAACTTTGCACCAGATTCATCTAGATATTTGTTTTCAAAGGAGTAGAAGCCATCTTTAGGAATTATTTCGCCAGGAATTGATGCTTTAGGATATTCATTTCCTAAAACGGCACATTCAATTTCACGCCCAATTATTTTTTCTTCTATAATAACTTTCGGATCAAATTGTAAGGCAAGTTCAAGTCCTTTAAAAAATGATTCTTGATCTTTACTGAAACTGATGCCAACTGAGGATCCTAAATTAGCGGGTTTAATGAATAGTTCATTTCCTAACGTTTCGACAATGTCCTTATATATTACGCCTTTACTGGTATGTTTTATGGTAACCCATTTTGCAACACCAATATTATCATCCCTAAGGATTCTTTTCATAATGTCCTTGTCCATGCCTATTGCTGAACCAAGAACGCCACACCCAACAACAGGAATATTGGCAAGCTTAGCCAAACCTTGTATTGATCCATCTTCTCCAAATGTACCATGAAGGACTGGAAAAATAACATCTATTCTAGAAATTGTTTCTTTTGTGTTAACTGACGTTAATGTTCTTTGATTTGTATTTTGAGAAAGTAAAACAGGGTTATCCATTTCCGTCATAGATATAGAATTGGCATCTTGCGCATTTAAAAGCGACATTGATTTTTCATTATAATGCCATTGGCCTTTTTTATCAATTCCAATAAGAACTGGATCATAAATTTCTTTATCCAAAGATCCTAATACATTCTGAGCTGAAAGCAATGAGATGGCATGTTCAGTAGATCTTCCACCAAAAATAATAGCCACTTTAATTTTCTCCTTCACTGTGTGTTTATTTTTAAAGCAAAATAAGCATAACATATATAAAAATTACAGCATTCGAGCCTTTAATATTTTTACAGGATAAAACTTAAGTGAATAAGGGAGAAGAGTAATTAATTTCCTTTTAAATTGCAATTTTCGCAAAGTCCTGATAATGCGAGATGTGCACTAGTCAATTTATAGTTCGCAGGCAAAGTAATTTGCGGCTGTATGACATTCTCTAAGCAATATGTTTCTTCGCAATCAGTACACAAAAAGTGTGCATGATCGTCAAGATGATTATGTGTAGAACAATCTTCATGACACAAAGCATACTTGGTGTCATTGCTGCCATCAATAGCCATGTGGATAACACCAGATTTCTCAAATGTTTTTAGGGTTCGGTATAAAGTTATTCTATCGAAGTCTTTTACCGAATTTTCAATGAAGCTAGGAGAGATTCCTCTGGTTGCGTTGTCAAGAAATAGTGTCAATACTTCTAAGCGAAAAGGAGTTTTTCTGAGTGAATGCTTTTTTAATATTGATATGGCTTTTTCCATTTTTCTTGCTTTGAACAACAAATTTAGACTATATTTGCAACATTATTGCATCTGCGAATGAGAAAATTGTATAGAAGTCTGGATTTTTGGGGTGGCACGTCATCATTTTTGTGTGCCATACATTGTGCAATATTACCGTTATTGATATCAATTGGCTTGTTTCAAAGTGAATCTTGGCTTGCTCATCCATTTTTTGAGTTGACAATGATAATCTTGACAATTTTCTTCGTTTACAACTCACTAATTAAAGGTTATTATAAAGGAGTTGTTTCCAAAATGACTTTCTACACAGCTATTTTTGGTCTTTTCCTTGTTGTGATCCACCATTTTATGGGAAGTTATAGTACAATTGTCGTGGCATTAGGCGGATTTACAATTGCAGCAGCCCATTTCGTAAATTTGATTTCCTTCTCCAGACATTAAGCTTAACTTCAATTAACGATTACAAGTGAAATCTTAATCTAGAAAATTGTTACTTGCTCCAATCTAGGTATCCTCCTTTTAAATTGACAACATTCTTAAATCCCTTGGATACCATTTTCTTTGCAGTTCTCCCACTTCTTCCACCGCTTCTACAGTACACAAGATAAGTTTTGCTTGTATCTAGTTTGTCTATTTTTGCGTCAAATCCTTCTGCTTGATAATCGATTTCTATTGCTCCTTTTATAATTCCTTCAGCTGTTTCTTCAGGAGTTCTGACATCTAAAATGACTACATTGTCTTGAGTCATCATTTTTTTAAATTCTGGGACGTCAGCATCTTTATACCCAGCATTTTGAGATGAATTACATCCAGCAGATAGGAAAAGAGCAAAAAATACAGTTATAACTATTTTCATTTTAAATCAATTTTGTATTCAAATATATCAAATAAAAAGTAGTTTGTGATTCAATTTATTTTCGATCATTTTTGAAAGTATTATTTTATTGAATTAAATTGTTGTCATAAAACATTTAAAGGTGAAGAATAAGCGTCGTAAATTTTTAAAAGAATCTTTAAAAACCTCATTTGGAATTCTGCTAGGTGCAGATGTTATTTATGAGAATTTCTTACCTAAGAATATGCTTCCAATTGCAATTCTTGAGGACATAGTATTTTCAAGTTTACCTGGTAAAAGTGACCTTTTAAAAGTGTTGAATGATAGGCCAATCAATGCAGAGACACCTCCTCATTTGCTCAATGATATGCTTACACCCAATAATTTATTCTTTGTAAGAAATAACGGAATACCTCCTGAAAATATCGATCCGAAAAATTGGTCAATTAAGGTTGAGGGAGAATCAGCAAAATCCTCAAAAGTCTACACCATTAATTCATTGAAAGAAAATTTTGACGTGGTTTCTCGGAATTTGACTTTGGAATGTGGAGGGAATGGTCGAAAAGAATTTAACCCACCTGCAAAAGGAAATCAATGGAGTACTGGTGCTGTGGGTTGTGCTAAATGGACGGGTGTGAGATTAAAAGATGTTATTAATGATGTTGGTATAAAAGGTAATGCTGTGTACGTAGGTTATTATGGATCAGATACGCATTTGTCTGGTGACCCTAATAAAAATACTATTTCAAGAGGGGTGCCTATCGCAAAGGCTCTAGAGGCAGAAAGTATGATTGCATGGTCTATGAATGATCAAGATATTCCTCTATTAAATGGTTATCCTTTACGTCTTGTTTTTGGAGGGTATCCAGCATCTTGTTCTGGAAAATGGTTGAGTAAGATAGTTATCCGGGATCGCGTTCATGATGGTCAAAAAATGAGTGGCGCTTCATATCGAATTCCGTGTGATCCAGTTGCTCCAGGAGCTAAAGTAAAAGACGAAGATCTGTGTATTATTGAAGACATGCCTGTAAAGTCACTTGTAACTTATCCGAAAACGGGAGCAATTATAAAACAAAATCAAACTTTGCCAATTAACGGAAAAGCGTGGACTTCCTCTGAATCAATTTCAAAAGTCGAATACTCAATCAATTTTGGGAAAACATGGAGTCCTTGTGAATTGTCATCTGCTCAAAATCGATATGAATGGCAAGCTTTTTCTGCGGAAATAAAGTTTGAAAAAGTAGGCTATTATGAAGTTTGGGCAAGAGCTACAGATTCTTTAGGTGATACGCAACCTATTATTTTGCCAGGTTGGAATCCTAAGGGTTACCTGAACAATGCTTGTCATAGAATTGCTATAAAAGTGGAAAACTAAAATGAGCAAACAATCTTTCGATACAAATAAATCCTGGGATGCACTTTTACGATTGCTTAATCTAATAGCGCTTATCGTGATTTGTATTATTATATACATTCCAGTTAAACCAAGTATTGACCGTTACATGAACCGACCCAGATACAATAAAGAAGAATTAAAAAAAATGAGCGTGGCAAGAAGTCAAGAATTATCTAATGACTGGGATAGGGTGGAGAAGGGAATTCATGTTCAAACGGGAATGGTCTATGACAGTAATTTTAAACATATTCAGTCTCATTGTTTGTCTTGCCATTCGTCAAAATTAATTACCCAAAACAGAGCAGATAGAGCTGGTTGGAAATCTATGATAAGATGGATGCAGAAAACGCAAGGCCTACACGATCTTTCCGATAGCGAGCCTAGAATATTAGATTACTTATCAAAGCATTATGCACCTAAGGAAGTTGGACGTCGACCAAATATTGATATGAAAGAACTAGAGTGGTACTTGCTTCAAGGATAGGAATGCTTATTCATAGGTTTTAAAATAGAGTTCATTACATTACTCATTCAAATCAATAGATCTGTCTAGATTTATTTTTTTGCGTAAACGATAACGGCTATTTTCTACACACAACACTTAGAAACTCAGTAATGGAGATACTAATACCCTATACAGCGCTTGGGATGGCCTCGTAAATTTCAAAGCAAATAAGTATATTAATCAAAGAAGAAAAGAATCTTTAAAGTTTATAAATATCCGTTGGAGTCTGACAAACGATAACTTTAGATCCTTTGATTGCAATCGGTGACTTCATTAAATTGGGATTGTTTTTAATGACATTTAGCCAGTCGTCGAGATCATATTCTTTTCCTTTCAAATTATTTTGATAGAATGGATCTGCTTTATTGAGTAGTTCCTTTGGATGAAGATTTAAGACTTTTAAAATAGTATTCCAACTGGTGCTTGTGGAAGGAGATTGACTATGACAATAAGACCGTACTTTAAAACCTGTACTTTTTGCATGTGCCAATACCTTTCTGTCTGAACTCGATTTTGAGTTATAATAAAGTAGTATTTCCCTAGGGTGTGTCTTCATAGTATAATTTTTTACTTAGCATTAATTGCATTAAATAATTTTAAATATAATACTTTATAGCGAATAATATATGTTAAATTATTCTTTATATAAAATTTATGATTGTTTGTTTTTGCGTGATCCTATACTTATAATTATGAAAATCAAATCAATATGTATTAAGTAAATATTCAATATCATAAATTAATATATTTTTGAAATTAAATTTTGTTTAATATCATTTTAATAATAGATAATATTTTTATAATTTAATTGTGCGATACATAGTATTGTAAATCATATTTAAATCCTAATAAATATTATCTTATGTCAATTACATCTAAAAACATCAGAAATGTTAGTCTCTTGGGGCACTCAGGCAGTGGGAAAACCACTTTTGCTGAAACCATGCTTTTCGAAGCAGGCGCTATCCCACGAAGAGGCTTTATTGAATCTGGAAATACTGTTTCCGACTTCACCAATATTGAAAAGGAAAGGGGAAACTCCGTATTTTCAACATTAATGCATGCACATTGGAAAGACTCAAAAATCAATATTATAGATACTCCAGGATTGGATGATTTTGTGGGTGAAGTGATCTCAGCGCTTAAGGTTGCAGATACAAGTGTTATTTTAATCAATGGTTCGCAAGGAGTGGAAGTAAGTACTGAATTGTTATGGGAATATGTTCAAGATTTTAAAACGCCTTCATTATTTGTGGTCAATCAAATGGATCACGAAAAAGCAGATTTTGATGTTTGTCTGGATCAACTAAAAGCTAGATTCGGTGCAAATGTTGTCCCATTCCAATTTCCTTTAAATCAAGGTTCTGGTTTCAACAAGATTGTTGATGCTTTGCGAATGGTTATGTATGTCTTTCCAAAAGATGGAGGCAAGCCAGAGAAGCAAGATATTCCAGAATCTGCGATGCCTAGAGCAAAAGAAATACACAATCAATTGGTAGAAGCAGCAGCTGAAAATGAAGAGGGTCTGATGGAGAAGTATTTTGAAGAAGGGACTTTGAATGAGTCAGACCTTGCAAAAGGATTAACCATCGCATTGTCAAAGCAGCAAATTTTCCCTGTATTTTGCTGTTCTTCAACCTTAAATATGGGAAGTGGTCGAATCATGGGTTTTATAAATGATATAGCGCCAAGCCCCGTTGACAGACCAGATGCAAGGTTAGAAAATGGAGAGTTTTTGCCACTTGATTCCAATGCTCCTACAAGTTTATTTATATTTAAAACTATGTCAGAACCACAAGTAGGCATGGTCTCATATTTTAAAGTTTATTCAGGAAAAATTAATTCGGGAGATGACATGGCCAATTCTTATAACCGAACAACTGAACGTATAAATCAATTATTTGTTTCTGAAGGTAAGGTCAGAAAACCAGTTGAACAACTAGTTGCAGGTGATATTGGCTCTACGGTGAAATTAAAAAATACGCACACCAACAATACCTTAGTAGATAAAAGCTTAGGATATAATATAGAAAAAATAGACTTTCCAAATTCTAGAATTCGAGTTGCCGTTAAGCCACCTGGTAAAAATGATATGGAAAAGTTGATGAAAGCACTGCATCAGATCGAGGAAGAAGATCCAACTTTACATGTTGAGCAATCTGCAACTCTCAAACAAACTATCTTGCATGGACAAGGTCAATTGCATTTGGATTTAATTAAATACAGAATCGAAAAAGTAAACAATATATCGATGGAATTTGAGAAGCCAAAAATTCCATATCGAGAAACGATTACGAAAATGGTGAATGAAAGTTACAGACATAAGAAACAATCTGGTGGTGCAGGACAATTTGGAGAAGTACACTTACGCATAGAGCCTTATTATGAAGGTATGCCAAAACCTTCAGATCTGAATGTGCGAAAAGAAGAAATAGAAGAGCTTCCTTGGGGTGGTAAATTGGCATTTCTATGGTGTATTGTAGGAGGTACAATTGATGCCAAGTACAGCAATGCTATAAAAAAAGGTATAATGAATAAAATGACCGTAGGTCCATTGACTGGGTCAACATGTCAAAATATTAGAGTCTGTATTTATGATGGGAAAATGCATCCTGTCGATTCCAATGATATGGCATTTATGACGGCTGCTGGTTATGCATTTAAAAATGCATTCAATCAATCAAGTCCACAAATGATGGAGCCAATTTATAATGTGGACGTGATTTGTCCAAGTGAATCAATGGGTGATATCATGGGTGATTTACAAACACGAAGAGCTATAATACAGGGAATGGGAACAAAAGGTCACTATCAAACGATTTCAGCAAAAGTTCCGCTTTCTGAAATGTACAAATATTGCTCGACACTAAGGTCGCTGTCACAGGGCCGTGCTAAATTTACAAGTGAATTCAGTGAGTATATGCCAATGGCCGCAAATATTCAGCAAAAAGTAATTAGCGAAAGTCAATCAGATTTGGTTGAAGCGTAAAGTAGGGAAAAATAAGCTTGGCATTATATTGGTGCTGATTTTAATACTTGAGTTGATATTTAACCAAAACTCTGATGAAATGTTAACCGAAAAACCATTAAATGTTGTACCATTTAGCCTTTCTACCCAAAAGGCAAGGTTTTTTAAGTTAATTACAAATAAATAAATCGAGGTTTCATTTCATTATCCAAAGGCGATCGTTAGATCGCCTTTTTTTATGCCCATACTTTTATTTCTACTTTCTCAACTGTTCTTACCATTTATTCAAACTGCTATAATTAATTAATTTTTACATATTATAGTTTTTTTGATATATAAATAAATATAATATGTATATTCGTGTATTGTAACTTTTTAGCCAAGTGTTAAGAATCTCAATTTAAGTCAAAAACTACGCACATGTCTCAATTTTCTCACAGGGGAGTGATCTACTTGTTGTTACTTCCACTGCTATACTTTGGTACGTATTCAAATTTAACAGCACAACTGGATGAAACATGTTCCATTACAGTAAATGGTGGAATTTCTATCGAGTCAAGTCCTCGTCCTGCGCGTATTTCATTTTCTGTTCCTTACCTCGATCATTCTCCATCGAGTGGTATAGAAAATGTTTATTTGCCTGACAGTAAATTTGCTGTAACTTCAATTTCTCCAAATCAGAAGTCTGAGATGCTGATTGTTAATAATTTTGATTTTTCGATTGCTGAAGCATCTATTATTACCGGCGTAGAAGTGAGATTTATTGGTGAAAAAACTGGATTAGATACTGTAAAAGACAAGCGAATTCAGTTGATTAATAATATGGGTGCCATGGTTGGGCAAAATAAATCTAATAAGGCAATCTATGGAAATGAATGGAATCAAGACAGTTTGACCAATAAAGGCAATTGGATTTATGGTAGCAATCAAGATACTTGGGAAGCAAATTTAACACCACAGATAATAAACAGTCCTTCTTTTGGAATTGCTATTCAAGTTCAAAATATTGGTTCTGAAGAAGCAAAGATGATGTTGGATCAAGTCATGATTCGTATCTACTACATTCCAGCAATTGATATTTGTCAAGAACATGCATGTATGTCCATTTATACAGTTCCTGAAAATGATGTCGTCAATTATGATTGGTCAGTATCTTCAGGATTGGTGCATCAGGATTCTACAAATGCTCCTTATTTAATAAACATATATGCGGATCAGTCTCCATTTGGCTCGTATGAGGTTTGCTTAACAAAGACATATCGAAATGGGCAACAATCAAATTGTTGCCGTAATATTATATACAGACCATGTCAATCAGGTAGTATAGGTGATTTTGTTTGGAAAGACATCAACGGCAATGGTAATCAAGATTCAGGTGAGCCTGGCTTAGATGATATTCGAGTATTCTTATACAATGAATCTGAGCAATATTTGGAGGAATCTATTACTCAGAATGGTGGCCAATACAGATTTGAAAATGTTGAACCCGGCAACTATTTTGTTCATATCAGCAACTATTATTACTGTCCAACTATTGGGGTTGGCAATTCAGACAATACGGATTCTGATTTTCTTCAAGCAATCTCTCCTTTGATGAGTAAGTTGGTTACTGTTTCACCAAGTCAAAATGTAAGAAATATAGATTTTGGTTTAATAAATAAGGGAACGATTTCAGGTTTGGCTTGGGTTGATATAGATGGAAGTGCAACTATTAATACCAATGATGTATTTGCTGAAGGAATAGAAGTCCAGTTGCAATATTCAAGTGGTGATTTAATAAAATCAACTGTAACAAGGACAGATGGAACATATGTTTTTGAAGATGTTCCTCCTGGTGATTATATTGTCTTCTTTGATTTTGATTCTGAATATACCAATACCCAATCAGGGGAGAGTTTAATTGATACAGAATTCAAAACACCTGTTGTCATGTTGGAAAATGGGGGAGATCTTATGAATGTCAATGCTGGTGTTTACAGATTTTCTACAATTGGAAATTTGGTTTGGTATGACGAGAATGAAAATGGTGTTTATGATAGCAATGAAACAGGATTAGAGAATATAATTGTATCACTTCAAAATTGTCTTGGGGAGGAATTAGGAACTGCTTCTACTGATACAAATGGAGTATATATTTTTCAACAAGTGCCACCAGGAGAGTATATAGTATGCACGGAATCAAACAGACCAGATTTGAGGCCACTAGAAACGGCTTCAGTTAATATAACAGGAAATACAGTTTGCTCAAATTGTTTAACGGTAATTGAAAATTCAACTGTTGAAAATGTCGATTTTGCAATGATCAATGCTTTTGTACAAATTGATATCAGCGTTTGGTTTGACAATGACAGTGATGGGGTGATTGGTGCAAATGAGCAATTTGTAAACGGGGCAGAGGTTTCAGTCTTAGATTGTAGTAATAATATTATTCAATCTGGGATATCTAACGCTGATGGTACTGTCAGATTTGAAAATTTATTGACTGGCGATTATTATGTGAGCTTGGTTGCGCCAAATGGGGAAGAGTTCTCATTGGCTTCTTCAATATCAAATGCTAACGGATCTGGAACAACGGATTGTATTAATATTGTTCCAGTTGGTATAACTTTAGAATTAGGCTTGGTACAATTATCAAGCGTAGGTGATTATGTATGGGAGGATTTGAATAGGAATGGTGTTCAGGATCAAGATGAACCAGGTATTGAAAATGTTACGGTATCATTAATGGATTGTAATGGGCTTCTTATTGCTGATACTATAACTTCAGTAACTGGAGCATATTCATTTATTGATATAGCACCAGGAGATTATGTAATTTGTACAGGTTACGACAATGAAGATTACACAACTACAATAAGTGATGCAGGCACTGCCGCAGATGATTCAGATTTTGATACTGCAACTGCTAGTTCATGTAGTGCATGTTTTACACTAGAACCTAATTTTTACCTTACAGACATTGACTTTGGATATGTTAGAAAACAATCTGAAGTGACAGTTAATATTTGGCAAGATTTAAATTATAATGCTACAAATGATTCAGAAAATGCAATGTCTTCTGTTTCTGTATCAATATACAATTGTTCAGGCCAGTTATTGAGATCGACAAATACTGATGCTGCTGGTGTCGCTGAATTTAATGCCCTCTTTTTAGAAGAATTTTATATTGAGATAACTCTAGAAAATGGATTGACGATTCACCCAGATGGAAATTTTTCTGGGGCTAATGGTTTGAATACTACTGATTGTTTCCTTCTGGAAGAGGCAGGATTAAGTGTTGAGGTACCAGTGGTTGAGTTGGCCAATATTGGAAACTTTGTTTGGCAGGATCAAAATGGCGATGGCATTCAAGATGCTGGTGAGCCAGGTATTACCAATTTAATTGTAAGTCTCCAAGATTGCAATGGGGTTTTGGTAAATCAAACAACAACAAATAATGATGGGGAATATGTGTTCGAGGACGTTTTACCCGGAGATTATGTAATTTGTCTTGATGATCCAGGTGATTTTTTCGAGCCTACAGTTGCTACAAATAATGATGAAAATAACTCGGACTTTGATTTAAGTGGTAGGGCGTTATGTTCTTCATGTTTTACTGTAAATACATTTGAAGATAATTTGGATATTGATTTTGGTTTTATCAGAGATATAAGTGAAGTCTCAGTTATGTTATGGTTTGATGACAATGGCAATGGAGTTTTTGATAGCAATGAAGACCTTGCTACAAATGTTGAAGTTATCTTATTTGATTGCGCAGGAATTGAATATGCTACAGCATTATCTGATGGTAATGGAATGATTAACTTTTTGGATGTAGGTTTGGGTGATTATTATATACAGGTTGCTGAACTGTCTGGGTTTGATTATTCTGATTTAACCTTAGTAACAGGAAATAACGGACCAGGAACAAGTGATTGTTTTACTGTCAGCCTTTCTGGTGCTGAATTTGAAGTTGGTTTTGTTAGTAATATAAGTGAAGTGATTGTTGAGTTATGGTTTGATGACAATGGAGATGGAAGATTTGATAGCAATGAAGAGGCTGCAACTGATGTTGAAGTCGCTTTATTGGACTGTGCTGGAAATGAAATCGCAGTTGCGACTTCAAATGAAAATGGAATAATTAGTTTTTTCGATATAGAGTTAGGTGATTATTATATTCAAGTAACTGAATTAGTGGGTTTTGATTATTCTTCATTAACCTCTATCACAGGAGATAATGGAGCTGGAACAAGTGATTGTTTTACTTTAGACTTAAGTAGTTCTGAATTAGAAGTTGGCTTTATTGGTCCTGCTTCAATAGGAGATTTTGTTTGGTTGGATATTAATGACAACGGTAGACAAGACGATAATGAGCCAGGAGTTGAGGGCATTAGCCTTAATTTGTTAAATACTTTTGGGGTCATTCAGCAAACAGTTTTTTCGGACGCTGATGGACAATACTTATTTGAAGACTTAGATCCTGGGTTATACAGAATAATTTTGGTAGGGCTTGATCCTATATATACTTTATCCAGATCTGGCCAAGCCAATGAAGATATCGATTCAGATTTTGAAATGTTTAATACTTTGATTTCAAGTTCTATATTGACGTTAAGTTCTAACGAATCAAATTTAGATATTGATTTAGGGTTGGTGCCAGCGCCTATTCAAATAGATGGTATTGTTTGGAGAGATAGCAATGGAAATATGTTGAATGATGGCGAGGAAGGGCAAGAAAACATCCTTGTTAATTTGTATGATTGTACTGGTAATTTACTTATTGAACAGTTGACAGATGCATTTGGTAATTTCATTTTTGAAAATATAACTGTTGGAGATTATTACGTTGGTGCTTCAGATAATTCTCAGTTTTTGTTTACAGCTGGCGGTGATTCTGATATCACAAATAGCAATGGTGAACGCACTACTGATTGTATCAGCTTAGATGGAAATAATACTATTTCAATGATGATAGGTGCAACACCTGTATCTTCCATGCGTACTCAAGTATTTGTGGATGAGAACGAGAATGGTATTTTAGAAAGTACGGATTCAGACTTGCAAAATGTTGGAGTTGTTCTAAGAGATATGGCCGATAATGAAATGGAGTTGAAGTCGACAGATGCTCAAGGTCAGGTGTACTTTGATAATATTTACCCAGGACAATATAGATTAGAATTGGTTGACCTGGAAACAGGATTGGCTCCTACTTTAGATGGAGCAAGTTCGGAAGAGTTAGATTCTGATTTGTTGCTTCAAGGGGGGAGATTTTTAACAGATACTATTACGATGTTTGATGGAATCTATAAGGATGATATTGATCTTGGTTTGGTTTGGTTGACAGCAGGTAAAATTTCAGGAGATATATTCAGAGATAAGGATGGTGATTTGAACAGTAATGGTGATTTAGGAATTGAAGCAGTATTTGTTAATTTATACAGTTGTGATAATGTATTGTACGAGACTACAGAAACAAATGATAAGGGACACTTTCAATTCAAAGATATTGAAAAAGGAGAGTATTACATTCAGGTTACATCAGTTGATGGATTTATTTTGGAGTCAGGAAACAATAGTGACTTTACATCATTAAACAGTGAAGGTGAGACTACTTGTTTTATGGTTGATCTTCTGAGTCAAATAAATTTTGAGGCTGCAATGATTCCATTGGGATCTTTAGGGGATTTTCTTTGGTTAGATGAAAATGGAAATGGCCAGCAAGATACAAATGAGTCAGGTGTCGCAAATATAGAGTTGCTATTACTAAATGAAAGTGATGAAATATTGAATTCAACATCTACTGATGATGATGGTTTGTATTCGTTTGAAGATTTGATACCAGGGTTTTATAAGATAGAATTGATTGGATTCGAAGATATATATAATGCGACTTTGAAAGAAATGGGTTCTTCTGATGTAGATTCTGATCTTGACAATGGTAATGGTAGATTGATTACAGATGCATTATATCTTTTTGATGGGACTAATGATAGAACATATGATTTAGGTTTGACTAGGATTCAAACAATAATTGGTGGTATAGTATTTAATGATATCAATCAGAATGGTGTTAGGGACTCTGGAGAACCTGGGATTGAGGATGTTGAAGTTCTTTTGCTTGATGATGCTGGGAATGAAGTTCTTGTTACAAGTCCAAATGGCGATGGTTCATATAATTTTGTAGGAATTCAAGCTGGTGATTACTATGTAAAATTTGAAAAATCAGAATTTCTTACTTTTTCGCCATTGCATATTGGCTCTGATGAGTTAAAAGATTCAGATGTTATAAACGCGGAAGGTGAAACGGAATTGATTTCAATAAATATCGGTGATGTAATCGAAGGAATCAATGCAGGGTATTATGACAAAGATATAGAAACACAACAATTATCAATTGACGGTTTTGTTTGGGAAGACGAAAATGGAGATGGAGTATTGGACTTGACCAATGAGTCAGGTTTGAATGGTATTAATGTCAATTTATATTCAAGTGATGATGTATTGTTGGCTTCAATAGGCACAATTGATAGAGGTGATGGACGCCAAGGATACTATCAGTTTGATAATTTGTCTGCTGGTGATTACTATGTCTCTTTTGACTTGTTGGCTGAATCAAATATTACTGATGCTTTTGTGGGCAGTTCTACTGAGTTTGACTCTGATATAGCATCTGATTACCGAACAAACATTATCTCGTTGACAACTTCATCTTTTGCAGACGTAAATGCTGGATTCTATTTTGGATCGTCGATTGGTGATTACGTTTGGATGGATATGAACGATAATGGATTCCAGGATATTGATGAAGTAGGCGCAAATGGTTTCGTCATAAATTTGATAGATAATAATGAAAATTTAGTAGCAACGACACAAAGTGACGCTGGAATTAATGGTCAGGGATATTATCAATTTGATAATGTTGCACCTGGAAATTACTATTTAAGAATTGATCTGGAAGCTGGAATTGTATTTTCACAATCACTTATGGGTGGAATAAATTTTGATTCTGATATTACCAATGAAAATGGTCCAGGTACAACCTACAAGTTTGATGTGAGGTCTGGTCAAAGTATACAAAATATTGACTTGGGATTGGTACCTCAACCTGCTCAGCTTGGAGATAGGGTATGGGAAGATTACAATGCTAATGGTGTGCAAGATGCCAATGAACCTGGTGTTAATGACGTGATAGTTAAATTATACCAATCTGATGGTTCTTTAGTGGATGAAACAGTTACTGCAACAGTAAACTTCTCTGCAGGTAACTATAGATTTATAAGTGTGCCACCAGGACAATATTACATTGCATTTGAATTTGATGAAGATTTTATAATTTCTCCTTTGAAGAATGCATCAGATAACAGTACTGATTCGGATATTGACAAGGCTTTAGGTGAAGGTAGAACAAGCACTTTTGACTTGTCGCCAGGTGAAATTAACCTAGATATTGATGGAGGAATATATGTGCCTTCACAAATAGGTGATTTTGTTTGGATAGATACAAATCTTAATGGACAGCAAGATATTGGTGAAGTAGGCGAGGAGGGATTAGAAGTGAGACTTTATAATAACAATGATGAAATAATAGCCACTACATTTACTGATAGCTTAGGGGAATATTTATTTGATGAAATTGTAGAAGGTCAGTACTACTTGGAGTTTTTATTAAGTAGTAATCAATTTTTTACAGATAAAGAGAAAGGAACCGATACTAACATAGACAGTAATGTTGATGAAAGTGGATACACGGAAACTTTTGATTTGGCATCTAGACAGGTGCGTCGTGACTTTGATGCAGGTATAATTTCACCAATAAACATAATTGGAGGAGAAACATTCCTCGATAACAATGCAGACGGCATTAAGGACATGAATGATGAAGCAATTGGTGGGGTTACTGTTTGGTTACTGAATGCGACAGCTACTTTAGTCTTAGATGAAACAGTTTCGGATGCAAATGGAAATTATAGCTTCTTTGATATTGAAGATGGAGCTTATGTAATTCAGTTTATACCATTAGCTGGAAGAGCATTTACAGGGCAAGATTTTGGAAATGATGACAAGGTTGATTCAGATTGTAATGCTTCTGGGTATACAAGTAAGATGATTTTAACTGGCGGATCAACCATTGACAAATATGTTAGCGCGGGCTATGTTGATATAACCAAAAAGAGTCTTACAAATATATTCCCTAATCCAGTTTCTGGCGAATTTTTCAAATTGGAAGTGAAGAATGTTTTTGATAATGTGCCAGTTTTGTATACCATTTATAATAGTCAGGGCAATGTGATACGAAAGACAAAGGTAAGTAGGTCTTTAAGAGCAGGGGAGTATACTTACGAAGTGCCATTAGAAGGAATGGACGAGGGTATGTATTTGATAAAAATAAAAATAAGAAATGTTACTGAACATCATAAGTTGATGGTGTTTAAGTAGAAGATATAACTAAGAACGTTGAGACTGAAGGGCGGTGCAGAAATGTATCGTCCTTTTTTGTGAGTCTAACCTTTCGTGCGTGCTTTTTACCTCGTGACTTCAGATTAACCCCATGGAAACAAAAAATCCCCTAAAACAAATTATGCTCTAAGGGGTCATTTTTTACTTTTAACTAAGCTTATTATGCGCAGTGCGTATTCAATGCACCGATCAAATCATCTGCGATTTGTTGCGCTGAACGCCCTTCAATCATGTGTCTTTCGATCATATGAACCAAATTACCATCTTTAAACAAAGCAATTGAAGGTGATGAAGGAGGATATGGTAACATATAACCTCTTGCTTTGTTTGTTGCCGCAGCATCTACTCCAGCAAAAACAGTGATAGCTCTGTCTGGTTTTGCAGCATTGTGTAAAGCAAATTTCGCAGCTGGTCTTGCATTTCCTGCGGCACATCCGCAAACTGAGTTTACAACAACAAGGACAGTCCCTTCTTTTTGAGTTAAAATAGTATCAACTTCTTCTGGTGTTTTTATGCCATCAAACCCAAAATCTGTTAAATCTTTGGCCATTGGGGTTACTAATTCTATAGGATACATATATTATGTTTTTATATTATACGTTATTTGATTAAAATTGTAAAATATTTGAAATTTGATGCAAATTTAAGGTAATCTGTTAATTGATGTCTTTTATACATATTTTTAACACATTTGGACCTTTCTTTGTTAATAAATTAGAAATATTACATTTAAATTAAAAAAGGAAGACAAAATCTTCTAAAGTCACTTAATTAACTCAGACTGTATGCAAAAGATTTCCAAAGTGCTGTTTTTTTTTATTTTTATAAGCATTTTTGCCTGTTCTAAGGATTCTGTAGAGCCTGTTGATAATTCATGTGGTACCAGTTATAGCTATTCTACAGATGTTAAAATGATTATTGATCAATCTTGTGCCTATTCTGGTTGTCATGATGGATCAGGTGCTGCACCAGGAAATTATACCTCATTTGATGGGATGATTGATGTACTGACCCTTGGTACTTTTGAAAACAGAGTAATAGTAGCTAAAAATATGCCTCCACTTGATGCACCAGGGCCAACCGAATTAACCGAGGATGAACTCAAAATAATAGGAGCATGGCTAAATGCAGGCTTCCCAGAAGATGTTAACCCAATTGCTGCGACTTATGAATCGTCCATACAAGCAATTATTGATAACTCTTGTGCTTATAGTGGTTGTCATGATGGGGGAGGAATTGGTGATTATGGTTTGTATCAAGGATTGGAAAGTGTAATTAGCTCAGGTAGTTTTTTTAATCGTGTTGTTACGATAAGGGAAGATGAAGTAAGTGGAATGCCACCATTACGTGCTCCTGATTTTGGAGGACCAGCAATGTTGACAGAAGAGGAATTTCAACTAATGTTGTGTTGGATAGAAAATGGCTATCCAGAAAATTAAAATGAGAATGAAGAAATTAATATATCTATGTGCTTTTTTGATAAGTGCACATTGTTTGACTGGGCAGGATAAAATTCACCAGACGTTTAAGGATACGAGAGTTATAAATACGCACTCGGTTGAAACTTTACGAAAAGGAATACTTGACTTTAGAATCGCCCATAGATTTGGAGATGCTGCTGGTTCTGCCGGTGGGTGGCCAACATTCTATGGTCTTGAAAGTGCTGCAGATGTTTTGATCGGTTTTGAATATGGTATGTCTGACAATTTTATGGTTGGTATCAGCAGAACTAAAGGATCAGGTCCCTTGAGGCAAAATTTAAATGCTTTATTTAAATATCGCGTAATGAGACAAGATTATGAGGGAAGAAACCCATTCAGCGTTACTTTTGTAGGAACAGGATCTTATTCAACAATGCAGTTTAGCAATCTTATCCAAAAGGGTGTGCACAGGTTAAGCTATAATTTACAAGTGCTTATTGGAAGCAAATTGAGTGAGAATATTGCCGCACAAGTTGGAGCGGCTTGGACTTATAGAAACAATGTGTTTTCTAACGATGTCAATGACTTACCAAGTCTTTCTGCTGTTTTTAAGTATCAATTTTCTAAAGTTTTTGCTTTAATAGTTGATGCTAATTTTCCTATTTCAGAAATAAGGAATCCTCAAGAAGGTTATTACAACCCAATTGGTGTTGGTTTTGAATGGGAAACTGGAGGAGGACACGTTTTCCAAATTAACTTGACAAATGCTTCTGGTTTGATGGAAACTGATTATTTGCCATATACCAGATCTAATTGGGGAGATGGAGAGTACAGAATTGGATTTACAATTTCAAGAGGCTTCAAAATGTAATTAAATTAACGTTAAATCTTGGCGTTTGTAAACCAATAGGAAATTAATCGCATTTAAAATTTAGGAATGCTTAAATGATGAACATAAACTTACTTTTTCGAAAATATATGGTCTTTGCTCTAGCAGCTATATTTATAATTACAGCTTCTTTAATATTGCCAGATAAAACTAAGATTGATCCAAATACAAGAGTTTACAAACTACTGGAGACATTAGGATATGAGGTAAAGGATAATTTCCCCAACACAAGTATTTTTGGTGTTTCAGCCAAAAGAGGTAAGTCAATAGTTGAAGAGGGGTTTAGCACCAGACCAGGTGGAGGATCTACAAACATTCAGAGTAAACACTTTGTATGTACTTCGTGTCATAATATGCAAAAGGAAGATCCCGATTTAAGATTTAATGACCCTCAAGCAAGATTGGAGTTTACAAGTCAAAATGGATTACCCTTTTTGCAAGCTACAGCATTATATGGTTCTGTAAACAGAGAGAAATTTTACAATGACGATTACTATAAAAAATATGGTGACCTGGTTTTACCGGCTAGAAATGATATCAGAGGGGCAATCCAATTGTGTGCAGTTGAATGCGCCCAAGGCAGAAAATTAAAAAAATGGGAACTGGAATCTATTCTGGCCTACCTTTGGACGATTGATCTTAAAATGGCTGATTTAGATTTGAATGAAGGGGAACTGACTTTTATCAATAAAGCAGTTAAAAGTAAAATGCAAAAAGATTCTGCAATTAGTCTTATTCAGTCTAGGTATCAAAAATCGTCATCTGCTCACTTTGGTACGGCTCAAGAATCTAAAGATGCTGTTGTTAATTTGACTGGGGATATAGATAACGGTAAGCTTATATACGAAAATTCATGTTTGCATTGCCATAAGAATAGAAGGTACTCTTTTTTCGCCTTAGATGATGATAAGATTACTTTCAAGCATTTAAATAAAAAGGCAAACACGTACGATAAACATTCTATATATCAAGTGATAAGATATGGGGTGTATTCTAAATCTGGTAAAAAATCGTACATGCCGCAATATCCGAAAGAGAAAATGAGCGATCAGCAATTGGCAGATCTACACAGTTACATTGAGTTTAGAGCAAGTGAATAATTTTCCTGCATAGGAATTGGTCGAAGATCTTTTTTGAGAATATTGGGTCATTAGGTCATTGAGTCATTAGATCATTGAAACATTGAAACATTAAAAACCTACTAAACAAGATCAGTCAATTAAGTCAAACACAACCAGTGGTTGGTATGGCTTTTTATTCCGTATTGGGGTTTTTACGTCCTGCTATTTTCATTTTCTTAATTCCAATTTACTTGGCTGAACTTACAGAGGCTGAATATGGTATGTATGGTTTGATGATGGACTTTGCTATGTTGTCAACGATATTTATGAGCCTTAAAATAAATACGGCTATGTTGACCAATTACTATGATTATGTAGATGATGAAGTCAAAGTGCAAAAATACCTATCAAGTGTTTATACATTTAGTTTGGTCTTTGGAGTTTTTATGGTTTTGATCTCGCTCTTTATTGGGCCATCACTTTTTAGATTAGCAGATCCTACTGAAGAGATGTTGTTTTACCCTTATGGTATTACAGTTGTTCTGTTCACGTTATTTACAGAGTTGAATTTGAACTATATAGTTTATTTAAAAAATAAAAAAAATATAATTCGCTATTCTGTTGTATTGCTAACGCAGATTATTTCAGTAGTTATTTTGCAAGTACTTCTTATAGTGGTTTTTGATCGAGGATTACAAGGAGCATTGGAAGGAGTGGTAATTGGAAATATAATGGTGACAGCAGTCGTCTTATTTTTTGAAAGAAAAATTATAACCTTTAGTTTGGATTGGTCCATGATAAAGTCTTCTTTAAAATTTAGTATACCCTTAATACCTTACTTGGTCATATATTGGTTTTTAACAAGAAGTGGTAAAACATTCTTGTCAAGAGAAACAGACCTAGATACTGTTGGAATTTATAATTTATTGATCACTTTAGCAGGATTGGTCATCTTTGGTGTAGAAGCCATTATCAATGCCATAAGGCCCTTTTTATTTGAAGCATTCAAAAGGGCTGATAAAAATGACAATAAGCAAATATCATTGCTAACAAGATTGATCATTAATATTCCTTTATTTATTGTTCCATGTTTGATATTGATTGGGACAAATTTCTCTTACTTCACAAGTAAAAATTCATACTATAAAATTGATCAATATATAGCCTTTGCTTGCTTTGTAATGTTTGTTTTTGTTTGGTCAAGATTGTTTTATCAGCAATTGGTATTTACAAAAAAATCAACTTGGGTTACGGGATTATCATTCATAGTATTTATAGCATTGATGATTTCATTTAATATTTTGATACCTAAGTTTCAAATCTGGGGAGTTTTGCAAGCCACCTTGATTGCCAATGTATTGATGGCAATTTTATTTTTCTTTGCTGCTCAGAAAGTATTAAAGGTTAATTATAATTTTGGGGAAATTATAGGAATCCCCTTCATTGTTTTTTCTTTTTTATTTTTATTAAAATATACATTTGAAAGCAATGAATGGTCACTTTCATCATTTGGAGTAACTCAGTTTTTCTTAATAACTTTTACGATTATTGCATTCAATTGGAATGTTATTACTGATTATAAAAAGATCTTTGGTAAATCCATATCATAATGGAGGTATTAATAACAATAAACTATATCATAACAGAATGGTTATATATTCAGAATTATAAAAATGGGAATTAGTAAAAAAGAGGCAGAAGCAATTATCCCAACGGATTGGGGGTCATTTCGAATGATCGCTTACACTTCCGAACAATCGGAATATGTACCGCACGTTGCCATGGTTCATCCTGATATTGATGTGAGCCAACCTGTAGTTGTAAGAATTCACTCAGAATGTTTAACAGGTGATCTTTTCCATTCCCAAAGATGTGATTGCGGTGACCAACTGGATGCAGCGATGAAAGAAATTGCAAAATCTAAGGGTATTGTTATTTATTTACGTCAGGAGGGAAGGGGTATTGGTTTAATCAATAAACTGAAAGCATATAATAAACAAGATGAAGGGCTTGATACTGTAGAAGCCAATCTGGCTTTAGGCTTAGATATCGATTCTAGAAACTATGAAAATGCCATTGAAATACTAGACGATTTAGAAGTAAAGAGTATTAAACTGCTGACTAATAATCCTGACAAAGTAAATGCTTTTGAAGGCACAAATATTGAAGTTGTTGAAAGAATTTCATTAGAAATTACAGCCAATGACAACAATAGAAAGTATTTAAAAACAAAGCAAGACTCTTTGGGCCATTTTTTGAATATTTAATAATCAAGCAATAAGCACTCTCCTGATTGTGTTATAAATCCCAAATTGAATAATTTATATTTTCGTTCTTGAGATTTATCCTATCTAGTCATTAAAAACAAAGCATATGATTGTAATTCAAAATCATCAAATTGGCTTTAAAAATGGAAAAACTAAGCTTAAAAATTCAACTCAGTTATGTGGTTTATGGAATCTTGTTTTATGAAATCTACTTAGTTAAATATAATCAATTAAATTCAAATTCTGCTGACTAAGCATCAGGACTTACTGATGCATTTGGAATTGCGATATTTAGGTGTACAACCAATTTGTTTTTTGCTTTTAATAAGAGTTCGATACTAACACCCATATTGCCTACGAACAAATTAAGTATTCCAATTTGATAGCAAGCTTTGGCAATGTTGATAATGTCTCCGCTTTTATTAGCAAACATTAAACTTTCTCTGAATTTTTTAAGTGCATTTTGATAATTCCCTTTGGCTCTTTGTACCCTTCCGCTATAATATTGTATTTGTGAAAAATCATTATCATTCAGATGAAGCTTCTCATTCACTTCAATCCTTTCGCAAATTGATATTGTTGAATCAGGTTCGTTTTATGATATTTTTTTTAGGAAATTAAAAATGCTTTCTTTTTTTTGATCAAGTGAAACCTCTTCTGATAGGAGATTTGCATACTTTTCTTCTAGCGTTTCTGCTGTTGAAACATTGATCAATAAGATGAAAGTTATACCCGTTAGAAGAAGCCTCATATGTCAATTTTTTACACAGTAAATTTCAATCATCTTGATAGTAGATCTTTCACCCATGTGGGTAATATTGGCTTATTGTTTGTCTTTATGGGAGTTTAATCACATTCTAGCTTTTATTTTTTCACACTGTTTATTATTCATTAATAAATTAATAAAAGCATAAAAAATTAGAATTTTTCTAATAATTAGTAAGAAAATCTCATTCTGTCTAATGTTTTTAAGAAAAGGACATGCCATGTCTTTTTTAATCTATAAAAATTTGATTTTATGGGATTTTTTATAAAAAGAACGAGCTTATTGGATGACTTCTGAATAAGATCTTTATAAGACAGCAGATTTTCTAATCTATTTTGTAATCTAAACCATGATAATTATATTTTATCTTTAGTTATATTGTCATTTTAAAAGTTAATAATTACACAATTTTACCTGATAAAAGGTTATAACAAGGTGTTTGTATTAAATTGCAATTCAATACTTTATAAATTTAATGTTATGCATACGTTTCGATTAAATATTATCAATTTTTCATTCTTGCTTTGTTTAGCGCTTGTGTCATGTGCTCAAACAGAAAAACTTACGAAACCAGAAATCACAGAAGAATCATCAAATACTCTTAAATATTCGTCAGAACTGGTTGTACCAGGCTTGGATATTCCTTGGGGTATGGTTTTTATGCCAGATGGTACAATGCTTATTACAGAAAAAGATGGCCGAATTATTCACTTTGCAAATGGTGTTAAAAACGTAGTTACTGGTGGTCCCGAAGTTTACCTGAGAGGACAAGGTGGCTTGTTAGATATTGAACTAGATCCTAAATATTCTGAAAATGGATGGATTTATATGTCATATTCTTCTGATAAAGGTGAAGAAAAGGGAGGCATGACAGCGATAATGCGGTGTAAGCTCAAAGACGGAAAAATAGTGGACTCTCAACAGCTGTACAAAGGAAGTCCCAATACGAAAAAGCCTTATCATTTCGGTTCACGCATTGAGTTTGACAATGATGGTTATTTATACTTTTCTATTGGAGATCGTGGTAATCGAGATGAAAACCCACAAGATATCACTCGAGACGGTGGAAAAATATATAGAATTAACAGTGATGGATCTATTCCCAAAGACAATCCATTTTACGATCAGCCCAATGCAAAAAAAGCAATTTATAGTTTTGGACATAGGAATCCTCAAGGCATGGTTAAACATCCAAAGACTGGACAAATCTGGGTACATGAACATGGTCCTCGTGGAGGTGATGAAATCAACATCATCAAACCAGGTGTAAACTTTGGCTGGCCCAAAACATCTTATGGAATCAACTATGTAGGGACATCATTTACGGATGATAAAACACTTCCCGGAATTGAAGAGTCTTTTCATACCTGGGTACCTTCAATTGCACCTAGTGGTATGTGCTTTGTAACTTCAGAGAGATATCCTGAGTGGAGTGGAAATCTATTGGCAGGTTCTCTTGTTTTTCAATATTTAGAAAGATTAGAAGTAACAGATAAGATTGTAACTAAACGAGAAAAATTAATGACTGATATTGGAAGGATTAGGAATGTTCGTCAAGGCCCAGATGGTTTTATTTATGTGGCCGTCGAAGGAAAGGGAATTTATAAATTAGTGCCAACTTCTTAATACTGTTCTAAAAATTAAGTTCAATGAAATTATTAATAGCAATTATATCACTTGGTTTTATATTGATTTCTTTTCAGCAACCTGATCCTTTGTCAGAAAGCATTGAGAGAGGAAAAGAAGTTTATGGTGACTTTTGTGTAACCTGTCACTTGAGTTCGGGTAAAGGTATGCCTGGAATATTTCCGCCTTTAGCAGAGTCTGATTACCTGCTGACTAAGAGGAATGAAAGTATCAAGGCTATCAAGAAAGGACAAAAAGGAGAGATAACTGTAAATGGTGTTAAGTACAATAACATAATGGCGCCATTAGGATTGGATGATGAAGAAGTGGCAGATGTGATGAATTTTATTCTTAATTCTTGGGGCAATGAATCAAAGGAGATGGTTACCGAGGAAGAGGTGAGTAAGATTTAGGATGGAAAGAGTGCAAAACCCTATTTTTAAAGTAAAAGCCCTATTGAAACAAAACACCTGGGAAAGGAGGGTGTACTTATGCAGAGGTAGTTGAGGTAATGCAAGACAAGTCCAAACCATTTGGTTGGGTTTCTGTAAAAGGTACAATTGATGATTATTCCTTTAAACAATTTAAATTGATGCCAATGGGAAATGAAAAACTTTTCTTTTCTGTGAAGTCAGCAATTCGTGAAACTTTGGAAAAGGCAATTATGTTTATATTATACTCTACGCCGATAATTCGAGAGCTGTAATTCCTTCAGAACTATTGTATTGCTTTGAGTTTGAGCCCAAAGATGTTTTTGAGACATTTAAATCTTTTGGAAATGGACAACAAAAAGCGTACAATGATTGGATAATCTAAAGGTGAACAAATTGCAGCTCGGTTTTAAGCTTCATCAGAAAGAAAAAATATGAAATATATTGAAATCCTAAAAGACATCATCGAAGAAGTACATCCAATTTTTGAAAGAATGTCTTCCGCACAGTTCAGTGAAAAACCAAGTGATGACAAATGGTCTCCAAAAGAGATTCTTGGGCATTTAGTTGATTCTGCTTTTAACAATCATAGAAGGCTGATATTGGCTGAAAATCAAGATAATTTGTTGTTTGAAGGATACGATCAAGACCAATGGGTTAAGAGAAATAACTATCAGAATAGATCTAAGAATGATGTACTTGAGTTGTGGCGTATCAGCAATTTGCATTTCGGGGAATCCGTGAATTCTTTGTCTCGAGAAAAACTGAATGCAAAGACCAAAGTACATTCTTATTTTGCATGGAGCATGATTCCATTTGAAGAAGGAAAAGAAGAAAGTATTGTTTACCTAATCGCTGACTATATATACCATACGGAACATCACATAGTTCAGATCTTACCAGAGTATGAACGAAAAATTGGATTTAACGATGAAGGTTATGTTATAAACTGAGTGCAAAACATTAATAATAACGTGTTTGCATAGTTATTGGATAACGCTTTAGCAATAGTGCACCGATCTTCACATTTAAGTAATCTAGTTTTACACCAAGGCATTGTCAATTACATCTTGAACAGCATCTGGATTTAGTAAAGTTGAAATGTCACCCAAATTTCCAGTATCTTTTGACGCGATTTTTCTTAAAATCCTTCTCATAATTTTACCTGAACGTGTCTTTGGTAGATCGCTTACAAATTGAATTTTGTCAGGCTTTGCAATTGGTCCTATTTCCTTGGTGACAACAGCTAGAATTTCTCTTCTGAAATCATCATTTGTTGTTTTATCCTGTGTAATAACATAAGCATAAATTCCTTGCCCTTTTATATCATGAGGATATCCAACAACTGCAGATTCAACAACATTTGGGTGTTCATTGATGGCATTTTCGACTTCAGCGGTGCCCATTCTGTGACCCGAAACATTTATTACATCATCAACTCTTCCGATTACTCTTATACGCCCATTTTCATCCCGTCGGGCTCCATCACCCGTAAAGTACATACCTTTAAAAGTAGAAAAATAAACTTGTTTACATCTGGCATGATCACCATAAGTTGTCCGAATCATAGATGGCCAAGGATACTTTATACACAACAATCCTTCTACATTATTTTCTGTCAATTCATAACCATCCTTATCAACCAAGATAGCTTGAATCCCTGGCATTGGATAAGAGGCATATGTGGGTTTGGTATCTGTAATTCCTGGTAGGGGAGTAATCATAATTCCTCCTGTCTCTGTTTGCCACCAAGTATCGACTATAGGTGCGTTACCTTTTCCAATGTGTTTGTCATACCAATGCCAAGCTTCTTCATTTATAGGTTCACCAACAGATCCTAATACCTTGATTGATGAAAGATCGTACTTAGCAGGCCATTCGTCACCTTTTGCCATCAGTGCTCTGATTGCTGTTGGAGCAGTATAGAATTGTGTGACCTTGTGTTTTTGACAAATATCCCAAAATCGCCCTGCATCAGGAAAAGTAGGAACTCCTTCAAACATAATCGTTGTTGCACCTGCAAGCAATGGTCCATAGACAATGTAGGAATGTCCTGTGATCCATCCTATATCGGCTGTGCACCAATAAATGTCACCTTTTTTATATTGAAAAACATTCTTAAATGAATAACAAGTGTAAACCATGTACCCACCACAAGTATGCACAACGCCTTTGGGTTTTCCAGTTGATCCTGAGGTATATAATATGAAAAGCAAATCTTCGGAATCCATTGGTTCGGCTTCACAAACTGATGATTGTTTGGCCATGTTTTCATGCCATGACTGATCGGTATCATCACTCCAATTTATTTCGAAGCCCGTGTTTTTATGTACGATTACAGTATCGACACTGTTACATCCAATGTCCATAGCTTCATCAACAACTTGTTTCACTGGAATGCTTTTCTTTCCTCTATTGTTATAGTCTGAACAAATAATCATTTTGGCTTGCGCATCATCTACACGGTCTGCAAGTGCTTGAGCTGAAAAACCAGCAAAGACCACTGAATGCACGGCTCCAATACGAGCGCACGCTAGAACACCAATTGCCAATTCTGGGACCATTGGCATGTAAAAAACCACACGATCACCTTTTTGAATGCCTAGTGATTTTAGCATGTTTGAAGCTTTACATACTTCGTCCAGTAATTCCTTATAGGTATATTTCTTTACTTCATCATCAGGATTATTTGGCTCCCACAATATAGCTGTTTGATCTCCTCTCGTTTCAATGTGTCGATCCAAACAGTTGTAAGTAATATTTGTTTTCCCACCACCAAACCACTTGATGTTAGGTTCATCAAAATTCCAGTCGCATACTGTTTCAAATGGTTTAAACCAAGTGAATGTTTCAGCTTCTTTTTTCCAAAAGGCTTCAGGATCGGTTACGCTCTTTCTATATTCTTCTTTATATGATTCTAGTGAATGTATTTCAGTTGTCATTGTTTTCAATTTTCAAACTCAATATAGCAACATAATTGCTGGAATAGAAATATTTTTTTAAGAAGAATTATAAACGAACTCTTAACCCTATTGAAGTGACATTAGCCTTAACCTAGTAATTTATTCAAATTCCTTTTGTAAATTTTGCCAATTGGAATTGTATGTTCTTGAATTTTGATTTGATTTCCTTCAATACTGTTTATATGTTGGCTTGCAACAACAAATGATTTGTGTACTTGAATGAAATCATTGGTAGGTAATTTTTCAAGAAGACTAGATATTTTGTCTCGGGTAGTTAAAGTGATTTTCTTGGTAATTACTTTGCAATAATTTCCAGATGCCTCAATAAATAATATATCACTCATATCTACTTGAAACTGTTTTTTATTAGAACTGATAAATATTTTATTCGATGTAGAAATTTTAGTTGAATGTGAAGGAGTAATTTGTTTTTTGCTTTCAATAATATTGGCTTTTTGAACGGCTTTCAAAAAACGTTCAAAACTGAAAGGTTTTAGCAGATAGTCAACAACGTTTAGTTCGTAACCTTCAAGTGCAAATTCACTGTAAGCTGTTGTGATAATTGTTTTTGGTGGATTTGAAAGTGTTTTTAAGAAATCAAAGCCTTGCAGTTTTGGCATATTTAAATCTAAAAAAATTAAATCCACTTTATTTAAATTCAGGTATTGTAAGGCTTCTATTGCATCGTAGCAATTTGTCTGAAGTTTCATATTAGGCAACATGTCACAATAACCCTTAATTATATCATGGGCAATGCTCTCGTCATCTACAATCATATATTCGATCATAGAATATCTAAGTTTAAATATGCTTCGTATGTTCCGTTTTTATCCATTAGTGTTAAATCATGTTTTTCTGGATATGCCAACTCTAATCTTCTTTTTAAATTTTTTAAACCAATTCCTTTTTGAATTGAAGTACTTGCTGTATCATAGTTGTTAATTACAGTAAATTTAATAGCATTTTGATCATTTTCTATTCTTATTTTTATAAACGCATCTTTCCTTAATTTTTCTGCACCATGCTTAAATGCATTTTCTAAAAGCATAAGATACAAAAGCGGAACGATTTTCACATTGGTATCAGAAATGTTTATATCAAAATCAATATCAATAGTTTTATGATATCTCATCTTATTAAGCGCAATGTAATTTTTTAAATGCTCTATTTCTTCTTTCAGAGTGGCTCTTTCTTTTTGGCCATTATAAATGCTATATCGCATCATATCTGAAAGTTTTAAAATAATTTCTTGTGCTTGTTGCGGATCCTTGCCAACAGTTCCATATAGATTATTCAAAACATTAAAGAAAAAATGAGGATTCACTTGGTTTTGCAAATGCTTTAATTCTGTTTTGGCTTTCTCATTTTTTAAATTTAATATTAGCTTTATCTGTGAGACCAACCATTTGATTCCAAATATTATTATAGCAATAAAAAAAACAAGAGCGAGAAGATTTATTAAGTCCTCAGATTCATAAACCATTATTACAAAAAGAAAAGCAATTATAGAACAAAGTAGAATTGATAATATGATATATAACTTTCTACTTTTAATCTTTGTGAATAATTTGCTGTTGCTATATTGTTCACTGCTTAAAACTAAAAAATTGAGTGCTAGAATTTGCGTCAAGAACAAAGTTGATTCTACAGAATTAGGATAAGTTTCTACAATTGCAATTACACTTATTATACTTATTGTTATTGATAGTACGATTACTTCTTTTTTTCTATTGGATTTATAGGAAGTAGTTTTTTGACGTTTTGTTTTAGCCCATTTCCAAAATAAATATATCGAAAAAGCAAGTGCAGTAAAGAAAAACAGAGCGGAAGGAACTTCTATGTCAGCCGCAATTAGAAATATGCTAATTAATATCAGCATGCCCAAGAGCATGATGTTGTATATTTTACTCTGAAATTTGCTTAATTCTGAAATCATAATACAATGATAATAAAGTATTGAGTATAGATCAAGCTTACTTGTTAAACACTAGGCATTGTATTATAAACATATCAATTTCTGTGATAAACTGTCTTTGTCATCCTTTTATACAATTGTGGATGCTAGTATTCTGCGTTTATCACTTTTCTTTTTCCCAATTACTTAGGCATAGTAAATTACACTAAGAATCAAATACATATGAATTTTAATTTAGAAATAGAAGGGCTTTCCAAGACTTATAGCAATGGTGTTAAGGCGCTAGATGATTTTACACTTAAGATACCACCTGGAATATTTGGATTGCTAGGCCCAAATGGTGCTGGAAAATCTAGTTTAATGCGTACAATAGCTACTTTACAAGAGCCTGATGAAGGCAGCATTACTTTAGGGGAAATTGATGTGATTAAACAAAAAGACGATGTTAGAAAAGTACTAGGTTATCTACCACAATCTTTTGGATTATATCCTAAGATAAAGGCAAAAGTTTTGTTAAATCATTTTGCTGTGTTGAAAGGAATTACTAATAAAAGAGAGCGCAAGTCTGTTGTGGAATCCTTGTTGATACGTACCAACTTGTACAATGTTAGAGATGAGAAATTACATAGTTTTTCAGGGGGCATGAAACAAAGATTTGGAATTGCCCAAGCACTATTAGCCGATCCAAGATTAATTATAGTCGACGAACCTACAGCTGGTTTGGATCCTTCAGAAAGGAACCGTTTTCATAACCTTTTATGTGAAATAGGAGAGGGCACAATAGTTATTTTGTCAACCCATATTGTTGAAGACGTCAAAGAACTTTGCAGTAATATGGCTATTGTAAATAAAGGTAAAGTATTGTTACAAGGTGATCCCAATACGGCCATTGATAATTTAGAAAATAGAATTTACAGTAAAACTGTTTCAAAAGCTGAATTAGTTGAATGCCGAAATAATTATTCTGTATTGGCGGAAAAGTTATTGCGTGGGGAACATATAATTCAAGTATATAGTGATGAAAAAATATCAGATGGATTTAAACTTGTTAAGCCAGAATTAAGTGATGTTTATTTCAATCAAATATATCAAAGTAACAACTATTAAAATCTAAACTATTAAATCCACTCATTTATGTACGAAATATTTAGGTTTGAAATAAGCCATAGATTTAAGTCACCTGTTACTTGGTTGTTTTTTATTGCTGTGACATTTGTATCATTATTTGCCATTGATTTTATTTATGAAGGAAGGTTGGTTCCAATTAAGGAAAACGCACCTTATGTTGTAGCTGTTTCGATGTCTGTGTTTTCTTCATTTTTAATGATGTTGTGTTCTTTGATAATGGGTATGTCTGTGTTGAAGGATTATCAGTATAATATGCATTCTCTAATATTCGTGACTCCTATTAGTAAAAGTGATTATTTGATAGGGAGATTTTTAGGTTCCTTTTGTGTTTTATTGTTAGTTACATCAGGCTTGTTTCTTGGTGTTCTGTTAAGTGAATTTTTGCCTTGGCGTGATGCTGGAAATATGTTGCCTTTCAATTTGAGAACATATTTACTTCCTTATTTATTTATAATTATTCCTACCATGTTTTTTAGCGGTATTGTTTTTTTTATGTCTGGCGCACTATCTAGGAAATTGGTTGTTGTTTATACACAGGGTGTTTTATTTTTGATGCTTTATTTATTGAGTTTGGTATTGTCCAGAGGTTTTGGGAATCAGATTTTGTGGTCCCAAATAATAGATCCATTTAATTTCCAAACTATTAAAATTATCATTCAGGATTGGACTATCAATGAACGCAATGCAAGTCAATTGATTTATACAACATATATTCTGTATAACAGAGTATTTTGGGTTGTAATAGGAATTATTTCATTTACAATTGGATACAAACGATTTAACTTCAATGCGCATTTAGAAGGTAATGCAGTTAAATACAATTCAAATAAAGCGAAAAGAAAAGATTTTAATTTCGAAGTTAAAGAACAAATCACATTGCCTAAAATTACTATTTCTAATAGTCTTGGATCTAATGTAATACAGATTTGGCATGTTTGTAAATTTCAATTTTTTACAATTTTTAAAGAACCACTATTTGTAACTCTAGTAGTATCTGGGATAGTAACTGTTTTAATAAATTCAATAGACTTAGAAACCAAATTTGGTATAGATAATTATCCATTAACATATCTAGTTGTAGAACAGTTGAATGAACTAACGTTAGTGTTTTTTATGATGATTTTAGTTTTCTATTCAGGTGAGATTATTTGGAAGGAAAGAGATGTGAAAGTAAATAAGATAACAGATGCATTTCAAATATCAGAGTTTGTTAGAATTGTAGGAAAATTTGGTGCTTTGATTTTTGTTTATTTATTGTTGATGGCTGCAATGATTCTAGTTGGTATGATTTTTCAAACTTTGAATATATTTTTCGATTTTAATATCAAAGTATACTTCATGTCTCTTGTTGTTCAAAATCTGCCATTTCTAATTATGTACTCAGTTTTGTCAATGTTTATACATGTTGTGGTCAATAATAAGATGTTGGGTTATGTAGTTTTTATAATCTTTTTTTTAGCAAGAATTGCATTAGAGATGCTTGGTTATGGTCATGTTTTATATTTGTTCGCAGCAGGTAGTTTAGGTATGTATTCTGATTTGAACGGGTATGGTCACTCTATCTTACCCTTCGTTTGTTTTGTTATCTACTGGATGGCATTTTCATTTCTTTTACTTATACTAAGTTTAACACTTACATTGAGAGGTGAAGAGTTGACTCTAATGAAGCGAATTAAATTAATACCATTTAGACTTACTATTTCATTAAAGCGAATGGTTATATTTACTTCCGCGCTATTTGCTGGTTTTGGAGGTTTTATTTTTTACAATACCAATGTTATAAATGATTTTTCATTTCCTTCAACTGAGAGTGAAATGAGATCCGAATATGAAAAATTATTTAAAGAGAAAGAAGAGTTACCTCAACCAAAAATAGTTGATGTGACCCTTGAACTTGATTTGTGTCCTCAGAGCAGATGTTATAGCGCAAAAGGGATTTATAAATTGGTAAATAAAGATACAATTGGAATTAATAAAATAATTGTTCAGGCTTACCCAAATTCTAGAATTGAATTGAATTATGTTTATTTTGACCGAGAAGCAACTTTGGATTATTTCCATAAGGATTATAAAATATTTATTTATCATTTGAATAAAATGCTTTTGCCAAATGATTCTTTAATTCTGAGTTTTAGTCAAACATATACTTCAAAGGGATTTGTTCAAGATGATAATAACAACATGCTCTACAATGGTACATTTATAAACAATGATCAATTTCCAACAATTGGATATAATGACAATATTGAATTAGAAGACAATGGAGATAGAATAAAATATGGTCTTGAAGAAATAATTAGATTTAATGATATTAATAATAGCAATGAACTATGCATCTCAACCAATGGTGATGACGCTGATTTTATTAAGTTTGAAGCTACTATCAGTACTTCAGCTAATCAAATTGCTGTAGCTCCTGGGAGGTTAGTTGATTCGTGGAATTCCAATAATAGAAAATATTTTCACTACAAGATGCAAGCGCCCATGATCAACTTCTATGATGTTGTTTCTGCTGATTATAAAGTACTTAAAAGTCAATGGGTGTCGAATTCACAGCGGCCAGTAGCATTGGAAGTATATTATCACGAGGGACATGATACTAATATTGAAAGAATGATGAAAGGAATGAAGGCATCATTTAGTTATTATACTGATGCTTTTGGTGAATATTACTATGATCATGCAAGAATAATGGAAATTCCTAGGTATAAACAATTTGCCCAATCTTATCCAGGCACAATTCCTTTCTCGGAGTCTCTTGGTTTTGTAATGGATATCAAAGATAGTGTTGATATAGATATCGCCTTTTTTATAACTGCTCATGAAATAGCACATCAATGGTGGGGATTAAAATTGTTGACTGCTAATGTTGAGGGTCATGATTTTGTTTTGGAATCCCTTTCTCAATATTCAGCACTGATGGTTTTGCAAAAAGAATATGGTATAAAAATAACACAACAGTTTATCAAGGATGAGATGAAGCGCTATTTTCAAAAGAGAAGTTGGGCAAAAGAGAATGAGAAGCCACTCTCACATGTTGATGACCAAGACCATGTATATTATGATAAAGGTGCTGTAAATTTGTATGCCTTGCAAACGGTGTTGGGTGAGGATAAGATGAACCAAGCTATAAAATCATTTTATGATGACTGGAGTGTTGTTAATGTTTTAGAAGTGGAAGGACGTTATGCAACTTCATTAGATTTGATCAGTTACCTAGAAACTGCTTTGCCTGATAGTTTAAACTATTTGATTGATGATTTATTCAAAGACGTTGTGTTTTATGACAATAAGATTGATTCAGTTAATATCCGAGAACAAGGGCATTCTTTCTTGGTTGATATCAAGTTGTCTTTAGAAAAGAGTAAGGTAGATTCAAGTGGTAATATAGCTATTCAGAAAGGAAGTGAATATTTTGAAGTAGCCTTTTATTTTGAAGATGATGATGGTATTGAAGTATTAAGTCATATAGAAAGAAAAGAATTGCGCTTGAACGAAAGCCAAGTGCAATTCACTTTGTGTTTTAAACCAAGTAAAGTCATTTTAGATCCCAACCTAAAATTGCTTGATAAGAAACTATATGACAATAATTTTGAAATTTTGGAATGAAGAGTTTTCAAAATTAGTTCTCTTCAGGCTTCAAGTCTTTTTCAAAGGTGGAATATATATAAATTGGAATATCCAGGTCTTTCAATTTTTCTTGGATAAGTGGAAATACTTCTTCCCACTGTAACTTTCCATAACCAGTAGCTAGTTTCGGAATTGCGGGACTTTTAATTTTTTCTTTCTTGACAATATTTTTATAATAGTAAATAACATTATGTATACTGGCATTGCCTGGATGACCATTTAATGTTGGAGCAGGTTCTTATGTCATTAGTTTAAAAATTCTAGCATTATTGACTGTTTCTCAGATCCATACTTCTCCTGGATTTGGATTTTCTAATCTTCAATAATGTCTGAAATCTTTAGCCATAGCAGGATAGTTTTCTCTTAGACTTAACGCCAGCTCTCTATCTAAGTGATTTTTAGGTGCAACACCATGAGCAATGGCCTGTGCTCCTATTTTAAGATATCTCCTTTAACTTCTTTTATCATTTCTATATGTTTAATTGATCTTAATAGTATACCCAAATATTTCAATATTTAAATTTGATTTGTATGATAAACATCAATTTGAAAAGTGAGTTAATTGGTATGTTTTGTATGAATTAGATTGGTTTTTTATAGGGCTATCAATGAACCGATTTGACTTCACTGGCCCCTCTAGGAATTCTAATATCCTCCACTAAATCCTGAACTTCTTGAGGAGGAGCTGGGGTCATTCTGCTGACAACCAAAGCTATAATCATATTGATAAACATACCTAAAGTTCCAATCCCTTCTGGTTTAATACCAAACCAGTAACCATCTGGTGTACCTGGTCCTCCTAGTTGTGGTTTGAAATACCAAATATATGCAGTTGTAAATAGAATTCCTATTATCATTCCTGCGACAGCACCTTCTTTGTTCATTCGTTTGTCAAAAATGCCTAATATAATAGCTGGAAAAAAGGAAGATGCAGCGAGTCCAAATGCCAACGCTACAACTTGTGCTACAAAACCTGGTGGGTTTAATCCTGCTAAACCTGCTAGGATAACAGCTGCTGCAATTGAAATCCTAGCTGCTAATAATTCCCCCTTGTCAGAAATATTTGGACGTAAATACTTCTTTAATAAATCGTGTGAAATGGAAGTTGCAATAACAAGTAACAATCCAGCAGCTGTTGATAGTGCCGCTGCCAATCCACCAGCTACAACCAGGGCAATTACCCAAGATGGAAGATTGGCTATTTCCGGATTAGCCAAAACCATTATATCTCTGTCTATGACCAATTCATTTTGTGTCTTATCTGCAACATATTGGATTAGGCCATCTTTATTTTTGTCCTCAAATGTTATCAATTTAGATTCTTCCCATTTGTTAAACCATGTTGGCATTTCGACATAGGGTTGATTACTAACTGTTTGAAGAAGGTTGGTTCTTGCAAATACAGCAACAGCTGGTGCTGTTGTGTATAAAATTGCGATAAACAGCAATGCGTATCCAGCAGATTTTCGCGCATCTCTAACTCTTGGAACGGTGAAGAAACGTACAATGACATGTGGGAGCCCTGCAGTTCCAAACATCAATGCTGCGGTTATAAAAAATACATTTATTCGATCATCCATCCCCATAGAGGTATATTCGTCGAATCCCAAATCGGTACTCAGCATGTTTAATTTGTCCAGTAAATAAGTTCCATCGGATACGGTGCCACCCATTCCTAGTTGTGGAATAGGATTGTTTACCATTTGAAGGGAAATGAAAACAGCAGGAACAGTAAAGGCAAATATCAAAACACAATATTGAGCCACTTGAGTATAGGTAATTCCCTTCATGCCTCCTAATACAGCATAGAAGAAAACGATTGCAATTCCAATAAAAATCCCAGTAGTATAAGGTACTTCTAAAAAACGAGCAAATGCAACGCCAACTCCTTTCATTTGTCCTACAACATAGGTGAATGATACAAAAATGGCACATATCAAAGCAACCAATCTTGCTTGCTTGGAATAATATCTTTCTCCGATAAAGTCAGGTACTGTAAATTTCCCAAATTTCCTTAGATAGGGTGCAAGTAATAAAGCAAGTAACACATAGCCACCGGTCCAACCCATTAAGTATTGAGAACCGCTATATCCCATAAAAGAAATAAGGCCAGCCATTGAAAGATATGATGCTGCAGACATCCAGTCCGCTGCTGTTGCCATTCCGTTAGCCAATGGAGAAACACTGCTGCCAGCTACATAAAACTCCTTAGTTGATCCAGCACGCGCCCAAATTGCAATACTAATGTAAATTGCAAATGTAATACCGACTATAATAAATGTCCATGTTTGAACGCTCATTTTAATTTTTTATTGATTTTAGGCAATGACTCTCAGTTGGTTTTATATTTCATCGACATCATAAAATCGGTCAAGTTTATTCATAAGATGGACATATACAAAGATTAATATCACAAAGACATATATTGATCCTTGCTGGGCAAACCAGAACCCCAATGGAAAACCGCCAATTTTAAAAGCATTTAAATTGTCGGCAAATAAAATACCACAACCATATGAAACAATAAACCAAATACTCAACAACATTATCAAGTATCTAATATTTTGTTTCCAATATCCATTTAGGTAATTCCCTTTCATATATTTTTAAATCTAAAGTTGAATATACTTATTTTTAGTAAAACAATGTTAACAATGTCAATAATGTTAACAATGCTTGAATAGCCTAATGATTGTTTGTTATAACAAATTTGTATTTCTCTGTGTATTCTCAGAAATCTCTGTGGTAAAATGGTCAGTTTAATACTTCCCGAAAAAGCATTTTAGATTTCAAATAAAAGTAGAGAAGAGAAACCCCTCTGTGAAACTCCGTGTATTCTCTTCGTGACCTTTTTGAGAGAAAAAGTAAAGATCATATTCACGATGTTTCCTACATAAAACGATATTCGTATATTCACCATCAAATACTGAATCATGAAATCTATAATCTATATAACAGCCTTATTATTGCTAGGCTTCAACAGTTTTGCGCAAGACAAAGACAAAGATAAAAAATGGGATGTCGCCAATCCAGGTGGGGAAGGAACGTGGAACGAGATTGATTTTACTACTGATGAAGGAACTTGGATGAACCTTGATGTAAGCCCAGATGGTAAGACAATAGTTTTTGATATGTTGGGTGATATTTATAGCATGCCAATTACAGGGGGCAAGGCAACCGTATTGAGGTCCGGTATTCCTTGGGAGGTACAGCCCAGGTTTAGTCCAAATGGACAGAAAGTATTATTTACCAGTGATGCCGGAGGAGCAGATAACTGCTGGGTTATGGATTCTAATGGAGAAAATGCAATTCAAATTACCAAGGAAGAATTCAGGCTTTTAAACAATGGAGTATGGACAGCCGATGGCAATTACATTGTGGCGCGCAAGCACTTTACATCAGGAAGATCATTGGGAGCAGGTGAAATGTGGATGTACCACAAAACAGGGGGAGCTGGAATTCAATTGACAAAGAAAAAGAATGACCAACAAGATGTAAATGAACCAAGTACTTCTTCGGATGGGAAATATTTATACTATAGTGAAGATGATTACCCTGGTGGATTTTTTCAATATAATAAAGATCCAAACAGCCAGATTTATACAATTAAGAGGTATGATTTTGAAAAGGGAGAAATAAAAACAATTCTTTCAGGACCAGGTGGAGCATTCAGACCTGAAGTTTCAAATGATGGTAAGAAATTGGCATTTATAAAAAGAATAAGAACGAAAACGGTCTTGTGTGTTTACGATATAGAGACAGGACAGACATTTACTTTGTTTGATAATTTGAGTAAGGACCAGCAAGAAGCATGGGCAATATTTGGAGTGCATCCAGGTTTTGATTGGATGCCTGGAGATAAACACATTGTGATCTATGGATTGGGAAAAATATGGAAAGTTGATTCTCAATCAGGTAAGGCTACAGAGATACCCTTTTCTGTAAATGTGAAAACGAAAATGGCTGAAACTTTACGTGTCAAAAATCATGCGCATGTAGATAATTTTGAGGCTAAAGTAATTAGAAATGCAGTGACTTCTCCAGTTGGGAATTCATTAGTCTTTAATGCCTTAGGATATTTATGGGAAGCTAAATTATCGAATGGTAAAGCCAAAAGAGTAACAGCATCTAAGGACTTTGAATTTGAGCCTTCGTTTTCAAACGATGGACAAACATTGACTTATGTGTCTTGGAATGATGAAACAATGGGAACTGTCAAACAGGTTAATTTGAATTCAAAAACAATATCGGATATTATAAGTGAGCCAGGTATTTACAGAACACCTCAAATGAGTCAAGATGGTAATTTGATTGTTTACCGTAAAGATGGAGGTAACAGCCATCAAGGATATGTGCACTGTCAAGAACCAGGAATTTATACACATAACATCAAAACTGGGAAGAAAATACTTATTAGTTCACAAGGAGAATATCCAGTGTTTTCAAAAGATGGACTTAGAGTATACTATCAAAAGGGTGGTTATTTATTTGGAAGCCTTACAAAGTCATACGAAAGTGTTGATTTGAATGGGAAGGATAAAAAAGAACACTTTGATGGGAAGCATACACAGAGATATATAATCAGCCCTGACAATAAATGGGTAGCATGGTCTGAATTGTACAAGGTGTATATCGCACCATTTCCAAAGACAGGAAAGAAAATAGGAATTACAAGTAAAACCAAAGCTGTTCCAGTAGCTCAAGTAGCAAAAGATGCAGGTATAAATATTCACTGGTCTAAAGATAGCGACGAATTACACTGGACCTTAGGCAATGAATATTACTCAGATAAACTAACAGAGAGATTTAAGTTCTTAGAAGGTTCAGTTGATAGTATTCCGCCAATGGATAGTTTGGGTGTTAAAATTACTGTGCCTGTTGAAACAGATAAACCAGGAGGAGCTATTGCTTTTACGAATGCAAAAGTTATCACTATGAATGGGGACTTGGTATTTAATAACGGTACGGTAATAGTTGAAAATAATATTATAATGCAAGTAGGGGAGGATGTAGCAGTGCCAAATAAAGCTAAGGTGATAGATTGTGAAGGCAAGACTATAATGCCTGGTATAATGGATGTACATGCACACAGTGGTAATTTTAGATATGGATTATCACCTCAAAAGCAATGGGAATATTATGCTAATTTGGCTTACGGTGTGACAACATCACATGATCCATCTGCAAATACGGAAATGGTTTTTGCACAGTCAGAAATGATAAAAGCAGGAGAAATGGTTGGCCCTCGATTGTTCAGTACAGGAACAATTCTTTACGGTGCGGAAGGTGACTTTAAAGCTGTTGTTAATAACTTGGAGGATGCTCGATCAGCGTTGAGAAGAACGAAAGCATTTGGCGCTTTTTCTGTGAAGAGTTACAATCAACCAAGGAGAGAACAACGACAACAAATAATGCAAGCGGCAAGAGAATTAGATATCATAGTTGTGCCTGAAGGCGGTTCATTTTTCTTCCACAATATGAGTATGATACAAGACGGACATACAGGCGTTGAACATAATATTCCTGTGGTACCTTTGTATAACGATGTTGTCAATTTCTGGAAGTCTACTAAAACGCACAATACACCAACGTTGGTTGTAAATTATGGAAGTGTGAGCGGTGAGTATTATTGGTATCAACATACAAACGTTTGGGAAAAAGAAAGACTCTTATCTTTTACACCAAGGGGAATTGTTGATAGTCGTTCGAGGCATAGAGTTATGTTGCCAGAAGAAGAGTATGAGAATGGCCACATCTTAACTTCAAAATCTCTAAACAAATTGCACACTGCAGGTGTTAATATAAATCTTGGAGCACACGGACAATTACAAGGACTAGGTGCGCATTGGGAGTTATGGATGTTGCAACAAGGTGGTATGTCAAATCATCAAGCCTTAAAATGTGCAACAATTAATGGTGCAGAGTATTTAGGAATGGATCATCAATTGGGAAGTATTGAAGTAGGTAAGTTGGCCGATCTAATTGTAATAGATGGCGATCCATTGTCTAATATCCGTGAATCTGAAAATGTAATTTATACAATGATAAATGGTAGATTGTATGACTCTGCCACTATGAATGAGATTGGAAATGAACCTAAAGAACGAACCAAGTTTTATTTTGAGCAAGAAGGTTCTGGAAATGCATATCCTTATTTCATGGAAACTAATAGTCATATGATGCCCCAGTGTTGTTGGAGAAATTAAAAAAAAGGAATTTTATGAAACATTCGAAACTCTACTTTTTATTTATTTGCGTATTGGCATATTGTTCTATAAATGCACAAGTTGAAAACAAAACGCTAATTCATGATGGCAATGATCGTGAATATATTGTTTATACACCATCTGATTATGACGGTAATGAACCACTTCCTTTATTGTTTTGCTTTCATGGATTTACAAGCAACGCTAATTTATTAATGATATATTCCAGGTTTAATAATTTAGCAGAATCAGAAAATTTTATTGCAGTTTATCCTCAGGGACTTCTTTTTAATGGAAGTACGCATTGGAATGTTGGTGGATTTACCCTAGGAAGTAATGTTGATGATGTTGGGTTTGTGGATGTTCTTTTAGATGATTTAGTTTCAGAATACAACATTGATGAATCACGCGTATATAGTACTGGAATGTCTAACGGTGGATATATGAGTTTTTTATTGGCTTGTCAAATGAGTGATCGAATAACGGCTGTTGCATCTGTTACGGGGTCAATGACACCTCAGACTTATGATGCTTGTAACCCGCAACGTATTGTTCCAGTTTTACAAGTTCATGGAGATGCTGATGGCACAGTGCCATATAATGGTGCATTTTGGTCAAAGTCTATTGATGAAGTTATAAGTTATTGGTCAAGTCATAATAATTGTGATGAAGAAGCGGATCTTTATAATGTAAATGATAGCAATAGTTTAGATGGAAGTACAGTGGAACAGTTTGTTTATGACCAAGGTAGTAATTGCACATCTGTTATTCATTTTAAAGTTAATGGGGGAGATCACGATTGGCCAGGAGCTTGGGGCAACATGGATATAAATGCCACGAATGAGGTTTGGAACTTTTTATCGCAGTATGATATGAATGGTTTGATAGGATGTACGACTTCAGTTGAAAACGAGATAAGTAATTTAAATGTCTATATAGTTTATCCAAACCCGAGTGATGATGTCATATCTATAAATATGGAAAGGATAAAATCAACGTCTTTTCAATTTGTCGATTATAATGGCAAGGTTGTCAAATCAGGGATAATAGATGCATTAAACAATCAAATCTCTATTGAAGAATTAAACTCGGGCTTATATTATTTATTGCTTGATAACCGCGCTTTAGAAGTTGTTAAGTTATAAAGTAAAACTTCACCTGTTCTAACACCTATTAAGCATCTAATGATCAGCAATTAAGCTTAGATTATTGCTTGGTAGATTTGCGATTGCTTTTAAAATTATAGGAAGCTTAATTGTTTTTGCCTTGGTATGAATGTTGTTTTTTGAAATAAGGTAACATATTGCTAATTTAGTGGTATTAATCATTGTATTTATTTATAAGTAATTATGCATTGATAATAGATTATGGAATTCATAAAACCTCAAAAAAATGGCTAAATACTATAGTATACTTGGACTATTTCTTTTGGCATTAACTGTTTCAGGTCAACAGAAAGGATTAACACCCATTAAGGAAAAAGATAGTACTATAGGAGAAACTTACGGTCTTGTTGTTGGCATTTCTGACTACCAAGATGAAGACATTCCAGATTTACGTTTCGCAGATAAGGATGCTATAGCTTTTGCCAATTACTTAAAATCAGAGGCAGGAGGGAGTCTGGACAATGATCATTTAAAAGTTTTGCTAAATTCAGATGCATCACAAGCGCAATTTGCAGGAGCTTTAGATTGGTTATGGGAAGTAGTAGGAGAAAATGATAAGGTCTTTATATATTTTTCTGGTCATGGTGATGTCGAAAAGAAAAGTTTAACTCAATCTGGATTTTTACTTTGTTGAGATGCACCAGCTAAAGTATATATGGCAGGTGGTGCCTTCCCGTTGTCAATGCTTCAGGAGGTGATTTCAACGATTTCTATACAAAATAATGCAAAAGTTGTTATGATAGCGGATGCTTGCCGCTCAGGGAAACTGTCTGGTAATTCAGTTAATGGTGCTCAGATAACAGGAAGTAACTTAGCAAGACAATATTCAAACGAAGTTAAAATACTATCATGCCAGCCAGATGAATACAGCATTGAAGGTGAACAATGGGGAGGCGGAAGAGGAGCGTTTAGTTATCATTTAATAGATGGTCTCTATGGAATGGCAGATACCAATAACGATAAAGTCATTGATCTCAAAGAGTTGACAAGATACTTAGAAGACATTGTGACACCTGAAGTAGAGCCACAAAGTCAAATCCCCCTTACTATTGGAAAAAATACTGAGCGCCTTGCTGAAGTTATTCCCGAACACCTTCAAGTAATACTTGATAGTAGAAAAGGTGGTTTGAAAATGTTTGCCTCAGTAGAGTCGAGAGGAATCGAAGAAGAAGCTTTGGCGAATGCTGACACAACAATTGTAGAAAAGTATATGGAATTTAAGAATGCGATTGCTCAGAAACGTTTTTTTAGTCCAACAGATAAATGCGCAGATGATTTATATGTTGCTTTATCAAAAGAACCACAGTTAGAAAAATTGCATTCGAGCATGAAACGAAATTATGCAGCGGCTCTACAAGACGATGCACAACAAGCATTATTTAGTATGCTGAATGATGAGGGCAAACCATTGTCTAGAAAAAAAGCTTATAAGAAGTATTCAGAATATCCAATTCAATTAGAACGAGCAGCTGAGATTTTGGGAGAAAATCATTATATGTATAGGTCACTTATAGCCAGAAAATTGTTTTTCGAAGCGCGGTTACTGTATATAAAAGTAGGATATTATAATTTTAATGAAAAATATGGCAAAGAGATAATTAGGCTTTGCCGTGAATCTCTAACTTGGGAACCCCATAATCCGCATGTTTACCACTTAATGTCTATTTCTTTTGGATATAACTTAAAACTTAAAGATTCTCTAGAAGTATATTATAAAAAAGCTCATAATGAGGTGAAGGATTGGAATTCTCCAACTATTATGGCATCTCTTATCTTACATGATAATTATGGCGATTTTGAAAGTGCGAAGTCTGTTCTAGATAATGCATCTGGATTGACTGATACTATTGCAATTCAAAAAGCTTATGCAAGATTATATTTTAGTAAATACTTAAAATATCATGATAGTATCGATCTTAAAAGGGCTGAAGAAATATGGACTTCCCAGTTAATTGCAAATAAACACGACATACAACTTTATATTCTTCTTGGCTTTTTGTACAATAATTCTGGAAGACCAAGTCTTGGAAGAGATGTATTATTAAAAGGGATTGCTATAGATTCGACTTTTGGTTTTTTATGGGCAAATTTGGCTGCCTCATATAGAGCACTAAACCAAATGCCAAAATCTATTGAAACGCTTCATAAACTCGAGGATATAGATTCAACAATTATTAATACATATGTAGATTTAGGTATAAATTACTTAATGGTTGATGACTTAGTTAGCTCTAAGCTATATTTTGAAAAAGCTTTTGCTTTAGATTCGGCAAGTTTATATTACAAGGAAGGGGTTTTACATTACTTTTTTAAAGTGAAAGATTATTTTTCAGCTAAAAAATGTTTGGAATTTTTGACAAAAAACTATAAAAAACATAAAAGCTATACATATAATCTGGCTTGTATGGAAACGTTACTAGGAAATGTAGAATCTGGATTTAATTTCTTAGAGGAAGCTATTTCGTATGGGTATAATAATTACTATAATCTACAGGTTGATGCTGATTTATCAAAGTTAAGGCAAAATGTTACACGATGGAATAACCTAATGCAAAAGTACTTTCCAGATAAGAATTAAATAGCTAAATTCTTAATTTGTGATGTTTTTGTTTTAGATATATTACATTTGAAAAAATAATAATTATCGATAGGTATAACAAACAAACTAAGTTAAAGGAGATTGGAGTTCAAGGTCAAACCAAGTTAAATAAAAGTCATGTAATTATTATAGGTTGTGGTGGTTTGGGCTCAATAGTAGCTCCGTATCTAGCTGGTGCTGGTTTTGGAAAGATAACCTTAGTGGATGCAGACATACCTGATCTCTCAAATTTACACCGCCAAGTTTTTTATTCAGAAGGGGAAACTCAAACCAAATCGCAAGCCCTTGCCAATCACATTCAAAAACTGAATTCTGAGATAGAAGTTCTTGTTGTTGAAGAAATGTTGACAAAGAGCAATATTGATTCAATAATAATGACTGGTACCACAGTTATAGAATGCACAGATGATATGATGACTAAATACTTAGTCAATGATTATTGTCATTTGAACGGTATTCCAATGGTTTATGGAGCGATCTATAAGTTTGATGGATATGTTTCATTGTTTGAAAATAAGAGCAAAGACAGTATACAATTACGTGATGCTTTTCCTGAACCAGACCTTGATGTACCTTCATGTTCAGATGTGGGAGTACTCAACACAATAGCAGGAATGATTGGTCTTTTGCAAGCCAATGAAGCTATTAAGTATGTGCTGGGAATCGGTCAACCATTGCGTGGAAGCCTTTTGACCTATAATGCACTTACCAACGATCAATTCAAGTTGAAGCTTAAGAAGAACTGGAAACAAGATATGGACTTAGTTTACAGTAGTACATCTTATGATTCTGTTCATTGTTTAAATGTGCCTGAGATTTCATATGAGGAAATACAGAAGAATAGAGATGTATATAATGTGATATCTATACTTGAAGATGATGAGCATCAAGATATATTTGATAGTGTAAAACGCATACCTTTTTCATCTTTCAATATTAGAGATTGGAAAGATAATAATAAACCCGCTGTGTTTTATTGTATGTCAGGAAGACGTTCAAGTGTCTTGGTTGAAAAAATCATTTCTGAGAAAGGGGACTTGTCAGTTTTTAGTTTGAAAGGTGGTCTTAATTCTGTCACAATCCAAAAGAATACAAGTACTTTAATTCAAATTAAATCTCAAACATTATCCGTAGACGAATGCTATCAAAATGTTGTAGATGAGTCATGCGGAGGTATAGCCTTATTTGTGGGAACAGTTAGAAATCATAATAAAGGAGAAGATGTTACCCATTTGGACTTTGAAACCTATCAAGCTATGGCTGTCAAAGAAATGACAAAAATTGCCAATGAATGCCAAGAGAAATTTGGAACGGCTAAAGTATGTATTTATCATCGAGAAGGTCATGTTGGAATCAAGGATATTGCTGTGGTAATTGCAGTGTCAACAATACATAGAAAAAATGCTTTCTTAGCATGTGAATACGCCATAGATCAATTGAAAGATCGTGTGCCTATATGGAAAAAAGAGCATTTAGAGAATGGCAGTTATTGGGTTAATTCTCGGCCTTGATATAAATGAAATAGTATATTAATAAATCACCCGCCACTTACAGGAGGAATAATAGCAATCTCATCTCCCAGGTTTAGTATTTGTTCATCTTCTGCATATTCTTGGTTGACAGCAATCATACAAGACTTGATGTTTTTAAATTCTGGAAACTTATTGTTGATCCAAGTTTTTAAATCTTCGACAGATTGAGGAATATTTTCTTCTTCAATATTGATGACATCCGTGTTTGTGATATCCTTTGCTATGCCAAAACATTTTACTTTCATTTTTAAAATATCAGAAATTAAATTTAGAATAAATATTGATACAGTATTCGAATTGATACTGATAAAATCAAAATGGCTGTTATTTTCTTGACAATTAGAGGGTTTAATTTTTGAATAGTAAGCCGACTCCCTATTTGGCCACCTAGGAAAACAGCAACAAGTAAGAAGAAAATTAATGAACTTTCGATTGATATGTCATTGCTCAATACTTGACCAATTAATCCAGCTGTTGAGTTTACGAGAATAAACAATGCTGTTGTGGCTGCAATGACCTTTGGTTTGCTCCATTGTGAAATATGAAGAATGGGCGATAAAAATATACCGCCGCCTATTCCGACCATTCCTGATAAAAACCCAATGCCACCGCCTATTATAGCATTTGAATAGGTGGGCAATTTACGACTACCAACTTTAGACGAAAATAACATAGAAATACTTGCGACAAGCAAGGTGAGTCCCAGAATAATAAAGAAGGTCTGGCTTTCAATCTTAAGGCTGCCACCCAAAAATGCCATAGGAATACTGAGCCCAATTAAAGGAATCAGCCGCTTAATTTTTAACAATCCACTTTTATAAAATAAGTAGGAAGAGCCAGAGACAACAGCTATGTTGCAAAGCAAAGCAATGAGCCTGAGACTTGTAAACTCGATAGGGAAGAGTGCTAGTGTTGCCAGGTAGCTAGAACCACCACCGAAGCCAGATGCTGAATAGAAAATAGCAATGACAAAGAAAATGAAAACAAGTAGGACAATGTATTCTACTGACATTACGTTTTTAGATCACTTCATGAATAATTAAGCTATGAATTGCTAAAAATACCTATTTTGCAAGACTCAATATAATGTAATTGCTAAGTGAAGGAAATTCGCCACATAATATCAAGTTTTGACAATACAGATCACTCAGAAGAGAAGCTGGCCTTGGCATCTGTAGTTAAAGTCGAACAATCTTCTTATCGTCGAATTGGAGCTCGTATGTTGGTCGGTTCTACTGGAAATTGGGTTGGTGGAATAAGTGGGGGATGCTTGGAGGGAGATGCACTTAGAAGGTCACAGCAAGCTATTTATAAAAATATCTCATCGAAAGTCGTTTACGATACCTTGGATGATGAAAAAAATGAGATTGGAATTGGCCTGGGATGCAATGGAAGAATTGAGGTATTGTTTACACCGATAGACCCCAATAACCCCAATAACCAGATTGAGCAATTGAGGCAGGCTGTAGAATCAGGTAAACCAGCTATTTTGTTGAAAGTGATTGAAGCTAAAAGTGATCATTCGATTCTGGGAAAAACGCTTTTAACAGGATTGGATTTGAAGAATCTTATGTTTTGTGGAATTTCAGGAACTCAATTTATAGATGCCGTTAAGGAAACAAGATTAAAGCGTCGACCACAATTGTTAAAGTTGACTGATAAAGATTCAAACGAATTGCAAGTACTCGTTGAATATGTCAGACCAGAAACAAAATTGGTAATCATCGGTGACAATTACGACGTTATTTCTTTCGTTGGAATTGCAGTAGAAATGGGGTGGGAGATTCATGTTGTTGGACGGAAGAAAAAAATGTCGAAATCAATATTTGCCAACTCCAAATCTGTTTATGAATATGAGGATTATCAAAACGTTCCGATTGATGAATACACGGCTGTTGTGCTGATGTCTCACGATTACAATCATGACAAAGAATTGTTGCCATATATTTTGAAACAAAACTTATCTTACATTGGAATGTTAGGACCTAGAAAGAGGCTGCTCAAAATGGAGAATGATATTGGTCAAGATAATATTGATAAATTGAATTACTTTTTCAGCCCTGTTGGATTAGATATAGGTGCAGAATCACCAGAAGAAATAGCATTGTCAATAGCAGCAGAAATTGTGGCTGTTTTGAGAAAGCGTGAAGGAGGTTCTTTAAAATTTAGAAAAGGTACGATACATGATCACTTATAAAAATACAGATGCTGGTAGATAACCATGGAAGACATATAGACTACGTGCGCATTGCTGTTACAGACAAGTGTAACCTAAGGTGTTTTTATTGTATGCCAGAAGAAGGCATTGACTTTGTAAAGCGAAAAGAACTTTTGACCTACGAAGAAACATTGAGATTGGTTGATGTGCTTTCGGCTAATGGCGTGAACAAAGTAAGAATAACAGGAGGAGAGCCATTTTTGCGAAAAGGTATCATGTCTTTCTTTACAGAACTGGCGTCGAATGATAGACTATCTAAGATTGCAATCACGACTAACGGTACGCTAACTGAAGGTCATCTTGATGAATTGATCAAGCTGGGAATTACTTCATTTAATTTAAGTATTGACAGCATAGATCCTAAACGTTTTAACGATATAACCAGAAGAGATTTGTTTAATACAGTTTGGTCTTGCTATGAAGCCATGCTAAAAAAAGGTGTTGATTTAAAACTCAATGCTGTTGTAATGAAAGGACAAAACATTGATGATCTGATTCCTATGGTTGCATTAGGACGTGACACACCTGTATCTGTGAGATTCATAGAGGAAATGCCATTTAATGGAGGAGGAGATTATACTCCAGAATTGGAATGGAATTACATGAAAATCCTGGAGCACATATCTTCTGCATATCCTAATATTAATAAACTTAAAGATGCAAAGTCATCGACTTCGTTGAATTATCAGGTTGAAGGATATAAAGGTACGTTTGGAATTATTCCTGCATATACAAGATCGTTTTGTGGGTCTTGTAATCGCATAAGAATAACACCAACGGGCGTTTTGAAAACATGTTTGTATGATAGCGGTGTGTTTAACGTGAAAGATATTATTAGAGCCGGGGCTACAGATCAACAGTTGTTGGAAGCTATTCAAAATGCAATCAGTCATAGAGCATTAGATGGATTTGAAGCTGAGCGCAATCGAACGGGATTTGGCCCAGTAGGAGAGAGTATGGCAACTATTGGAGGATAATTTAATTCATAATTATGAATTAGAAAAATAAATATAATGGGAGAATTCACACATCTTAATGCATCTAACAATCCAAGTATGGTAGATGTTTCTGAGAAGGCGGTTACCAGTAGAACTGCTCAGGCACGGTCGATTGTTATCGTAAATGAAGAAATCTTATCTCACTTTAAAGGTGACGAAATTCATACTAAAAAGGGACCTGTATTTCAAACAGCAATTTTAGCTGGCGTCATGGCCGTGAAGCAAACAAGCAACCTTATTCCTTTGTGTCATCCTTTGATGATTAGCAAATGTGATGTGAAAATTCATATCAATGACAAAGATGAAATTGTAATTGATTGCCAAGTAAAAGTGGAAGGTAAAACTGGTGTGGAAATGGAAGCTCTTACAGGAGCCAGTATTGCGGCTTTGACGATATATGATATGTGTAAAGCTTTTTCTCATGACATCGTAATTAAAGAAACGAGGTTGATGAGTAAGTCTGGGGGGAAGAGTGAGTTTAAGGCTGAAGTGGATTAAGTATTAATGTTCACCTGAGTTTTCTTCAGGAAACTTTTGTGAATAAAAATTAAGGGTTATGAATTATTGGATTTGGTTTTTTTGTTTTACCACAGAGTTCACTGAGAAAGCACAGAGTTACACAGAGAATAGCTAATTAATTATTATTGACATTAAATAATTAGGTCATTTACCTTCGTGTAAAAAACTTCGGTAAACAAAGTTGAGAAATGATAAACGTAAACTATATAAAAACACTTAAAACTGCTCGGTATTCAACTTGGGGAAATCTGACAAGTGAAACAAAATATTTTTGGTTTGCATTGCATGGATCGAAAATGTTATCTGAGCAAATGCTGTATAAGTTTAAGGACTTTGATGCTGATGAACATTTCGTTGTTGCTCCGGAAGCCATGAATCGTTTTTATGCTAATGGTTTTGGTGGTGATGTCGTTGCAAGTTGGATGACCAGTAGAGATAGGCTCGATGAGATTGATGACTTTAACGGGTATTTATCAAATTTGTATTCCAAATATGAAGGACAATTAAGTGATGAGTGTAAGAAAATTGTTTTTGGTTTTTCACAAGGTGGCACAACTTTGTTCAGATGGTTAAATGGCAAAGTAGTTGCTTGTGATCATGTTTTGGGTTATTCATGCTGGTTTCCGGAAGATATAGATTTGAAAGAATCTAAAACGGAATTGCAAGGTAGAGATCTAATTTACACATTTGGAAGACAAGATCAATTTTTAACAAAAGATCGTATCAATGCATTGAAAGATGTAATAAAGATAAATGATTTGAATGTTACGATTGAAGAATATGATGGAGACCATAGGGTAGATAGACAACAATTGAATCAATTGTTCCAAAAATATTTTTCAGTTTAATTAGCGAAACCAAATATAGATTCTAAACTTTTATATAAAGAAAACTATTTCTTTATGAATTCCAATTTTACCAAATCCTTATTGACGTTAAAAAGATAGTCAAGTTTAGATGTAAATGGCAATGTTATATTTTGTATTAGCAATGACACCTTACTAAGAGGTTCTCCTTCTTTTCTAGTTTTAGAACTGAATACTTTTCTAGCAAATCCACAAACGTAATAACTGATTAAAATATTTATTGATTTGGATTTGTGTAATTTGAATTTACTTTTACTGAGTAGTTTTGCATAAAAACTGATTGGTCTTCCTTGATTCAATTCATCACCTCTTAAGTCATTTTCAATTCTTTCAAAAAGAACAACCTTATCTTTAGAAACCCTAGCAAGTTCTGCAATCAATTTTTTTAATGTGGTGTGATTGGTATTGTGCTGAAGGACAGTAGATGTAAAAACGATATCGAAGTGATCGTCAGGAAATGGCAATACTTCTCCATTTGTTTTAAATATTTTAAGGCCTGTATTTTTAGTAGCCAATTCTATCATATCGTTTGAAATGTCGGCACCAACAATTTCCTTGGCAAGACCTTTCTTTTTGATGTAACCTAAATTTCCACCTGGGCCACTACCCACTTCTAATACGAGTTTATCTGAAAAATCTAATGTATCTAGTAGATTTAGAAATTTTTTCCTTTTATATCTGTAAAAAGGCTCATCATCACCTGCAATAATATTGCTCTTTTCCCTTTCAGAGATCCTTTTTGCTACATCTGACCAATATGGTTCTGGTTGGTAATCTGCCTTATTATCGCTCACTTTCCTTAATTTTTGCCAAAAGTAGTATTATAATAGGTAATATGCTCTAATTCTCAAGCACTTTCTTGGGGATTCGTTTCCCTATCCATTGGAAAACAGAATACCCCCCAATATCAAAAAAGAAAAATTCATGAAATTATGTTTACATTTAATTAGCTATTTCGATTCTCCCAAAGTTTAGCTCCTCCTTTGATACCATCTTCATTGGTTACAATTTTTATGTTATCATCTAGTTTAAACTCAAGGAAACGGGCATTACCACCACCAATATACAAACGGTCATAATTGAATACAGTTTTTAAGATTTGGATTACTTCTTTCATCCGCTTATTCCATTTTTCTACGCCAATTGATTTAAGTTCTTTGTCTCCAATATATTGATCGTAGTCTTTATTTTTGACAACAGGATGATGCGCCAGTTCAATGTGTGGAAATAAAATTCCATTTTTCAAAAAAGCAGTACCGAACCCAGTGCCAAGTGTCACCAATATTTCAAAATCTTTACCACTTACGACTCCTAATCCTTGCAAATCTGCATCATTTACAACTTGGGCTGGTTTGCCAAAGACATCACATATTTTTTTTTTCAAAATTATTGTTTTGCCATATTTCGGTTCCTAAATTTGGAGCAGTTTTCACAGTTCCGTTTTTGATATAGCCAGGAAAGCCAACAGAGATATAATCAAAATCCTTAAACCCTGCTACGATTTCTTTAAGCACAACCAATACATTTTCAGGACTTGCTGGTTTAGGGGTATCCAACATTTTGTAATCTTCTGTTTCTTCTCCCTCTGCATTTAAAACTGTTGCCTTAATGCGAGTTCCGCCAATATCTATGGATAATACTTTATAGTCTTTCATTCTTTTGATTTAAGCTATTCGATAATTTAATCACCTGCTGCCATTTTCTTAAAAGAATTGATTAAGCCAATAGTTGAAGAATCATGATTGGAAATATCACTTTCAATCTTTAATTCTGAATAAATGGTTTTTGCTAGTTTTTTTCCAAGCTCTACTCCCCATTGGTCGAAGCTGAAAATATTCCAGATAATGCCTTGTACAAATATTTTATGCTCATATAAAGCAATCAAGGAGCCTAAAGAAAATGGAGTTACTTTCTTCAGCAGTATAGAATTGGTTGGACGGTTTCCTTTGAAAACTTTAAAAGGAATTATTTTTTCCATTTCCGATATTTCCATACCTTGTAATTCGTTAGCGACTTCTTCTTTGGTTTTTCCATTCATCAAAGCTTCTGTTTGGGCTAAAAAATTAGAAATTAATATAGTATGGTGTTCTCCTTCTGGATTATGACTAATTGCTGGTGCTATAAAATCACATGGAATTAAATGAGTGCCTTGGTGGATAAGTTGGTAAAAGGCATGTTGACCATTTGTCCCTGGTTCCCCCCAAACGACTGGGCCTGTTTTATAAGAAACCACTTTGCCACTCCGGTCTATAAATTTGCCATTGCTCTCCATATTTCCTTGTTGAAAATAGGCAGCGAATCTATGCAAATATTGATCATAAGGAAGTATACACTCAGACTCTGTCCCAAAGAAATTGGTGTACCATAATCCAATTAGCGCCATTAAAACAGGAATATTATTGTCGAATGAAGTATTTCTAAAATGCAAGTCACTTTCGTGCGCTCCTTTTAAAAGTTGTTCAAAATTATCATAACCGATAGTTAGCGCAATAGATAAACCTACAGCACTCCACAAACTATATCGGCCACCTACCCAATCCCAAAATCTAAACACATTCTCTGTTGCAATTCCAAACTTTAATGCGGCCTTTTCATTTGTTGATAATGCAACAAAATGCAGTGCAATTTTATTTTCATCTTTTGCTGACTTTAAAAACCATTCTCGGGCAGTATGTGCATTGGTCATGGTTTCCTGTGTAGTGAAAGTTTTAGAGGCAATGAGAAAAAGTGTTTCTTCTGGGTCAATATTCTTTAGCGTTTCTGCTATCTGAGTTCCATCCACATTAGATACAAAATGAGCCTGAATGCCTTCCACCCAATAAGGGCGAAGTGCTTCAGTTACCATCACTGGACCAAGGTCACTGCCGCCAATACCGATATTGACAATGTGTTTTATTTTTTTACCTGTAAAACCTTTCCATTCACCACTGTGTACTTTTTCGCAGAAGGCTTTCATCTGATGCTGTACTTTTTTTATTTCCGGCATTACGTCTACCTTATCAACTGAAACTTGCTGTTCCGAATAATTTCTTAATGCGGTATGTAAAACGGCACGATGCTCAGTCCCATTTATTACCTCTCCTTTAAACATCTTTTCTATGGCCTTCTTTAATTGGCACTCCTCCGCCAAATCTATCAGCAGCTTTTTGGTTTTATCTGTTATAATATTTTTTGAATAATCGAATAACAACTCATTGAGTTGAATGGACATTTTTTTAAACCTTGCAGGGTCATCCTTGAAAAGCGTTTTCATTTGAATGGTTTTCATTTCTTCAAAATGAGTAGTCAGCTTTTTCCAAGCTACAGTTTCGGTTGGATTTATATTAGGAAGCATTGAGGTTTATTTAATTAGTCTGTAAAGGAATTGTTGAAATAACGGATTTATTGAATTAAAATTGAGAAAGATTTTTATTGAATGAAGCAAAAGTAATTTTTATATAGATAAATATTTTTACTTGGGTCATTAGGTGGTAGTTGCTGTTTTAGTATTAATTATTATAAATACTTTTTAGTTAATTCTTAATGCATAAAATTAGTGTATTTTTTCTAAATCGCTTAAGCAAATATATTCATTTCTAGATATGCATATTATTGGTTGAGAAGATAGGTTAAGGTTTATTGCTCTTTAAGCATTTGACTTAAACATTCAGAATAAGGAAACCCACTATCCCCGCAATAAATATAACACCATATCCTACAAGCACATACTTTTTCATATCCTTGCTTCCTGAGAAAACAGCAATGCCAATTTTTACGATTGTATTGGCTAGGGTAGCTAAAATTATAGCATTCTGGGCGGTTAAGAAATTAATAGTATCTCCCCCTAATTTTGATACTGATATAGCAATGGCGTCAATATCCGTTAATGCACTAATTGCACTGGAAAGATAAATTCCTTTATCTCCGTATTCACTGCTCGCATAGCTGACAAGAATCAATACCCCTGTATACAAAAGGCCGAATACAATAGCACTTTTTATGTTAAGGGGTTCACCCAATGGTAATTTATCATTGAATCGTTTTTCACCTTTTTGTTTCTTAATGAAGAACAATGTGACACCCAAGGCAGTGCTAAAAATTATTGCAAAAGGAAGTACGAGATCACTAAGCATTTGCCTATTAAAAATATAAACCCAAATCACAACTCTCAGGACCATCATTGTAGCCGCTGCAAATATCGCCACAGCATAATTTGCTGAGAGCTCTGGTGTCTCATTACTTTTTTTTGAAAATGTTAAAGTTACTACTGTACTGGAAACCAAACCTCCAAAAATGCCTGTCAGTAGGATGCCTTTGTTGGCGCCTAAAAATTTCATTAAAATATAGCCAATAAACCCAATACCCGATGTGAGGACAATAATCCATCCTACTTCTCTTGGATTGATAACATCATAGGGGCCAAAATTCTGATCCGGCAAAAAAGGTAGAATCAATAAAGAAATAACAACAAAACTAATAAACGCATAGAGTTCTTCTTGATTAATTTGACCGACAATGTTTTGAAACTTTATTTTTAGAGATAATAAAACCACAAGAATTACGGTAAGGGATAGACTAACTTCAATGTAACCAAGCAGAGTCAGTCCTCCTAGTAGATATGTAAATATAGTTGCAAATTCTGACGTGCTGCCAATTTCTCCTTTGCTGGCTGAAATCCAGTACGACAGGGCTACCATTACAACTACACTAATTAAACCAATTGTGAAGAGCCACGGATGAATTAAAATATTAAGTAATGCAAATGTAAAGCCCATAACTGCAATAATAGAAAGTGTCCGAAGCCCAGCAAAGATTTCCTTTTGGTTTGAATGAGAATACTCGCGCTCCAGTCCAATGACCAGTCCTATTCCCACAGCAACGAGCATTCTCATTAGAAATTCAAATTGAGTGAGTTGAAAGTTTTCGGATCGTATAATTAAGATGTCTTCCATTATTTAATTAACTTAGAATTAAGTGTAGTGTTGGTTTATAAAAGCAAAGTAATAACTCTTGTCTTATTTTTATAAAATAATGCCAATATTATATATAAGTAATCTCTTAACAGATGAACAATGCGTTATGAAAATAAATTCATCACTTTAAAATCAAAGATACTTCATTAGGTTTTCTTGATACGATTAATCCACTTTACACCTTCATACCAAATCACTGATATAAATCCGAAACCGATGCATATGGATAACTGATTAAAATTCAATGATTCGAATTTAAAGAATGTGGTTAAGGGACTTACGTAAAGTAGAATGGCCATAAGAGCTATAGTCGTGCTTATGATTAATAACACAAGATTATTTTTATACTTTATAGTGGTGAGAATTGAATAATAAAATGAACGGTTCACTAAGGTTAGCATTACATTCGCCGCAATTAGAGTGGTAAATACCATCGTCCTAGTAAGCGGTTCATTATATCCATTGTTGACAGCATATATATAAGAGATTAGAACGCCAGTGGTTATCAATAGACCTTGAATTATGCTTGTGAACAGCTCATTATATTTAAAAAAAGTGGCTGTAAATGGCCTAGGTTTTTGAACCATGGTATTTTTTTCCATAGGTTCATTTTCATAAATAATAGAGCATGTGGGACCCATTATTAATTCTAAAAATATTACATGTACAGGTGAGAATATATTTGGATATTTCCAACCTAAAGCCAAGGGAATAAAGACAGTTAATATGATGGGAATATGAATTGATATAATGTATTGAATTGCTTTTTTTAGATTCGCATAAATCCTTCTGCCCATAGCAATAGCATCGACCATGCTAGATAGGTCGTCCTCTAATAAAACTAATGAAGCCGCCTGCTTGGCTATTTCAGTACCTTTTTTTCCCATAGCCACTCCGATGTGTGCCGCTTTTAAAGCTGGGCTATCATTAACTCCATCACCTATCATAGCAACAATTTCATTGTTTGATTTAAGAGCGTTGATGATTTTAAGTTTTGCTTCAGGAAACATGCGTGTAAAAACGTAAGTTTCATTCACTGTTTTTTGCAATTCATTATTCTGTAATGTCATCAGTTCATCTCCAGAAATGCTTTTTTCATATCCTTTGAATTTTATCTCCTTTGCTATAGCCGCTGTTGTAGCTGCATTGTCTCCGGTTATGATTTTGACTTTAATTCCAGCATTGTATAAATCTGTTAAAACTTTTTGGATGTTTTTTTTAGGCGGATCATAAAACCCCACAATGCCACTTAACTTAAATTTGAAATCCTGTTGTTTTTTTGGATAATCAGATCCCTCAAAAACTGCTCTCCCTACTGCTAAAACCCGAAATCCCTCAATTGTTATACTACTTATAGCATCATGAATCTGTTGTTTTTCTTTATCCGATAAATTTGATACGGCAATTAACGCCTCAGGAGCTCCTTTCGCAGCTATTATTTTATGGCCTGCTTTATCCTCGAATATGTGTGTCATCATAGGAGGTTTCCCTCCCAAGGGATATTCGTGAACCATTTCATATTCTGGCCTTTCGTCTGTTGTTGAAGTATTCTTGTATGAAAGGTGGAGGGCAATCTCCATAGGATCAAATGGGATAGGTTCACTAGCCCACATTGCATTTCTTATCAGCTCTTTTTCATTCAGATTTAACTCTCCTTGTGCATTTGATATCTTATTGTTTGATAACACGAATAAACGCGCTAAGCTCATTCTATTCTCTGTAATGGTTCCTGTTTTATCAGTGCAGATGATAGTTGCACTACCTAGTGTTTCAACCGTTTTTATTTGTTTTACGATAACACCTAATTTCATCAGCCTCCAGGAACCAAGCGCCATAAATGTGGTAAATGCTACTGGGATTTCCTCTGGTAAAATACTCATTGCCAGTGTCAGTGCTTTCAATAAACTATCTAGAACATCAGAAGAATTATAATAATTGATAGCCCACACAATAAGAAAAACGATGATGCCTGCAATAGCCATCTTTTTCACAAAGTTGTTAATTTGTATTTCTAGAGGTGTTTTTTCTTGTTGTATGTCTTCGAGGCTTTTACCAATTTTTCCTAATTGTGTATTATTGCCTACGGCAGTTACCGTGGCAATTGCTAATCCGCTAACTACAGTTGTTCCATTATAGGTTGTGTTATCTTTAGTACTTTTATCTTTTTGTACTGAGAAGGACTCCCCAGTCAGAATGGACTCATTGACAGAAAAGTCATTTGAATGGACAATAATTCCATCAGCAACGATGGTAGATCCTTCTTCCATGATTAAGCTATCTCCTACAACAACTTCACTGCTCTTTATATTTTCAACCTTGCTTTCTCGAATTACCTTACATTTTGCTTGGCTATAAGTCTTTAGTTTTTCTATGGCATTTCTACTTTTAGCATCTTGATAAATGGATATAGCAGATATTAGTATAATGGCAGCAATAAGAAATAATCCATCTGCCATATTTCCTCCAATGAAATAAATGATGGATGCTATAAATAATATAACAACCATTGGTTCTTTGAACAAATCCTTAAGTAGATCTAATAAGGCATTTTCTATTTTACCTTCCAATAGGTTTTGCCCATACTTTTCTCTAGCTGATAGTACTTCATTGTGAGTTAATCCAGTAATATTAAAATGCTCTAAGGACATAAAGAAAAGTTTTGTTTATTATTTTACTTCGGTTTTTATACTTGTATTTACTTAAGCTTTACGATACATATAAATGGAAAATACAACAATAAATATTAAAACACCTATTACTATATGTTTTGAGTTATATTTAATCAATCTTAGCATAATGTATTATCGTCGAGATACTATTTCACTTCCTTAAATAATTTAAATACTTGTCTTGCAATTTCTAACTCTTCATTGGTAGGAATAACAAGTAGTTTTACTTTTGATAAACTTTTGTTTATTTCTTGAATTGTGTCCGTTTTCATTTTGTTTTTTTCTTCATCAATTTGAATACCAAAGAAATCCAAATGATCAAGTACCAGTGTTCTGAGTACACTTGAGTTTTCTCCAATCCCTCCTGTCAATACAATTGCATCTACACCGTTCATAATTGAAATGTAGGCACCTATGTATTTTTGAATGCGGTATGCATTCATTTGTAATGCAAGAATGCAATCCTTATTTCCTTTGTCAGCTTCTTCTTGTATATTTCTTAAATCAGAATGTCCTGTAAGTCCTAACATGCCACTTTTTTTAATAAGTAGATCATTTGTATCATCTAGACTATATCCTAATTTTTCTGCTAAATAAAAAATAATAGAATGATCAATGTCACCACTTCTGGAACCCATTATTAGTCCGTTAGATGGCGCAAATCCCAAACTGTGATCTACACTCTTTCCATTTTCAATTGCTGTTATGCTGCAACCATTGCCTAAGTGAATTGAAATGATTTTAGATTCTTTTAGCTGCAGGTAATCAATGGCTTGTTCTGAAACATACTTGTGACTTGTACCATGAAAGCCATAAACCTGAATCCCATGTTTATCATAAAATTCATTTGGAATAGCATACTTTTTAGCCTTTTCAGGGATAGTTTGGTGAAAGGCAGTATCAAAAACTGCTACTTGCTTTGCTGATTGAAATAATTCTTCAGCTACCAAGATTCCTGCTAAGTTATGTGGGTTGTGCAAAGGAGCTAAAGTGGCATATTCTTTTATTTTTTGTTTTACTTCATCCGTAATTAGAGTTGTCCTCGAAAAGCTATTGCCGCCATGAACGACCCTGTGACCGATTACTTCGATTTCATCAGGATCTTTTAAAATACCACTTTTAGAATCTAATAGTTCTGCTACTATTTTTTGTAAGCCAACTTGATGATTCTGAACCCTTTCTGATTTCTCTAAAGTAAACTGATCAGACGTGTAAATTAAATTTGAATTTTCCTCTCCAATACGTTCAACGAATCCCTTACAAATCACCTGTTCATTAGGCATACTGATAACTTGGTATTTTATCGAAGAACTTCCACTATTGATGATTAATATTTTGATATCTTTTTTCATTATTATAATTCCTGAGCTTGAATTGCAGTAACAATAACTGTGTTAATTATATCCTCTACAGTACAACCGCGACTGAGATCATTTACTGGCTTTTTCAGACCTTGAATTATTGGTCCAATCGCCAAGGCATTTGTTTCCCGTTGTACAGCTTTATAAGTATTATTCCCAGTATTGAGATCAGGAAAAATGAAAACACTGGCTTTTCCAACAACTTCAGATTCTGGCATTTTTATTTTCCTCACCTTTATATCCACTGCTGCATCATATTGTATAGGACCCACAACTTGTAAGTCAGGACGTTTATCTGTTATAATCTTAGTGGCTTTTCTAACGCGTTCAACATCTTCACCCTTTCCTGATATACCTGATGAATATGATAGCATGGCTATATGAGGTTGAATACCGAACGCTGAACTTGTAGCTGATGATGAGATGGCTATTTCTGCAAGCTGCTCAGCTGTGGGATTCGGATTTATGGCGCAGTCTCCATATATAGAAACTCGGTCTTCAAGGCACATGAAAAAAACGGAAGAGACAATAGAAATTCCAGGTTTTGTTTTGATAAATTGCAATGCAGGTCGTATCGTATGTTGTGTGGTATGGATAGCACCTGATACCATTCCGTCAGCGTCTCCCATATAAACCATCATAGTCCCAAAATAAGAAACATCCCGCATCAGGTCTTTAGCCATTGTTAAATTTACATTTTTATGTTTTCTTAACTCAAAGAGGGTAGTGACATAGTCATCAAACTTGGGAGATTTTATTGGATCTATAATATTTATTTTTCTTAAGTCAATTGAAATATCAAGTTTTGAAATTTTATTTTCAATTTGGTTACTGTCGCCTAATAATGTTATTTCTACTGCATTCGTATCTATTAATTGCTTAGTAGCCAGTAATATGCGTTCATCTAATCCTTCGGGGAGAACAATATGTTTTTTTATTGACTGTGCTTTTTTAAGTAAATTGTATTGAAACATTCTTGGTGTAATTCCTTGAGGTTCAAAATTAATCAACCGATCTGCCAATAAATCTAAATCTGTGAAATTTCCAAAGTCCTTAATTGATGTCTTTATTTTTTTTGTGTTTTCTGCATATATTTTTGACTTAACGGCTCCGATACTATTTGTAATACTGAAGGTATCACCATTGACTGAAATAATTGGAACAATATCAGACAGTCCTTTGATGAGTTTTAGAATTGGTTGCTCTGGGATAAGGCCACCAGTTAATACAATTCCAGATATAGTGGGGTAGTTTGCTGAGATATGTGCTTGAAGGGCACATAGAATAATATCAGCCCTATCTCCTGGAGTAATAACCACACTGCCTTCTTTTAAATGACCAAGGTAGTTCCGCAATTGCATGGCCCCAACATTAAAATATGCAGCTTGGTTGTTAAGATTATTATCTCCAAAAAGAATTTTGGCATTTAATTCCTCGGCAATTTCTTTGATAGAAGGATTTGCTAAGAATGGGTTTATTGGAATGGCATTGAAGACTAAATCGGCAGGTAAGTTTTGTTTTAAATTGGATAGAATTATTTGGCGATCTTGAGCAGCTACTTTGTTGGCGACAATAGATAATACTTCTACTCCTTTTTCCTTGAATGAATCGTATGCTATTTTCAATATTCCAACCAGGTCTTCTATTGATTTTCCAACACCGGAAGCTAAAATGATTGCAGGTATTCCTAGATTCTTTGCAATAAGTATGTTAATGTCAAATTCGATAATATTCACGTCTCCAGAAAAACTTGTTCCTTCTACAAGAACAAAATCAAATTTTTCTTCAATTGCCTTATATTTTTTAATTATGGTATTGATAATTTCTCTTTCCTTACCCTCATTTTTTTTACGTATAATTTCACTTCTGGTAAAAGCGTATGCATCTTCAAATTTTAAATCTATTTTAAAGAAAGTACATAAGGTATTGATGTGATTATCAATCTGACCGGGTTTGAAATCATCTATGATAGGTCTGAAATATCCTACCTTGGCAACTTTCTGTAATAACAATTGCATAAGTCCTAAAGAAACAATTGACTTACCACTGTTGGGCTCAGTTGTGGAAACATAAACAGCTCTACTCATTTTAAAAATTAAATTATTTTTTAGAAATCAATCTTAATTGAAATTACTAAAATTACATTTAAGTAACCTAGTTGTTCCCACAAGACTGTTAACATTTCTACACAAGCCATCTACCTGCCATAGATGTTTTCTAGGTACTAAGTTCAAATCAATTATATCTTGCTCAAATATATTGATATACTTATATTAAGATGATGACCAAGATCATGTCTTCGACTGATTAATTATGATGTTGATCATTAAATTTACAACAAGAGAAAGAACCAATTTGTAAGAGTATGTTGAATTTTTAGGTACAATGTTCTTTACGAAAACGGGATAGGTCAAAAATGGAGAAGAAAGCTATAATTCAGCTTACTGTTTTTTGTGCTGGTGGGAAGATAATTTATAGGATTAGATAGCTAACAGCGATGCTGCCACAAGGTTAGTTCTAAAAATAGAACATGTGTTACTAACAGGACGTCATTGATTGATCGAAATTGGAATGAACGAGGAAGATATAAAAGTACTTGTTATTAGCAGAATCTAATAAATATTGAACTGGAAAAGAAAAGGTATTAGGAAAATATAGATTAGCAATTCATCTTAGCTATATTATATCCAATTAGAAGTGAAAGCCCATAAAGTAATTTCTATGGGCTTTCTCATTTATCTATAGCGTTCCAGTTTCTTTGTTTCTGTTATTGGCAAATTTTTCTATCAAGGCAGGTACTCTTTCAAAAATAGCGTCTAAACCACTGGTTTTCCCTGTCGCTAAGAATGATATATTATCATCTTTAGTAACTAGAAATCCAATAGGTTCAATGCCTATGCCTGCTCCTGCTCCCATGCCTTCTCCTTTAATTCCTTTTTGCTGCATACTTTCTCCTCCTCCAGAGCCAAATCCCATACCTACTTTTATAACTGGTACACACTTAAATTCACCCAACACAAACTGTTCGCCAACGATGGTTTCTGTCTTTGCTTCAGATTTAATAAAATCTGTAATTTTTCCTAATAATTCTTCAAAATGTAAATCCATAATTTTATTTATTAAATGTTAACAATTGATTTTATAATAGAGAATGGTCGATTTTTGAGATAGAGGACAAATTGATTTGTTCCATTATAATTGATATTAAAACCGCCTATTAAACAGTTTAGAAAAGCAAAAAGGGGATATAACTTTGCATTATTTATGCAGTCACCAGTATCAATATTTATTAAAAATCTATTTACTTTAAAAGTTTTTAAAACGCGCAAAGCGGTGCTTGTATTAAAGCTAGATCTGCGATTTTTATTTTTATGTTTTTCCACTTTATGCGTCTTTTTAATCTCTTTATTATTTCTTAATGGATAGAATCGAAAACTTAAAAAAGATATCTTTAATTTTATTATTAATATCTCTTCCTTGTGTGATTCAATACTTGCTCTTGCTAATCCTTTAAAGTGTATGTAATATTGATTTGAAATAGTATCGATACACAATTCAATGGGCATCCATAGAATATATGTGAGCAACAATAAAAGCAACAATAAGAAAATTGCTAAAATCATATTTTCATTTATTCAAAGTAAACAAAAACTAAAGCTTGATGTAATGATATTAATCAGTTGGAAAAATGATCTTGTTTATTTGAAACATATCATGCTTCAATACTGATTCAAATATTTTATCGAATATCGGTCTAAAAGTGAGTAATGTCATTTTGAATGTTGATATCTATTATCCTATTGTAATTTTGAAACTCTCATTTTTACTTATTGTAATTGGGTGAGATTATGAATAATAACGAAATCATCAAGTGGCTACTTAAAGGAGACATCTCTATACAATATCAAGTGCATAGAGATTTACTGTCTAGTGATCGACAATACTTGCAGCAGAGAATTTCGAAAGTAGGATTCGGTGCCAAATTTTTATCTAATCGAAAAGACGATGGGAATTGGGGTAATAAATTTTATCATCCAAAATGGACTTCTACGCATTACACACTACTTGATTTGCGTAATTTATGCGTTGATCCAAAAAATACATGTATTAAAAAGTCTATTGAGATTATCTTGCAAAATGAAAAAGCTTGTGATGGGGGGATTTTGCCAATTGGTAAATATCAATTGTCTGACTTATGTATTAATGGAATGTTTTTAAATTATGCTTCTTATTTCAAAACTAATGAAAGTGATTTAAAATCTGTTATCGATTGTATACTCTCGCAAATAATGCCTGACGGTGGATTTAACTGTAGATCTAATAGATATAAAACTTTTCATAGCTCTTTGCACACAACAATATCAGTATTGGAAGGATTAATTGAGTATGAATATAGTAAATGCAAATATCGGATTAAGGAGGTAATGAGAGCAAAGGAATTTGCTATTGAGTTTGTTTTAATGCACCAGTTATTTCTCTCCGATAGAACGGGTGAAGTAATTAAAAAAGACTTTCTTAAACTTACATATCCTGGTCGATGGAGATATGATATTCTCAGAGCGTTAGATTGTTTCCAATACGCAAAGGTAAATTGGGATGAAAGAATGAAACCTGCTATTCACGTGCTATTAAAAAAGCGAAACAAAACTGGTACTTGGAATGTGCAAGCAAAACATCCAGGGCAAGTTCATTTTGAGATGGAAAAAGCAGGAAAGCCAAGTAGGTGGAATACACTGAGAGCTATGCGTGTTTTGAAACATTTCGAAATATAGTAATGATAAACAACAATAGACGGAATATGCTATTCCTTAAAATAATCATTGTTTACATAACAAAGCAAAAATAAAAGCAATCAATCTTGTTAAAGATATGATATGGAAAAAATGAAAGCAATAATATGTACCAAATATGTACCTCCCGAAGTTCTTCAAATTATGGAAGTAGAAAAACCTATTCCCAACGATAATGAATTTTTAGTAAAAATATATGCTGCAAATCGATAAAGTTTATTCTTTTGAATTGGGAGAAGTCGCGATAAAAGTAATATAAAAAGAAGGATTCAATCTGCCTGTACTCACGATCTCAGTAATTAAATATTCTCTAAGTAGTATTTCATAACTTTAATTTGCCACTGCGCAGCGTTTGGATTATTGACATCAGCGTTTAATAACACCAAGCCATATCCCAATTGCGAAAGTTTGCAATCATTCATAAGTATTCCATTAACTTGAGTATATACTGGTAGGAAATGTTGTCTGAGTTTTATCTTGGAAGTTTGGCAAATTGTCATTGCTTTTTTTACAGCCCTTCGAATTTCAAGAGGTGATAATCCTTCATTAAGGAGATCACTTGAAAGATATTTCATTTGGCTGCTAAAAAGTAAATCCTGAAAGCTACTCAATGATTCTTCCAGAATATTCTCTTCTTGAAAAATTACGATGTCCATTTTTTATAAATTTTGATTTATAATATTTATGATTTGTTGTTTGGTTCTAACCCCGGACTCCTTCCAAATGACTTTTCCATTTTTGAATAAGGCAAGAGTTGGTACACCTCGAACTTGATATTTCTTTGCCAATGCTTGATTTTTATCTACATCAATTTTGATGATACGGATTTTATCATCCATAGCTTTGTAAACTTCTTTTACAATAGGCGCTAACGTTTTACAAGGGCCACACCACTCAGCTTGGAAATCAATGAGTACAGGTTTGTCTCCATTAATTAGTTTATTGAAATTGCCTTTCATAAGTATATATTTATTCTTTTAAGTGAATGATCTAATAAGCTCATTTATTTTTATTACAATAGCATTCTTTTAAAATCAATTACTCAATTTTACTTTCTAAGTGCTTGCAGTTTTTTAAATAATTCTTCTTCTTTGTCAGTCAATTCTTTAGGCATTGTCACATTTAGTTTAATAAGTAAATGACCATGTTCTTTTTCCTTTCCATACTTGGGCATGCCTTTGCCTTTAATGCGCATGGTTTTTCCAGTTTCACTTCCTTTCTGAATTGGCATTTTGACGGAGCCTGTCATTGTAGGCACTTCGATTTTACCACCCAAAATTGCGGTATACAAATCAATATTTGCTTTGTAAATTAAGTCGTCACCCATTCGTTGGAATCGGTTGTCAGGTTGCATTTTCAAAATTATAAATAAATCTCCTGCGGGGCCACCATTCCTGCCTGCATGACCTTTGCCTTTTATTCTAAGACGCTGACCATCATAAGATCCTTGTTTTATAGTAACGCGCATTTTTTTTCCGCTCAGTTCAAAAGTTCTTTTGCTACCTTGATAGGCTTCAAGTAAAGTGATAGGCATTTCTGCTTCAATACTTTGTCCTCTAAATTTTCTTTGAGCACCACCTTGGCTGGAAAACCCTTCAGCGCCACCACCACCAAAAAAGGCATCGAAGAAACTAGAACGACCGCTACCTCCAAAATAATCAGATGGGTCCCCTTCAAAAGTAAAACTTTGGCCGCCACTTCTTCTACCTCTTTGTTGATTTTGCTGGGCGTATTTTTCCCAATCTCCACCACCTTGTTGGTAAGCTTCCCAGTTAGAACCTAAGTTGTCATATTTTTTTCTTTTTTCAACATTGCCAATGACTTCATTCGCTTCATTTATTTCTTTAAATTTCTCTTCAGCAGCTTTGTTGTTTTTGTTTTTGTCAGGGTGATATTTGGCTGCTAATTTTCGATATGCTTTTTTGATTTCCTTTTGAGAAGCATCTTTTTTTACGCCTAGTAATTTATAATAATCTTTATAGTTCATTTTTCGTGTGACTAATGTGTTTTTTGATTGAATTAATATGTTCTGCTAAAACGGTATCAGCATAAATTGAATATGAATCACTGATCCAGCCTTTTAGACCATCATCCGTTTCTAATAAATACAAAATGCTGTCTCCGTCGGTGTCTGAAAGTTCTGCATACAACCTGATCAATTCAACAGCAATGATATTGCTTGGTAAGTAAGTTATGTTGTTTTCAGGATTGATAAAACCATTTTTATGGGTGACAAATTCTATTATGAATCCTTCTTTGTTAATTTCTTGTATAGCCTGTAAAATATTATCGAATCCCTGAATGTGTTTTTCGGATATCATATTATTTATTTAAAAAATATAATAGAAAATACAAAACTTGCTGTTCTTATTTTCTCCTTTTATGCTTTAACAAACTACTTCGTATGATGTTCTTTGCCTTAGCTAGTATTTCTTCAACATCTCGAGCAGTCATATTTTTAATGTCAGCGACTTCTTCAGAATCGAATTCAAGATTTACGGAAAGTTCAAAAATAGTACGGATATGAAAAGGCAATAAAAATAAGATAGATTCAACTTGTTGTTGAATTTCTATTTTTGTCATTTCGGCATTTAGGTTTTCAATTAAATTTTCCTCATTATCTTCAATAAAAACATTAGCCAATGTATAGTCCTGTTTGGAATAGGAGAGATCATCTAACTCTTCCAACATGATAAGATCACCATCGCCATCTTTGGTGAACTGTTCTTCCATTGCATCCCATTCTTCCTTTGAGAAGTCGTCTATATTTTTAAAGAACAGACTGTCAAATTCTTCTTCGATGATGGTATCTTCCAGTATTATATCAGCATGTGAAAATAACCAAAGTCGAAGTTGTTTTTTCTCTGTGAAATCTTGAATGTTCTCATAGGCCTCAATATATAGTTCGTCTGTAAAATCTTCAACCTTATATTTTCCTTCAGGTAAAGTTTTATTTTTGATAGATGCTTTTAATTGACGATTAATATATTGCTTTACAGTGGGCAACACTTTTTCCATCAAACTATCGAATGCAATTCTATTTTTCTCTTTTTTCAATTGTTGGAGGCGAGGAAATGTTTCTTCAATCAAAACATGGAATGTTGATTTTTCATGTTTTGAGTTTATTATCTTTTCCATAAGGCAATTTTTATAAAAATAGAGCTTTTAGCAATTATAGATTATGATATATGTCACTGAAGAAAATGATTGTGGTTCTTCTACCTGAGAGGTGTGAGCGGATTGTAGGCTCGGTACTAATTATGCTACCAACATTAATTTTTGCTATCGAGTAAAATTTTGATTTGTTAAAAAAGAAATCCTAAGTGGGTTTAGGTTAACTTGTGAGTAATTAATTGTAAATGAATTACCAATACGCTGTTTTTTAGCTTTCAATCAGATATATTCCTGACTAGATTAATAGATAATCATGATCGTAAAGCTTAGCATAAATGTTTTAGAACATTTGGTTAAATTAATTATTTTGAAAATAGATGTAGCCTAGGAACTGGTCAACGACATATATTCTGGATGTCAACATTACTCTTGATGATTTTACATTGCTTATTTTTATAACTTACATAAAGCATTTGCTTCAGCTAATATTCTCTTTCTTCTTATTCCTTTAATGCCAATAGATTGTAAGGCGTTTTCATCTTGGCATAGATCTTTGGAAAGCACTACCATTTTTTGTAGTAATTTTCTTTTTTCATTCTTTGTTAAAGTAGTTAGGCAAGTAATAGGATGCAGGCTAGCTTTGTCGATTCGTTCTTTTAAACTTCTATTTTCTGGATAGTTCCAATCTAACATATACAAACCAACGCATGCTCCATATTTAAGTGCTTGACCTGTGAATCTAGTGTTGGTAACGATCCACCCTTGGTATTTCTTTTTAACTTTATTTTTGTTTTTCTTCCTTTGGTTTTCCAAATCTAAAAAGCGGGAATGAATATAGAGTGGAATTTTCACATCGCTTTTGTGACGTGTATCAGCATGAAATTTACATTCTGTTAAAATTACCTTATTGTCTTTTTTTGCAATTACATCAATTTCATGTGTGACGCATTGGCCTTTTATAGTTTGCCCTGTTTCTGTAGAAAAGCCCTCTTGTTTTAACACTTCGGCAAAATATCTTTCAAATGGAAAACCCGTTGGACCTAATTCCATCAATGCTTTTTTTAGTTTGTACTTTGCGGCAGTAGGTCTAGATGCTTTTCGTAATAATTTGAATGCCTTTTTGTAGATGGCTTTTGTTGAAATTCCTTGATATAATATTTTTTCGATTTCAGATATTATGTACTCAATATCTTTGTTGGCCGCACTGGATTTTATCAATGAGCGACGTAATTTTTCTTTTGAAAATTGAGCTTGTTCGCCTGAGCTTTTAGTTACCCAGATATCTTTTGTCTTTTTTTTCATATTATTTATTTAATCCGCAGAAATTCAATCTTTAAAATGATATTATTTTACGGCCTAAAGTTATTTTCGTTTGAGATATCCTTTGGACACTTTCGATTTATGTACATTCAAGTTTTATAATTAAATGTACCAAAATTACTAACGTGTCAGGCCATAGATAATTACCAATCTTTTGTCCTCTGGAATATCTAATGGGTGTTTTCAATTACTAACTTCTGATTATTCAGAACTATTCTTACTCTCTTCTGCTTTATTAATATTCTCAATACCAGTAATGAGAGCATCCGGATTAAAAGAAATACTATTTATTCCTTGTTCTACAAGGAATTGAGCAAATTCAGGGAAATCGCTTGGTGCTTGACCGCACAAACCTATCTTTGTTTTAGTTTTGTGGGCAGAAGCAATTGCCATAGAAATTATTTTTTTAACTCCTGGATCATTGCAATCAAATATATCACTTAATAATTGGGAGTCTCGATCCACACCTAAAGTCAATTGAGTAAGATCATTAGAACCAATAGAAAAGCCATCAAAGTAGTTAGCAAATTCTTCAGCAAGTATTACATTATTTGGTATTTCCGTCATCATATAGACTTGCAGGCCTTGTTTTCCTCTTTCCAATCCGTTTTTGCCAAGAAGGTCCACGACTTTTGATGCTTCTTTAAGTGTGCGACAAAATGGTATCATAATCTTTACATTGTCGAATCCCATGTCTTCTCTAACTATTTTCATAGCCTTACATTCAAGTTCAAAGGCTTCTTGATATTTTGGGTGATAGTATCGTGAAGCCCCTCTAAAACCAATCATAGGATTGGATTCTATGGGTTCAAACTGATTTCCACCTATAAGGTTTGCGTATTCATTAGATTTAAAGTCGCTCATACGTACAATAACATCATTAGGATAAAATGCAGCGGCTATTTTTGCTACACTTTCCGCTAGTTTCTGAATAAAATAATCTTCTTTATTATGGAAATGATGCGTTAGTTTTTCAATTTTTTCTTTAACCTGTAGATCTTGTATTTTATCATAATGTTTTAAGGCCATAGGGTGGATTTGAATGACGTTATTTATCACAAATTCCAATCGCATAAGCCCAACACCTATGGCTGGATAAAACGACAACTTAAAAGCCTGATCTGGATCAGCTAGAATAAGCATAGTTTGTGTTTTAGGCTTCTTGAGGTTTTTTAAATCAAGTTCTTTTTCTTGCCATTTTAATATACCTTTATATACGATGCCCGTATCTCCTTCTGTACAAGATATCGTCACGTCTTGTCCATCCTTTATAACTTGTGTTGCATTTATAGTTCCCACTATAGCTGCTGCTCCAACTTCTCGAGCGACAATGGCTGCATGACTGGTGCGCCCACCTTGATTAGTAATGATACCTGCCGCTTTTTTAAGTATAGGATCCCAGTCTGGATCTGTCTTTTCTGTAACAAGAATTTCACCCGGTTGTAACTTATCAGATTCCTTTGGGCTAAGCAAAATTCTTGCTTTTCCAGATGTTATTTTATTTCCAAGCCCAATTCCTCTTGTAATTTCCTCACCTTTTTCAAGTAGGGTACTGGTAGTAATTTTAAGATTGTCTTTTTTTGCATTTTGGACAGTCTCCGGTCTTGCTTGAACAATAAAAAGCTCATTAGTATGCCCATCTTTTGCCCATTCAATATCCATTGGCCGACCATAATGTGTTTCAATAACTAGTGACCATTTGGCGAGTTTTATCACTTCAGAATCTGTCAAAACAAACTGTTCCTGTTTTTCTAATTCAGTATCTAGATTTATAGTACCGGTACCTGAAGAATCATAGATCATTGTTTTTTCTTTACTTCCCAATTTTCGTGATATGATGGGTTGTAGCGTACCTTTTTCTAAACTTGGCTTAAAGACAAAATATTCATCAGGATTAATGCTCCCTTGAACAATATTCTCACCTAAACCCCATGTACTTGAAATCAGAATGACTTTGTCAAAACCCGTATCTGGGTCTAATGTAAAATTTACACCAGAACACGCAAGGTCTGAGCGAACCATCAATTGAACACCAATAGATAGAGCGACCTTAGTATGATCAAACTTATTATCTTCACGGTACTTTATGGCACGATCTGTAAATAGGGAAGCATAACATTTTTCACATGCGTTTATAAGTTCATCTAATCCATTCACATTAAGATAACTTTCTTGCTGACCTGCGAAACTGGCTGTTGGTAGGTCCTCGGCAGTAGCACTGCTTCTTACGGCCAATGATATGTTAGCGCCATATTTTTTTATAAGATCGTTATAGCCAAGTTTAATAGCTTCTTTTATTGTAACAGGTAATCCGACTTGCGTGAAACAGCTTCTAATAGAAGTTCCTATTTTTTTGAGGTTTGAAAAATCATTTTTATTTAATTTTTTTAACTCATTGAATATGTTTTCTTTTAAATTTTCCTGTTCCAAATAATGCCAATACGCATAAGAAGTTACAGCAAATCCATCGGGGATGTTTATTCCTTTCTGGGTTAGCTTTTGAAACATTTCGCCCAATGAAGCATTCTTACCTCCTACTGTAGGGATGTCATTAATATCAACCTCATTAAAGAATTTAATAAACTTTTTCATTGTTATTTTTTTTGACCGTGCACCACAATTATTCGAAGAAAATATTTTTTATTGTTTAGGGTTTTGAAATGATAGTTAAATCATAAAGAGCTAAAAACTAAAACAAATATGAATGTAACCGCTTTATTTTTTTACAATGGTTTTGTAAAAATGTAATCTGCAAACCTAAGTTTTTTTTGATACCCAAATATTTTTTGATTTTTCCATGTTGTTTAATACACTTTCTTAATTCAGGTTTTGAAAGGGCATTTATATTTTAATCTAAAATTATTTAAATCGGTGATAATATCTGGTAATAGATATCATTCTTAATGTTGACATATATCAGTACTTAAGTGGATTTTTTGTGATTGAATGCGGAATAAAGACCTGGTTTTCTTTTTTAAATAAACCTCATAGCTTTAATTAAAAAGAGGAAGTGTCATCATGAAACTTCCTCTTTTTAATTAAAATTTCGCAATACTATTTTGATTCTAAAAAATTGTACCTGACGAAGCTATTGTTGATTTTTTATTCAGCCTACTTTTGCCATGCTTTTGTTCAACATGGTCTGGAAACCATAAAGGAGCTTCTGGTTTATTGCCATAAATAAATGCGGTACCTCCTAGAATTTATTTATCATCAAGTATGGTTTTAGTAAATTCTTTATTTTTAATTTCTATTATATATAGAATTGATACTAGAGGCAATCATTCGCTATATGTTACTCAGTCTTATTTTTAGTACTGCAAGAAGATTTAGATTTTCCCTTTTGGGCGCAACATCCTTTTCCTCCTTTCTTTTGTTTTGAACCACAAGTTTTTGATGTGGGCACTATGCCGTCTACCACGACTTCGTATCCATTCGCTTGCCATGATTGTATACCACCTGATAGATTTACTAGATTTTCATATCCATTAGACTGAAGTATTTTAACAGCTCTCATACTTCTTTGCCCAGATCGACATGCTATCACCAGCTTCTTATCTTTCGGAAGTTCAGTCATCATATCTTCTAATTGACTTAAAGGAAGGTTTATCACCCCTTCAACATTATAAGCAAGTTCGGTCACTTCATCATTTTCTCTAACATCGACTAAAATAGCTCCATCAGAAAGCAATTGTTTGGCTTCTTGAGCGGTGGCATTTTTTATAATTTTATCCTGTGACAATACAATATTAGAAGATAGAAATGTAAATACAGCGAAAGAAAAAAATATTATTTTGTTCATGTTTCTTTATTTTTTTTAATATAAATGTTGATGTTGTTTATAAATCAGTTAGAATAATGTGGCAACAGGTATGCTGACATGAGAGATAATGATCCTCCGTTATAGATATCAGTTACCCCTAAATCTGATAAAAACTTAACAGCTTGACCACTTCTATTTCCACTTCTACAATAGAGTACCTTTGGACCCTCCATTGCTTTTATCTGATCGATGTAATCTCTAAAAGTTGATAAAGGCATATTCAGAGCGACATCAATGTGACCGCTTTCAAATTCAGATACTTCTCGTACATCAATAATGTGTACATTTTTTTGATTTACTATTGATTGTATATCCATTTTTGATTTGTTTATTTTTTGTTAATAAAACAAAAATAAACCACCTCAGGAAAGTAGTAAGTAACTTAGGTTACATAAAGGTGAAATAGATATTTGTTTTAAAATACTTTTTAGGAAGGATATAAGCAAGGTGATTAGAATCCTAGTAAGTAACTAAAGTTCCAATTAGAAGAGATGGAAAAATAATAACAGAATAACTTTAAAGTCACTTAATCAACATGGGGAAAAGCACTATGATCATTAATCCACTGTTTGATTATCATTTTGGTAAATGCACCTTTAAGTTGAGACTTTAATTCTCCTTTTATAAATAGTAAAGTAGTAGGGTTAGACTTGATGTTGTATTTGACTTTTTGAGTAGGGTAATCTTCGATCAATAGACTAAAAAAAACAACTTTTCCATCAAGTTCTCGTGTCACTTCTTTTAATGTATTTTCCATCCAAAGGCAAGGCCCACAGCTTGGGGCAGAGAACTCAATAATTACAGGAACTGTAAAGCTTTTATCTAAAATGAGATGTTTGAAGTCTATTTTACCCATAGTTTTTAATATAAAATAATGTTTCTTTTTCGGATATTCACTTATTCAGATTACTGTGAGTATAATCATTTTATGAACTGATATTTGTCGCTTTTATATCTTTCACTTTTCTTTAAATTTATTTAGATAACAAACCAATAACATAATCATCAGTTATAATCATCAGTTATAATCATAGTTATATTCAAAGTTTGAATATGAGTTTTGTTATGAATATAAGGTCACACTCTAATCAAGAAATTAGTGATTATTCCTGGCACTTTGAATCAGCAGAAATTCATTGATATTGTCAAAATCCACTACTCCTTCCAACTTATTTTGCTGGCCAACTGGCATTATTAGAGTTCCTTCTTGTAACATTTTCATTCGTGTATCCTTTATAGCTTGATTCATGCCAACCCAAGTTACATTTGGATTGGCTATTTTTCCGACAAGCACTTGCTCCCCGTGGTTTGTCAAACCTTGAATAATATCATTTTTTGTTAAATAACCAGTAATGTTCTTACCATCGGTTACAAGGAATTGTTTTTCCTGCCCGTTTAGCAATACCTTGATGGCATTGGAAAGTGGACTATTCTCATCAATGAGAGTAAAATCCTTCATAAGGATGTCTTTAATCTGAATATCACTTAAATAACTTTCTGAGCGTACATGTTCCAGTTCTCCATTTGCACTTATAATAATAAACAGAGCAATGAAGATGAGAAAGGGATTGGATGAAAACCCCCAGAAAACAAAGAGTACCGCAAAAGCCTGCCCAATGCGCACTGCCCATTCTGTGGCTTTGAATCTTGACATGTTCATTGCCAGAATGGCACGCAGGACCCTTCCTCCGTCCATTGGAAATGCGGGAATCATGTTGAATACAACCAACATAATGTTTACAAGAAAAAGTGTAGTCAGGAAATTATCTCCATTTATATGGGTCACTTCTTCCACATCACCTATACCAAGGTTTAGGCCCCCGCTAGCAGACAAAAATAAAAATAGGATAATAGCGATAACGATATTAACGAGAGGACCAGCAAAGGCTACTACCAATTCCTGCTTAGGATTCTCTGGTATTTTCTCTAGGCTTGCAACTCCACCAATGGGTAATATTGTAATACTATGTGTTTTAATTCCATAACGTCTGGCTGCAAGTGAATGACCCAATTCATGTAAAATTACACAGCCAAAAATAGAAAAAACAAAAAAGATATACCATAGTGTTTCTATTCCTCCCAGGCCTTGTGACGCATTGGTATAAATTATCCAAACTATTAGAATCCAGAAAGTCCAGTGAATACTTGTTGGGATTCCAAAAGGTTTGCCAAGAGAAATAGAAAGTTTATTCATGTATGAAATTTTTATAGTACACCATTAATATTATCTCGATTTTTTCAGTTTATTTTATTTTTTTGCAGTCTTTTCTGCTGCTTTCTTCTTCTTTTTGAAAAAACCTTTCAAAAGCCAATTATGTTGAAGAGCTTCCATGCTCTCATCGAATTTTTGTGTGCCTTTGTTTAAGTTGTTTAGAGTATTTTTCAGATTTTGCGTTATTGTAGTGTCTTTCAATACAGCACCCACTAACCCGTCCTTGTTTTGGAGGTCTTTGATTGTAGATTCCAGTTCTAAACTGGTATTGGCTATTGCTTCTGAGGATAATTCCAGATTTCTCATAATTGGTTCTGCTCGATCGTTAATCAGGGAGTCAAGGTTGCCAGATAATTCATCTATTTGAGTTTTTAAACTATTGTCTTTGAGTAGATATCCTAGGTTTCCATTTCCTTCCATTGCACCAATAATCATATTATTAACACTATCAGTAGACGATTTAATATTACGTGAAGTAATATAAAGGTTTTGGGTTGTAGCTTTTAAATTCTTAGCTAAGTTCTCATCATTGATAAACTGTGATATTAAACCAGAGCCATTGTTCATCTTACTTGTTATTTCTAAGAGTGCTTCGGTAATTTGTGTAATTTTTTCATTGGTGGTTGATAGTGTTTCCAGCATATCCGTTAGCTCTACTTTTTCTTTTTTTAAGATTACATCACCATCTTTGATCAAGCGTGCCTCACCATCTCCAGGAGTTATATTAACCAGCATATTCCCTACAAGACCATTCGTACTTATATCTGCTTTTGCGCTGGATTTCATGTATGTTGCGACATCCTTATCTAGAGACATGGCAACCAGTAATACTTTCTCTGATTTTACGGTTATATCTGTTACTGTCCCAACTTTTACACCAGAAAATCTCACATTATTTCCAACGAGTAGCCCTTTAACATTGTCAAACTCTGCATAGATTGTTATTGATCGATTGATTAGACCTCTTCCTCCGCTTGCTTGATAAACAACAAAAGTAAATACCAGAGAAAAGAGAATTACAAAGAGTCCTAGTTTAATATTTCTGTTAGATTTATCCATTTTTTCTACCTTGTACTTCTTTAAAAAATGCTCTCACTTTTGGGTCTTTAGATTTTGACAATTCGGTATAGGTTCCTTCTGCATAATTGATTCCATCTTGAAGAATTATCATTCTATTGGATATAACCCTAGCACAGTCCATATCATGTGTTATAATCAGTGAAGCAGTATCAAATTCTTGCTGTATCTTTAGCATAAGTTGTATAATTTCATTTGCGGTAATGGGATCTAAGCCCGTTGTCGGCTCATCATAAAGGATGATTTTTGGCTTTAATATCAAAGTACGCGCTAATGCTACTCTTCGCTTCATCCCCCCCGAAAGTTCCACCGGCATAAAATCAATAGCATGCTCTAATCCCACATTCCTCAATGCTTCTAAAATAAGTACTTCTTCATTTTCTCCCAGTATTCTTTCAGGGTGTCTCCTCAACGGGAATCTAAGATTTTCTCTTACGGTCATAGAGTCGTAAAGCGCTGATCCCTGAAATAAAAAACCAACCTCAGTTCGTATATGGTCCAATTCTTTTTGATCAAGATTCGGAATGTGTTGCCCCAGCACTAAAATCTCACCATCATCAACCTGCATCAGTCTTACGAGACATTTGATCAAAACAGATTTCCCAGAACCAGACTTCCCTAAAATAACTACATTTTCACCTGGGAACAATTTTAAATTAAATCCTTTTAAAACTTCATTTATACCAAATGACTTTTTTAGTCTCCTAATTTCGATAAGCGGTTCAGTTGACCCACTATTTGATTCGATATGTTTTGTTTCTTTCGTATTCAAATCACATAAAATATATCAGCAATTAAAACTGCTAAAAAGTCAACAATAAATAGTAAAAGTGAAGCCAACACTACTGCCGTATTAGCAGCTCGTCCTACTCCCTCGGTTCCTTTATTAGAATGATAACCCTTATAACATCCTACTATACCTATAACCAGCCCAAAAAAGAATGACTTAATGGTAGCCGGAATAATATCACCAATAGTCAAGACCCTAAATACTCTATTAAAATAAAGTGAAAAGGAGACATTATCTTTGGTGGATTCTATTAAATAACTGCCAAGCAATCCAACCGTATCTGCCGCTATTACCAATAGAGGCAGCATTAGGATACAAGCCCAAACCCTAGATACTACGAGGTACCTAAAGGGATTCGTTCCAGAAACTTCCATTGCATCAATTTGCTCTGTTACTTTCATTGACCCAAGTTCTGCTCCAATTCCAGATCCAATTTTACCTGCACAGATTAAAGCCGTCAATACTGGGCCAATTTCTCTAATAAAAGCAATGCCGATCATATCAGGCATATAAGAAATAGCTCCAAATTTTAACATGGTTGGACGCAATTGTAAAGTCAATACGACTCCCATTATAAAGCCAGTTGCCGCAACCAAAAAAAGAGATTGAAGACCAATAGTATAACATTGGTGAATCATTTCTTTCCACTCAAATGGCCTGCGGAATGCTTGTGAGAAGAACCGACCACCAAAGGCTGACACCTTCCCGGTCTCTTCCAAAAATAACTTCAGTGTAACGCGTATTCCAAGCATTTTATAATTCACATTTCAAAGTAAAAATAGTATTAAATTAGGAGGAAAAAAGTGATAAGAATCATCAAGAGCAATGACACAGGTCTGAAAGTGGTTCTTGTAAGCTGATAGGATCTTGTATTTAATAAAGATAATCGGTTAAAAAATCACATATGAATGGTAGACGTGGTTTATAAAAAGATTTATTTACCCTTTAGGTTGCGCTAAGCTGGAAGGTATCTAAGAGGAACTGTATCAAATTAATCGTTCGCGTGTGTCTTTGACCGCGCGACCTCGAACTAGAAAGATAAGCTAAATAGCAAGACAAAATCTCAAAGCAAACATTCCAAAATAAGAGCAAAACAGAGTATTCCATTCAAAAAATAAAACATTCGCTGAAGTGAAATAAAGTTATGTCTTATTCAATAATTCACTAGCTTTTATTTAATTTGCGACCTGTCAATAAAGAGAGTATAGCTCAGTTGGTTTAGAGCGCTGCCTTGACAGGGCAGAGGTCGTGGGTTCGAATCCCTCTACTCTCACAAATTGTGCTTCAGGACAGATGTACTGACGGTTCGATTTTTGAAAATATTTAGTTGAATCTGAATCGAGAAAGCATTGCAAGCTTAAGTATTGAAAT
>CAJQRD010000077.1 GCA_905480605.1 uncultured Saprospiraceae bacterium | reverse complement strand
TAATTTTATTAATGCTTCTTTTGGTAAGCTCTCATGTTCATGATTATTTAAGACAATTTCTGCCTTAACAAACATCCCTGGCATTAAGTCTTTTGTTGCCTCTTCATCAAGATTTGCTTGAACTGTAACCATTCCATTGTCCTTAATAATTTTATTGACTATATTTATTTTGGCCTTATACTTTTTGTTAGGACTGTTTAATGCAACGAATTCAATGTCTTGACCTTTTTTTAGTTTAGCCGCATCTTTTTCTAGTACCAAAACTTCTAAATGTGCTTGGCTTGTATTGGCAATTTTAAGTGCCATGCGCGTTGACTCTAGATACGAACCTCTTAGAATATTGATTTCTGAAATATAACCAGAAATTGGAGCTTTAATGGCAATAGAAGAAACGAGATTAGACGCATTTAATTTGCTTGTGTTGATTCCATATAAGTCTAGTTTCTTTTTAACTGAATTAAATTTTGCTTCTGCAGTTCTTAACTCTGACTTCACCTTTAAAAGATCCTTCTTTGTCGTGATGTTTTCTGCAGCCAGCTTTTGTTGTCTGTTGTATTCTTCTTTAAGATAAGACAGTTGGCTTTCCGTGACCAAGTAAGTCTCTTGTAAATTGATTAATTCAGGGTTGGTAATGCTAAACAATATAGCTCCTTTCTTTACCCATTGCCCTTCTAGCCATTCTACAGCACCTACTGTTCCATTTAGAATTGAACTAACCGATGCTTGACCTTTTTCAGGAAGGTGAATACTTCCTGTTACATTTAGGGTAGAAGGAAATGACTTTTGAACAACTTTTCCTAATTCAAAATTTGATTCAGAAAACTGCTTGTTTTCGACTCTAATTGTAGAGTCTGTTTTCTCTTCTTCTTGAATAATTTCTGATGCCTTATTTTCTTGACAAGAAGCCAAGGCAATACTTAAAATTAGTATGAAGTAAAATCTATTTATAGTATACATTATGGTATTAATTTAAAAGGTAGTTCAATGAAATAAGGGTTTGGTTATATTCATGCAGGAGCTCAAGTTTTTTAATTTTTGCTTGCGTAACCGTTTCTAATAATAAAAGGTATTGTAGATAATTGATCTCACCTCCGTTCAATGCTTTTGATGCTGATTGATTAAGAGAATCTATATTATTCGTTGTCTTAGAATTGTATAGTTCAATTTTCTTATTTAGAAAATTTAATTTTTCCAAAATCTGTTTCTGATTTCTTTGTAAGTATTCCGATTGAAAATCGTATTGCAATTGTGCAATGTCTGTATCTATTTTGGTGGCATTTAAACGGGCCTTATAGTGTTTTTTGGAAAGTGGTAATGAGAGTCCAACCTGAACGCCGGGATAAAAAATATCATCAAACTTATCAAAACCATTAAACAGTGATAAATTTAGCTCTGGTAGACTTTCACTGGTTTTTACGGCCTCTTGTTTTTTTGAAAGCTGAATCAATGAGGTGTAATAATTATTGACGGCATCAAGTGAATTGGTTTTAGTTTCAAGTACTAAACGATCATAGTTTTTATTAATCTCAATTTGAAATGGTGAATCTGATTGTACAATATTTTGAATATCGTAATAAGCTTGAGACAAGTCCCATGATATTTGTTGAGTTAACAGCTCTATGTCAGTTCTTTTTTGATTTATTGCAAGCTTCTCTAAAACGGTTGCACTGCCTTGCTGGTATTTACGGTCAGTAGTCAAAAGGTATTTTGCATAAATACTGTCTACTTCTTGGAACATAATATTCATAGATTCCAAGTATTGAATTTTATCAAACAACATAACAACTTTGCCTTTCAGTGACAAAGCAACAAGGTCAATCTTTGATTCTTGCAAAGCAACATTAGCCTCTTGAGCTACTTTCCTTGTCGAATTGAAACTTGGCATTTTAAAACTATGTTCAAACCCTATTACATGAAGTGAACCTCCAGAATCAGTAATATTGTTTTTATCCCAAGAGTAGAAAACATCAGTTTTATTTATTTCTTTAACAGCATCGATGTTAACTTTTTCTTTTTCTAGATTTAGTGTATTAATCTTATGATCATTATTGTTTTCTAGGGTAAGATCAAGCAGTTGGTCAAGATTTAAATATGATTGTTGGCTTGTCGCTGAAGAAGGAATGATAAATGTAATTAGCAATAACCACATTCCCACCTTACCAATATTAATTTTCTTTGCATCGGTAAATATGCTATATAATACGGGTAAGACAACTAATGTGAGTAGGGTTGCAGAAACAAGACCACCAATTACAACGGTGGCTAATGGACGTTGTACTTCGGCTCCAGCCGATGAAGAAATCGCCATAGGTAGGAAACCCATTGCTGCTGCAAAGGCCGTCAGTAAAACAGGTCTTAATCTATCAACAGCACCTTCTAGTATTATGTCATTTAGATTTTTCATTCCTTTGGTTTTAAGTTCTTTAAAGTGCTCTATCATTACAATACCATTCAATACTGCGATTCCAAATAATGCTATAAAGCCGATGCCAGCTGATATACTAAATGGCATTCCTCGGGAGTAAAGTGCAAGTACACCACCTATAGTCGCAAGTGGAATTGCGCTGTATACCAGCAAGGCTTCTTTGATGGAGCCAAATGCAAAGTAGAGCAGAATAAATATTAAGATAAGAGCGATTGGTACAGCTACCAGAAGTCGCTGAGTAGCCTTTTCTAAATTCTCGAACTGACCACCATATTGGACATAATATCCAGATGGAATTTGGACTTTGCTTTCTATGATACTTCTGACTTCATCAACTACCGATTGTAAATCCCGGCCTCTTACATTTACACCAATCACAACTCTTCGTTTTGTATTGTCTCTTGATATTTTAGCAGGTCCTGTACTGTATTTAATGGATGCAAATTCTGATAGAGGCAATTGCTGACCAGAGGGTAGGTCGATGAGTGCATTTCGTAAATGGTCGATATCACTTCGAAATTCCTTTTTATATTTTATGACGATATCAAATTTGCTTTCGCCCTCATATATTATTCCAGCCGACCTGCCTGCAAACCCCATACTTATAACTTCGTTGAGTTTATCAATGTTGATGCCATATCTTGCAATTTTGGACCTGTCATACTGTATTGACATTTGCGGCAAACCGTCTATTTTTTCTACAGAAATATCAGCGGCTCCTTCTACGTTTTTAATGGCATCTTCAATTTCACTTGACTTGGCATATAGAATATCTAGATCCTCTCCGAATAATTTAATAGCAAGGTCTGCTCTAGCACCTGAAATGAGTTCATTAAACCTCATTTCAATGGGTTGGGTAAATTCAATTTCGATTCCTGGGATTTCAGCGATAAGTGCTTCTTTGAAGACATCGGCCAATTCATCCTTAGTTGAAGCTGAGGTCCATTGGCCTTTTTTCTTTAGCGTTATTATTACATCGCTTTCTTCCATTGACATAGGATCGGTAGGAACTTCAGCTGCACCAATTCGGCTAACAACTTGTTTTACTTCAGGAAACCTCTTAATTATTTTTTCTATGCGTGTAGTCATATTGACTGTTTCTGCTAGAGACATTCCAGTCTTAAGAACTGGTTGAATAACGAAATCTCCTTCATCTAATGTTGGAACAAATTCACCACCCATTCTGGAAAATAGTACCACAGTAAATACAAAAGCTGCAATGGCAAAAATTAATACAATTACTTTTGCTTTTAGAACTTTAACTAAGACAGGCTTATAAATTCCTTTCATGAATTTCATGAATTTGGATGACAATGTAGGCTTGGTAGAAGTAGTAGGTTTAAGAAATAATGCAGCAACTACAGGAACGTAAGTAAAGCATAAGATCATCGCTCCAAGCAGTGCAAAACAAAATGTCAATGCCATTGGTCTAAACATTTTTCCCTCAATTCCGGTAAGAGCAAGTATCGGAATGAATACAATAATTATAATTATTTGACCAAAAATAGCAGAATGCATCATTTTACCAGTTCCTTTGCTAACCAGATTGTCCATGGCTCCTTGCCGCGCACTTACTTTTAAAGTGTTTAAATGAGATGAGTTTTGGGTAATAGAAAAAGCTATGTATTCTACAATTATTACTGCACCATCTATAATGATTCCGAAGTCAATTGCGCCTAAACTCATCAAGTTGGCATCGATTCCAAAAATATACATTAGTGATAAAGCAAAAAGCAATGTTAAAGGAATCACTGAGGCCACTAAAAGTCCTGATCTGATATTTCCCAATAGGAAAACAACCACAAGCAATACGATAAGAAATCCAAGGATTAAATTTTCAGAAATTGTAAAAGTGGTTTTATCAATGAGTTCACTGCGTTCCAAAAAGGGATTGATGAAAACACCCTCAGGTAGGGAGGCTTGGATAGTATTGACCCTATCGATAACAGCATCAATTACTTTTTTTGAGTCTGCTCCTTTTAGCATCATTACTTGACCTAAAACTTTTTCACCTTCACCATTTCCAGTAATGGCACCGAATCTAGTCGCTGCGCCGAAACCTACATCTGCAATATCTTTGATGTAAATTGGCGTGGTGCCCTTTTTCTTGATAACTATAGATTCAATATCCTCTATCGTTTTTACCAAACCTTCAGCCCTTATAAAATATGTTTCATTTGTCTTCTCTATATATCCACCTCCGGCAACTGTATTGTTGGATGTGAGTGCTTCATAGACTTCACTTAAGGTAATTGACATCGCTTGCAAACTATTTGGATTTACGGCTACTTCATATGTTTTTAAGAAACCACCCCATGTATTAACTTCAACGACTCCAGGAATTCCTGACAATTGTCTCTTCACTATCCAATCCTGAATAGATCTAAGATCAGTAACATCGTATTGGTCTTCATACCCTGGTTTAACATCTAAAATGTATTGGTAAATTTCTCCCAATCCTGTTGATATTGGTCCCATTGTTGGACTGCCAAAGCCTTCTGGGATTTCATCTGATATACCTTTCAGTTTTTCAGAGATTAATTGTCTAGGCAAGTAGGTGCCCATTTTGTCATCAAATACAATGGTGACAACAGATAACCCAAATTTAGAAATAGATCTAATCTCCTCAACTCCAGGTAAATTACCCATCTCCAGCTCAACAGGATAGGTTAGATATCGCTCTACTTCTTCAGTAGGCAAGTTGCGTGAAGTGGATATAACTTGTACTTGATTGTTTGTAATATCTGGAACTGCACCAATTGGTATATTCTGCAAAGCATATATTCCAAAACCAATAATTCCAGCTACAAATAGCAAAACGACAAACTTATGCCTAAGGCTATAATTAATAATGTTCAATAACATATAAAAATGAAATTTCTTAGTGTAATAAAAAGCTAACGCATAAGCAGGTGCTTACACATTGTGTAATAATAACTTTACTAAGAAACTGAAGGAGGTCCTCGTAAGGACAAAGAAGATATGTTAGGAGGAATAGGTATTCTATCACTAGAATAGAAAGGTCTTGTTGAGAAGTCTGCCTCAGCATCAGCTTTCAAGCAATAAACTATCTCAACTGGAGAAAGAGGTCCCAGATCGTATTGTAATTGAATGTCTAAATGGTTGCCATCTGTACTTTGAAAATTCTCAAGGTGACCTTCTCCCATATCTAGATGAAATAGAAGTTCTAGATAGTCTAATATATTATCCGCTGATTCATGTTCAATGTTATGATCTTCTACAGAAAGATGATCATGATGATGGTGTGGTATTACACTGTGCAGCAATAATACTAATCCAGCTGAATAAATTAATATAAATTTTAAAGCTTTGATTCTATAAAGATAGGGTATTAAATTAAATTATTAAGCTGTAATCTGAAATTTGGGATTGGTCTAAATAACAGAAACCGATAATCTATTATTTGATCAAAATGAGTTAAAAAACAATCGACCCAAAAGAATCGGTACGTTACTTGTCACCCCACAATCACGATTATTAAAGTTGTTAAAGAATTTCTTTAATAACTTATGAAAGATAATAATTAAGTTTTACATTTGACCAAAGCAACTTTTATGAAAAGCTTAATCTTCATAGTATTTATACTACTATCCCCACTTTTATTGATCAGTCAAAACCTAGAAGTAGAAGGAAAAGCAAAGATTACAGTTATGGATGATGATACAACGACAGATAGTTTGGTTGTATTACGTCCTGGTGGCGAATTGGCAAGAAGACACGTATCTAGTCTTCCTGATAGCACTGGTGGATGGACAGAAGTTGTAGATACGACCTCGACGATGAACAGAGTAGGGATTGGAACTGCATCACCAAGTGAAAAATTAGACATAGTTGGAAACTTAGAAGTCAATGGAACTATCAAGATGGTGGATGGGGTACTTGGAAGTGGCAAGGTTTTAACATCCGATGCTAACGGTGTTGGAACGTGGCAAACACCAATTGTAGATGATGCAGATGCTGACCCAACGAATGAGTTACAAGACTTGTCATTAATAACTAATACATTATCATTATCAGATAGTGCGCCAACAGTTGACTTGTCACCATATCTTGACAACACAGATACACAATTAACAGACGGTGAGATTGCTGCATTAGGATATATTAAGACCTTTACAGAAGTAGATGGTAGTGTAACAAATGAATTGCAAGACTTATCAATTGCAACAAACACATTATCATTAACCAATAGCGCACAAACTATTGACTTATCACCATATCTTGATAACACAGATACGCAGAATCCTTTTCAAACATTGACAGATAACGGTGCAACATTTACACTATCAAATCAAGGTGTAACGGTAACTAAAACAGTTGATACAAACACTACATATTCTAACCTATCAGAGTTCACAAACGATGTAGGGTATATAACAAGTCCAAATGATGCAGATAGCGACCCAACTAATGAATATAACACAACGGTTGTGTTAAACGGAACAGACTTAGAAGTTACAGATGGTGGAGGAACTATAACAACCGATTTGTCAACTTTAGGGGGTTCATCATTATGGACAGATTCGGGTGCTGATACCTATTTGACAAGTTTAACAGATAACGTAGGAATTGGAACTGCTGCACCAAGTACAAAATTAGAAATACTTGGGGGATATACTGACCCATTAATTCCAGGGAATACTTCCAATGGAATTTTAAGAATTGGGGCTGAATTTAATGATGGATTAGATATAGGTAAAACAGGGTTAGGAACATTTGACGCCTGGTTACAATCTGGGTTTGATGGGGCTGCAGATCCGATAAGCTTGCAACCCTTAGGCGGCAATGTAGGCATTGGGTTATTATCGCCAAGTGCGAAGCTAGAAGTGGAAGGAGGCATAAAAGCAGACTCGCTAGATTTACAATCAGGCTTAATCAAGAATGTAGCAGA
>CAJQRD010000076.1 GCA_905480605.1 uncultured Saprospiraceae bacterium | reverse complement strand
ATAATATAGAATTGAACAAAAATCAGTATAAAAACTTAGTTATTGATATCACGAAAGGTTACTTTCGCAGTTCAAACTACGCTTATTAATTTTTTATACCATATTGGCAATTTTGTGCGCTGGCACCGTTCGATTTTCAAGAAACCTGAAAATTGGAAGATGTATTACAAAGAGACTATACGTCAAATGTATGATATCGGAGTGGGCTCTATCATGATTATTTTCATTGTAAATGTATTTATTGGAGCGGTAACGGCCGTTCAGTTTATCTACCAGTTGTCAGGTACTCTAATTCCAAAATACTACATAGGGTATATTGTAAGAGATATGGCGTTGATTGAATTGGCCGTGACTTTTACTTCTATAATATTAGCAGGAAAGGTTGGGTCAAACATCGCTTCTGAAATTGGTGGAATGCGCCAAAAGGAACACATTGATGCCATGGAAATAATGGGTGTCAATACTTCTTCTTACTTGGTGCTTCCTAAACTGTTGGCGGCCTTGTTGGTTATTCCACTGTTGGTATCTGTTGCTGCTATTGTAAGTATTGCAGGAGGTTACTTTGCAACAGTATATTCAGGCAGTTATTCACATGAAGAATTTATTCAAGGGTTGAGGTCTTTTTTTAATCCTTTCAATGTTAAAATGATGTATATCAAGGCGTTTATTTTTGCCTATATTTTGACATCAATTGCATGTTACCAAGGTTATTTTGTAAAAGGAGGAAGTGTAGAGTTGGGACAAGCAAGTACAAGAGCTGTTGTATATGGAATCATTGTCGTATTGATAGCTGATTATATAATTGCAGTTGTTTTAACAGTATAAATGATAAGAGCAGAACGCATATTTAAATCTTTTGGAGATCAAAGTGTTTTGAATGGCATAGATTTTCAATTTGAATCAGGAAAGACCAATCTGATTATTGGCAAATCTGGTGCTGGTAAGACTGTTTTGTTAAAAATATTGGTTGGTCTATTTGAACCCACAAGTGGGCATGTTTGGTATGATGATAAAGATCTCTGTGCGTTGTCTAAAAATGATTTATTGGAATTGCGTATGCAGGTTGGAATGCTGTTTCAAGGCAATGCCCTTTTTGATTCGATGACAGTTGAAGAGAATATTAGATTTCCGTTAGATATGTTTACCAATCGCACCTTAAAGGAAAAAAGGCACCAAGTAGACTTGTGTTTGGAACGTGTTGAATTGGCTGGTATTAATGATAAATTCCCTTCGGAAATATCCGGAGGTATGCAAAAACGTGTAGGAATAGCACGTGCAATTGTCTTGAACCCAAAATACCTTTTTGCTGACGAACCCAATTCAGGATTAGATCCAAAAACAGCCATAAGAATTGATGCATTGTTGTCAAATATAACTAAGGATAATAATATTACAACAATTATGAATACACATGATATGAATTCTGTGATGGAAATTGGAGATAATATCTGTTTGTTGCATGAGGGTTTGTTGGCTTGGAAGGGATCAAAAGATGAGGTTTTGGAAAGCCCAAATCAAACTTTACAAGAATTTATTTTTGCAAGTCCATTTTTAGAAAAACTAAAGAACAGGGCCCTAGGAAACACACAGCAGTCTGATTTATAATACAGTGTACTTTTAGAACTACCTTCAGTTTACTTGAGTATAGGTTAATCTCAAACTATAAAGTTATCGATTTCACCAACAATATATATTATAAATCCTTTCAAGGTTTATCAAAGGACATTTGGTTGCTTTCGTTGGTTATGTTGATCAACAGGAGTGGAGCAATGGTCCTTCCTTTTTTAAGTATATACCTAAACCAAGAACTGAATTTTGATTTAACATCATGCGGAATAATTATGACCTGCTATGGTATTGGTTCTGTAGGGGGTGCTTTTATTGGAGGAGTACTTACAGATCGAATTGGTTATTACAGAGTTATGTTGGTTAGTCTTTTTGGAACCAGTTTGGCTTTTTTGGTAGTGATGAACATATCTTCTTTTTATGGTTTATGCTTTGGGATTTTTAGCATAAGTTTTATAGCAGATACCTTTAGACCAGCTAACCTGACGGCAATAGAGGCTTTTTCAAAAAGGGAGAATCTTACGCGGTCGATAGGCTTGGTTCGTTTAGCGATAAACCTGGGTTATGCTATTGGTCCACTTATGGGTGGCTACATTTCTTTTATACTTGGCTATAATTTTCTTTTTATTTTTAATGCGCTTTCTATTTTCATGGCGGGTATTTTTTTCTACTACTTTTTCAATTCTAAAAAGAAACGTAGGTCAGAAATAGAGAAAAAAGAAGTGAACAATAACCTTCAAATGCCTTGGACCGATTGGCCATATATTTCATACCTTTTGCTGTTTGGTATCACAATAATTGTTTTCTTTCAGTTGATATATATTATTCCCTTGTTTTACAAAACAGGATACAATTTTGATGAGTCCTTTATCGGAATGTTGATGGCGGCAAATGGTCTTTTGATATTTATTGTAGAGATGCCTTTGATTTACAAAATTCAAGATAAGTTTAAATCTGCAACCTTGGTTGCTTTTGGCGGTGTTTTGATAGCAATGGGAGTCTTGTCATTTAGTGTTATTTCAGATCCTGTATCGGCATCAATATGTTTTGTCATATTAGTAACTTTTGGTGAGATGCTAAGTTTTCCTTTCAGCAACACCTTCGCTTTGACGTTTGCCAATGATCAGAACCGAGGAAAATATATGGGTTTGTACACGATGACTTTTTCATTTGCACATGTGATTGCACCAATAGGCTGGTTTAAGTTTGCTGATCACTATGGTTATAATATGACGTGGATTTTTGGTGCAGGCTTGTGTGTTTCGGCTTCTTTATTTATTTATTTATATACATTACGAGCACCAAAGGAGCCTAAACGTGTCGCCTAAAAATGCGAATAGCCCAAGTTCTGTAACTCAGGCTATTTCGACTAAGGTCTCAAAATAAGAAAACTACTTCTTTATATTGACTCCAAAAAAGGAGGAATAAGCTTATAAACAGACGACATTAGATTTATAAATCCAAGAAACTATCTGTCTCGAGCGCTAAGGTAAAGCCTATTTGCTCAATATTCTATTATATTAACAAAAAACTTATTAAAAAGTTTCATATGTGTTAAATGTTGACTGGTAAAGATCAATATATAGAAGTAATTGTTATTTGTGAATCTGGCTTTTGTAGAAAAGGGTGGTCGTGGAATTGTGAATAATTGACTTTTCAAGAATTTCCATAAAGTTATATTCTGATATTGATATATTTCCTTTATGAAGAAATATATCAATATTTAAACTTTCAGGAAAAAACCAATTTGATATGAGTGTGTGAAAAAAAGATCTGCTTTTTAATAAAACAAAACAGTATCATTAATGATCTTGGCCCCAACTAGGTGTTAGTCTGGAAAGCTAGAGTCATCAATCAGTTCTTAAAAAAAGCTACTACTAATTTAAATTCCGTTTCACTATTTGGTCCACTACGGATGATTGCTTGGTCCTTATCATGTAAATCATCAATCTTTGATTTGTAATTTTCATTATAATTAATTATTTGCGCAAGTAGATTTGTGGACTTTTTTAAGAACAAACTATTTTGAGGATTATTAAAAAATCTTATATACCTTTTTTGCTAAAGTATTTTTTAGGTATACTTTTTCGAATTGGTATTTGAGTATTTTCAAATACCAGTTTCTTGTTCTTTTGAACAATGGCTATCTCAAATGCACCTTTTACGTCTTTAGCAAAGGGACTTTTAACAAAAGTAAAGGCTATTGAATATAGATTTAAAGATTCTATAGGCAATTAATCTTGAAAGTATGCTTCTCTTGCTTTGATTATATAGTCGCTATAACTTAAATAACCAGTTGGGTTATCTATTTTAAATTATCAGTTTGACAAATAATTAGTAATACTTAAAAAGCATATAAAGACCAGATATTTCATTCTAGTTGATTTTATAATTGATGACCAATGCAAATGAAATCTTTTCCTGTATCAATTATTATAACGCTTTGGGGTTGTAATTTTAGTTCGATATGATAATTAGAGACCAATTCTTATCGGCTTGTACCTTCAGTTATTCAGGATTATTTTCCTACTATTTTTTCAAAGGATTAACAGGAAATTTTCTGTAGAAAAGATATAATTTATCATTGTGAATTTATAAGGCATTAGGAATGAAGGAAGGGACGAACATAGAATGTAAGATAAAATCAAATACCATATAAAGAAACAGTTATTTATCATTTAAAAGACATAAAGCTTAATATGTGATGGTAGACAAAAAACTGTATCTACTGAAAGTTAATAATCCTTTATATAGTTGTAAATTGTTCTTTTGCGTTTATTAATCCACGTTCAATAAAATTTAAACATTCGAATAAATGAAAGCCAATAAAATTGAAATTGCAAAACTTTCTCAATTAATTGAAAACCAACCAGAACATGCTTTAGTTAAAAATACTGACTTAGTAATTGTAAAACACCAAACCGGTATTTCAATTCTATATGGAAGATGTTTGCATCGAGGGGCTTTAATGTCAGATGGATCTGTTGAAGGCAAAAACTTAATTTGTGGTGTGCACGGTTGGGACTATAGAGTTGACACTGGCGTTTCAGAATATAACAACAAGGAGGTATTGCATAAATTCCAAGAATTTATTGAAGGCGATTCCTTATTGGTTGATGAAAATGAAATTGCTGAATTCGAAATTAAAATCCCTCAACCGTTTAATCGCAACGAATACTTAGGTGCTTATGCTGACACACACCCTGAGGATACTGAACCATACACTGGTTATATAAAGGAACTGTCGAGAAATGGTTTAAAAAACATAGGACACCATGGTTTTTCAGCTTCGATGGGGGTTGATAGAAATACATTACCTAAGTGGAATGACATTCAGTTTTTACCAGCTCAATTGGCAACAAGACCATTGTTAGATAATGAGTCAGTAGCAACAAAAGTTGTTATTGGACCTAGAGCGAAAAAGCCCTTAGAGTTGGATATTCCACTCTTTGTAAGCGATATGAGTTTTGGAGCATTATCTCGTGAGGCAAAAATTGCGTTAAGTAAAGGTGCTGAAATGTCTGGCACAGGTATCTGCTCTGGAGAAGGTGGTATGCTGGTTGAAGAGCAGCAGAATAATTCAAAATATTTTTATGAATTGGCTTCTGCTCAGTTTGGGTTTTCATGGGATAAATTGGATCATGTACAAGCCTTTCACTTTAAAGGCGGTCAAGGTGCAAAAACAGGCACTGGTGGGCACCTACCAGGTAGTAAGGTAAGTAAAGAAATAGCAGAAGTGCGTGGATTGAAAGAAGGGGAGACCGCTATTTCTCCAGCAGCAAATCCTAACTTTCATACAGCCCAAGATTTTAAAGACTTTGGAGACAAAGTAAGAGAGCGTACTGGAGGTATTCCAATTGGGTTCAAAATAGCTGCCAGTCATATAGAGGCAGACATTCAATTTGCTCTAGATGCTGGTGTTGATTATATCATTTTGGATGGAAGAGGCGGTGGAACGGGCTCGGCACCTAAAATTTTAAGAGACCATATTAATGTGCCAACAATTCCAGCATTGGCAAGAGCACGTAAGTATCTAGATAAAGTAGGTGCTACGGATGTAACTCTTGTAATCACTGGTGGTTTGCGTGTTGCCGAAGATTTTGCTAAAGCGATGATGCTAGGTGCAGATGCAATTGCTGTATCTAATTCTGCACTGCAAGCTATAGGTTGTTTAGGAATGCGTGCTTGTGGGTCAAACAATTGTCCTGTGGGAATTGCAACCCAAAAGGACTCTCTTCGAAGTAGATTAATAATTGATTCTTCAGCTAAGCAATTGCAAAATTATTTTTTAGCAACGAATGATCTTATTAAGGTCGTTGCACGATCTTGTGGCTATGATGACATCACAAAGTTTAACCATAACGATTTGTCAACATTTGACCTTGAGATGCATAAATTATCAGGAGTTAATTTCGCAGGAATACATTAATTATGTTTGAAATATTTATTGGAATTGTAGCTCTTGCAGCTTATTTAAGTTACTTCAATGCAAAGTTTTTGAAGCTGCCAGAGACCATTGGAGTAATGATACTTTCCATAGTTGTTTCACTTTTTTTTGCAATGAGTTATTTCATTGATAAAGCTTTTTTTATTGAAGTAATAGAGTTCGCAAGAAATATAGATTTTAAAACTATATTGTTTGACTTCTTATTAGGAATATTACTGTTTGCAGGTGCTATTCATGTAAATTTAAAAGGACTGTTAGAGGAAAAAACTACCGTATTAATTTATTCAACATTTGGCGTTCTTACATCTACATTTATTATTGGGACGTCTTTTTATTATGTCGCATCAGTAATTGGATTAGAAATCAGTTATTTATACAGTTTGGTTTTTGGGGCTTTGATTTCTCCGACAGATCCTGTTGCAGTATTAGCTTTGTTAAAAAAAAGCAGGAGCACCAAAACACATGGAAATAAAAATTGTTGGAGAATCTTTATTTAATGATGGAGTTGGTATAGTTGTATTTTTATCTGTGCTTTCCTTAGCAACAATGACAAAGGAGTTTGAACTGTCACATATTGCCTTAGAGTTTGGTAAAGAAGCAGGAGGAGGATTGTTGATGGGATATGTTTTGGGGCAATTTGGAAAAAGATGTATTAAGAGTCTAGATAGAGAAGCTGTCATTGCTGTTCACATATCGCTGGCCATTGTTATGGGTGGTTATGTACTGTCTAATATACTTCATGTTTCTGGTGCAATAGCGATGGTTATTGCAGGTCTTATTATTGGGAATAATTTGCATTCTAAAGGTATATCGGAAAATCTAAGAAACCACATGAATATTTTCTGGAAGGTATTAGATGAAATTTTTAATGCAGTGCTTTTTGTGCTTATTGGTATTGTAATAATAACATTGGAGTTTAATGTTTATCACTTATTGCTTGGTATTATTTCTATTGTACTTGTTCTTATAGCACGATATATTACAGTTAGGTTCTCAAATCTTTTTTTGAAAGAAGTACATAAAGCGAATAGAAACGAATCCTTCATATTAACCTGGGCTGGACTGCGTGGTGGAATATCAATTGCTCTTGCATTATCACTTCCCTCGGGAGATGTCAAGGACCTAGTTTTATATGCTACGTATGTAGTGGTTGTGTTCTCAATAATTGCACAAGGGTTAACCATTGAAAAATTAGTTTCTAAACTATTGAAATAAAGCTATAAAGAAAAGTTTATTGAGAATGATTAGTGTCTTCTTTAATTTAATAAATGTGAAAATATTGAGAGGTTTTAAATATTTATTCGTACTTATGGTTTTGTCAAACTGTAAAGAAGATGTTTTAAATATAACACCAACAACTCGATTTGAATGGAAACAATCACAGGACATAGATAATAACGTTACAGAAAAAAGAGACTCGCTTATCTACAAAATTGAAAGAGGTGATTATGGTTTCATTGACGAAGTCTTTATTTCAAAATCTGACACTATAGTTTATAATACTAAATTCAACCTTAATTATAATGAGATAAGTAAAGGCATAAAAGGTAAAATGGGGTGTGGAAGTAATATGTGTCTAGACTCGAGTGAAATTAATATTTATAATTATTATCACCCTAAGTATCACCCATACTATAACAACTCGAAGGCACACACACTTCAGTCGGTGACTAAATCAATTGTTAGTACTATTATAGGAACGGCGATTCAAAAAGGAGAAATAAAAAGCGTCAATGAAAGTGTGTATCAATATTTTAGGGAATACACACTTTCAACTTCAATGCAAAAACACTTAACGGTAACCACAATAAAAGATGTTTTAACTATGCAATTGGGTTTGGAATGGAGTGAGTTTGGAAAGAGCTTAGAAGAAGACACTAGCGTTAGCGAAATGGAATTGTCAGATAACTGGATAAGTTATGTGTTGAAGCAATCGATAAAATCACAGCCTGGTAAAGAATGGAATTACAATAGTGGCGCTAGTCAGTTGCTATCAAAAATTATCGAAGGGTCAACTCAAAAAACGATTGATGAATATGCTCAAGAAATCTTGTTTGAAAAATTAAACATCAAAGAGTATTATTGGAAAAAAACACCGTCAGGACTACCAGACACCGAAGGAGGCTTGTATTTAATATCTGAGGATTTAGCTAAAATTGCACTCTTGCATTTAAATGATGGTGTTTGGAATGGAGAAAGATTGTTACCTGAAAACTGGGTACAAGAAGCATTGGGAAAACAAGTGTCAGATATATATCAAGATGGCGGCAAAGAAGGTTACGGATATCAATGGTGGATAACAGGGGACGAACCCAGCCTTACGGTGGGACTTGGATATGGTAATCAAATTCTCGTGATTATTCCAGAGAAGAATGTGATCGGTGTAATATATGCTTGGAATGTTTTTGACAATAAGGCTAAGTATATTTTTAGAGACTTTGTTGATGTGTTGATGCATTATAACTTAGACATTACAAAATGAAAACAAACTATTTTTGAAGTATTCTATCATATTAGTTCTATGTACCCTTTCTTTATAAGTTGATGAATAAGTTTTAAAAAGTTGTCCTTGTCAAAGGTGGTTTTTATTAAACTTAGTTTTATGCCTTTATCTCCAGAAGTTATAATGGAATTAAGTATAGGGTTAAGAAAGAAAGGAAGAACCTCTTGTTTTCCATTTTTTTCTATATGTAAATGCTGACCTTCCATTTTAATATGAATTTTTCCAGGTGACTTTTTTACTATAGATTCTAAAGAGATTGATTCGGTACGGGTATAATTTTTAATTATATTTTTATCATTTGCCTTAGAATCAGAATTAGAATATTTTTTTTCTGCATTCTTGATTAAATCTTTAAACGAAATTTCATTTAATAAAGAGATAAAGGATTTTTTTAAATCTATTTCATTCAAACTATTTTGAACTAATCCCTTTCTAAAGCTCTCATGTTTTATGAGTTCTAAATGAAGGCCATCTAAGATGTCAGCGACAATTGGAGGTTTGAACCCTATGGTTAGATGAATTGATAATTGATCAAGAGCGATTGCTTCATGCACAACTCCTCTAGGTAAATATAATATATCCCCTGGGCTAATAGTTAGTTCTTTTATTGGCTCAAGTAAAGAAAGGTCAAAGCCACTTTTATCGTAGGGTTGAGAGGCATGAGGTAAGACTATTGGAGAGTCGAATAGCTTCCAGTTCTTGATGCCCTTAAGTTGTAGAACAAGAACATCATGGGTGTCATAATGACGATTAAAAGCTTGATAGCCTGAAGGTGTAATATAGAGATTAGACCAAACCTTTGATTGAAGTATGTCACTTAGGTTTTTAATAACGTTATCAAGAGTTGGAATAAATTTTTCAGCACTATTTATAACTAGAGAGTTACCACTATATAAATTCTGTTTAATCTTATCGCGATCAATTTTGACACTATGACCAGGCAAAATCTTAGACCAATGATGAAACGATATTAATGTGTTTTGAGCCATAGATAAATCAGAAGGCTTTATTTTTTCGGAGACAAGCGCTGCATCAATATCGTCAATTGTTATAAATGAATTATAAATTTCAGAACTTCTATTTGAAATATGATGGAATTGTTTATCGAAATACTCACTGAAGAATTGTTTAGATGTATTTGGAAACAATAGCTTGTCCAAAATATTGTGGACGTGTTCATCTGTTTTTAAAACTGTTTCCATTTTAGGCTTTAATTTAATTGTTTAAAAGTAGCAATAATTAGCTAAATGACTACTTAAATTAAGTAATGTTACACCATATAAAAATGGATGCTTTCGACGGTAATAAATAATCTTTGAATCCTCACACAGATTGTTGTACTTTTGTTCGTTTAGATGCAAAACAATTCCGATATTAAATTTGAAGACTGATTTTAAATATAGTTATAACGTATACTCACTAAATATTTATTCTGAAATAGAGTTGGTAGGGTTTACGGAGAGCAATTTTCCCAAAGAGACCGCCATGGTCTATGTATTAAGAGGAAAAGCACCAAAAAGTTTAGATGGAGATGTTATAGACACAGTCGTTCAATCATCAAAAAATCAAGTTTTATTTAGACTGCCAGGTCATGGAAACGTACTTATAAAAAACGGCACACATATTATTATTGATCACCAACCAAGTATTGATTGGTCGTTGATTAGAAATCTAATCAAGAACAAATGCATTGCTGCTATTATGCACCAAAGATCATGGGGAGTACTTCATGGAAGCGCAATAAAATCAAAAGATAAAGCCGTGCTTTTTTTGGGTCGTTCTGGTGCAGGAAAATCAACGACCACGGCTGCTTTGACTGCTCGGGGTTATGATTTTATTTCTGACGATCTTTGCGTCATAAAAAATCAGGAAGGAATCTGTATGCTTCAACCAGCATATCCTAGTTTAAGGTTATGGGAGAATACTTTTGATCTTTTAGGAGATGCGAAAAAATTTACAAAGGAGAAAAAAATTAGACCTAATATAAATAAGTATTATGTAAAGCCTAAGGCGGCATTTCATAATAAACAATTGGAAATAAGTCATATTTATATATTAGCTGAACAATATACGGAAGAATTGAGATTGGAGAAGGTTAATGGAATTGAATCACTAAAGGCCTTACTAGAGTTTACATATGCAAAAGGACAACTTAGCGGATTAGGCGGTTTCGATACTCAGTTTAAGCTTTTCAGTCTTTTATTGAAAACAATTAAAGTAAAGAAGGTGCTTCGTCCTTTAGGGCAAGACTCTGATCGTTTTCAGAATCTAATTTCTTTGATAGAAAATGATTTTCTAGATGAGTGAAACAAAAAACATTGTTTGGTTAGCCTCTTACCCTAAGTCGGGCAACACATGGTTTCGTATTTTTTTAACTGCGTTACTAAATCCAGAAGAGGCAATTAACATAAATAAACTTAATAAAACCTATCATTATTCTGACCATAATTTGTTTGAATTAGCAACTGGACTGAATGCATCGGAGCTACAAGAAGATGAGTTGAATTCTTTAAAACCAAACATTGCAAACTACATAAGTGGGATAGAAAAAAATACTGTATTTGTTAAAATTCATGAAGCCTTTCATAGAAATTCGGAAGGTAAACCTAATATACCTTTTCAATGCACTAAGATAGTGTTATACTTTATAAGAAACCCACTTGATATAGCCGTTTCGTTTGCCCACCATCTCAATAAAAACGTTGATGATGTTATTGATAGAATGGGAGAATCTTCGACATTAGCAAGTTTGGAAAATGGTTCTGAGTTCTTTAATTTACCTGAAAGGATAGGCTCTTGGAGTGAACATGTAGAAAGTTGGTTGTCTTCTGGGCATGAGGTCATTGTAATTAAGTATGAAGATATGCATAATGATCCATTAAAAAATCTATCAAAAGTTATAAAAGCATTAGGGTTTAAATATACTAATTCGGAAATTTATGACGCTTTGGAAAAGTCTTCTTTCGTAAAAATTAAAGACCAAGAAAAAAAACAGAATTTCAATGAAAAACCTTCAGACATAGATTCTTTTTTTAGAAAAGGCAAGGTAAATTCTTATAAAACAGAGCTTTCAAAACAACAAATTAACCGTATATCTTTCTTTCATAAAGACATAATGACTAAATTTAACTATTAATTCAAATTTTCATAAGTGCCCTATTAAAATGCAAATAACTTTAAACTCAAGACTTAGAAGGATAGATAAGGATTTATTATCAAGCAGTATGGCTGATGAAACAGTAATGATGAATGTTAGTTCTGGCGATTATTTAGGTCTGAATGAAGTAGCTACTACAATTTGGGGTCTTTTGGAGGAAGAAATAACTACTCAAGAAATATGTACAAAGTTATTAGATGCTTATGATATAGATGAAGAGTCTTGTATTAAAAGAACACTAACATTTCTTGAGGAATTGCAAGGTGAAAAAATGATAACAGTTATGGACTCGAATGGGGATTCTAACTAAAATAAAAAAACTAAAAGATTTAGAGTTTAAGGTTTTACTCATTCTTCCTAGTGCTTTATTCTGGGTTATTTTCTCTTCAATTGTGCTCGTTTTTTTCTCTTTTAATAAAATTTCAAACCTTCTTGGAGAAATAAAAAAAGAAAGCCCGTTGGTATCTACAGCCTCTAAAACAAAGCTACGACAAATTTCAACGGCAATTGACCTGATAAGCAGGAACGTTCCATGGAAAGCTCAATGTTATGTACAAGCGTTAGCAGCTAAGATGATGCTTAGAATGAGAAATGTTGACTGTACAATATATTTAGGATTTAGAAAAAGTGTAAACAATTTTGCAGAGGGACATGCCTGGGTAAGGGCTGGTGAAATAATAGTTACAGGTAAACACGAATATAAAAGTTATAAAATAATAGCAAATTATGCATAATCAACCAAGTAATAATAAAACAATTAACCCAAATAAAACAAAAAGTATTCGAAATTTGGGAGCTATTGATATTTCAGAATTAAAAAAAGAAGTATTAAGTATAAGTGAAAATGTTTGGGAAAACGAAACCCTGACCAGAGAAAATAATTTCAAATGTTTTCACGATACCCAACATATAATATTTAGATTTCCTGATGATACAACAAAAAGAACAATAGTAAATACCAATCCAAGTTGGTGGGTATGGGAGTCAAGAATTATGCCCTTAATACAAAAGGCAGTAGAACCTTATGGGTACGAAAAAGGTGAAGTAAAAGCGGTAATGCTTGCTAAATTAAAGGCAGGACAGGGCATTGATAGCCATATTGATGGATTAGCTGAGAGTTATTTTTTACACAAAATTCATATACCATTAAAAACCAACGATCAGGTTAAATTTTTTATTAAACCAAATACGTATTTTTTAGAGGAGGAAATCGCCTATGAGGTCAATAATATCCTCCCTCATTATGTAGTAAATGAAGGTAAAGAGGATAGAATACACCTAATTTTTGAATATCACAACCCGGGTTTTTAGTAGTTTCACTTAAAATGACTAACTTTACACCAAGAAAACTAAAAAACATGGAAAATAATAAAGAAAAAAAGACTTGGCAAGACCCTGAATTGAAAAAATTTAATAAAACGGACTTTATTAAAGCTGGTGCAGTGCCTATGAATCTTGAGGGTCCTACCTGTTATAAATCAGGAAGTTAGATTTCTGATTTCTTGTTTATATGAGGAAAAGGAATATTTAATACGGGCTTCTTAAGAAAGTTGCAGAGCATTTTCCAGTCATCGCCTTTTTCCCAATTTAATTCGATAAAATCTTCTTTTCTGTTAGCAAAGTACTTTCTAACAGCTAAGTTATGTTTTTGGTAGGTATCAAGGTAAACCTCTTCGTTTCCTTTTATCTCCACTTTGCCATATATGTGTTTATGGATAGGGTTTTTCTTCCCTTTAAAAAAAAACTTACAACTTTCTAACCATTTGCTATCATCTCTAACTGTCAAAATGAACTTACTGTCAGGAAAATTTAAATCAAGTTCTCTATATAATAAGTACCATGGATTATCAAGAGTAGAATCAAAGTTTTTGATATATTCTAAATAAGGATAATAATTTTTTTCATCTAGCAACTTCACACAATAGTCTAAGCCCCATTTATGGCGGAGCGTATCCAAGCCTCTGTTATTTTTATAGCCAAGAATAGAAAGGGCCATTGCAAGCGAAGTTGTACCTGTTTTGTGAAATCCAATACCAAAGACCTTTGGATTTTGATTAATTTTCATATTACTGTTCTTTCAAGCTTAAAGTTGGCATAGTACTCGTACCATAAAGAAATATATTTATTCTCTGATCCCTTTAAATTCCAGGGTTTATTTTCTTCCACATAATGAACAAAAGCGATTTGAATATTTTTCTTTTTTCTTTCTAAATTATTTGCGTTGAGTAAAAAATTGTATTTAAAAGGTAGAAAGTTAACATGGCCTTTTAAAAGTTTGTTCATTACAAATTGATCGGTATGTCTGGTGTGATTGGAACTAAAATCAATAGGGTTAATTAGCTTTATCAGACTTTGATATGCATCACTTGGAAGATGTGGAAGATTTATAAGAACGACACCACTGTTAAAGGATTTATAATATTCATTTCCAGTTTGTAGTTTATCAAGAGATACAGGAAGGAAATTACTGTTATCCCTTAATTCATTTTTACTTTCCAAACTATCTGGAACAGCAAATATGGCACAGTCATTAAATTCAAAAAATAAGTTATTAATGTTTTCAAGACAGAGTATATCGCTGTCTAAAAGTAAAACTTTTTTATACTTGTTGAGACCAAATGCTTCTATACTGTAAAACTGCTTTGAGTTTTCATGTGCCGTTTTCCAAAAGTGTCCCAAAATCTCAGTTCTCTCTAATATTTGTTTATTTGGAGTATGAAATAATAAATTTGGAAATACAGATAGGAGTTTTTTTTCTTGTTCATTAAGATCACTTTCAATGACGACTAAGTCACCAGTAAACCATGGGTTGTGCTTTAGAAAAGAATGAAACAAAATTAAAGTGCCAACTAAAAAGCTTGAATCTGTAACTGTTACTAAAGCATAAGTTGCTTCACTTCTATTATTATTCTTTAACTTCACACTTTATTACAATTTATTTTTAAAGCTTTAAATTTTTTTCGAATAGTATGTTTGGTATTATAAACATTTCAAAAACTGAACTCTCAAAACTTGAGAATCAACAATTTTTAAAGATGAATGCTCCTAAGCATAATTATACAAATAAATCGTTAACTCCAGTAAAACAAACCAAACATTATCAATGCTATATAGATAACGATACTAATCTATGGGTAGAGGAAGATCAATTAGTGATGTTTTCTGGTAAAATATTTAATCATTCCGAAATAAGAGAAAAATTAAATCTTTCAAAAGATTTTAATGGTAATGATGGCAGGTTATTGGCATTGGCCTTTAAGTTCTGGGGTGAAGAATTTATAAATAAAATAAAGGGAGAATATGCTTTGCTAATAATTGACTTTAGTATTCAAAGTGTTCTCATGCTTAGAGATCCGCTTGGAATAATGCCATTGTATTATGGTTTTGATGGCGACACATTATATTTTAGTTCTGAGCTTAGAAGACATGCGGAACTACAAAACCTCAACTTGCTTGATTGGAAGTATATTAAATTGGTATTAAGCAGTAAAGTACCACAGACTTTTGATCAAACGTGGTTCCATGGGATTAAAAGATTGCCACCGGGATTTAAGTTAAGCTATAAAAACAATCAAAAAATACAAAAGACTAGATATTTTAATTTCGATACAAAGTTCTCTCAAGGAAAGGTCGATTTTGCAACACAGATGGAAAGTTTTAGAAATCACTTGGAGCAAGCTGTAAAAAATCAAATAAGATATTCTGACCAAATTGTGGCTTCTCATTTGAGTGGTGGATTGGATAGCACTGGAATTGTAGCCATAGTTCAATCATTATTTTCTTTTACAGAAGGATCAAAGTCATTGATAACATACTTTTGTGGATTAAGGGCTAACCAATCGGATAATAATTATGGAGTAAAACAAGAAAATGAAATGATTGAGCACTTGGTTAAATCTACAAGTTTGCCACACCCAATCCTATGTTCTGACGGTGGTAATATCAAGGAGGAAGACCTCACCCAAGCTGAGCATTTACTAAATTATAATTACACAAAAAATTTTTTACTAGAATCTTGTTTGGATATACAAGATAAAGGAGGAAAAATGCTTTTATCAGGTTTTGGTGGTGACGAAGGAATTTCTTACAACCAACTACCAAGATTCCTGATTAATTGTTTCTTCAAAATGAGATGGATTTTATTGAGTAAGGAGATTTTTAATTTCAAACTGAAGACAGTTTTAAAATCGTATTTATATAGCAATAAGCCATTAAGAAAGACTTTTAGATTTCTAACAAAGGGCCCAAAGAAAATAATCTTTAGTCATCACCATAAACACTCATTGAAGAAGCCCATTGCGGATAGGTTAATTAATACAAATAATTTTACACTCAATGATGAAATTGTGTCATTTTTAACATCTCCTCATATTTGTACACGCATCGAGAGGGAAAAAGAATTTGCATCATTTTATGGAATCGAGGTCCGTTACCCACTACTAGACGTAGAGCTTTTGTCTTACTTTCTATCACTTCCAACAAAACTTAAAATGCTCGAGAAACAAGGAAGAAAATACTATAGAGAGGCATTAAAGAAGTGGATTGATTTGGACAAATTTAATAATCAAAGTAAATCTACTATTTCAACAGTACCGATACAGGAATATAGGCAACAAAAGTGTATCGAAGAAAAGATATTGGATTATGAAAGGATATATAATGAGTTACCAAAAAAACTAAAACAAATAATATTAAAACCTGAAACTCCTATTGACAGCTCGACATTAAAATCTCAAATTCTTCATAGAAAATTTGAATTGCTTTCAGAAGTTGGCGCCATAATAAAAAGATTTCAATAATTTTATTTAAGTGAAAGAAAACACAGAATTTAAGGATAAAGGAGCTATATATGTTGCTACAGGAACAAAGTACATCGAGATGGCTCTTCAGTCAGCTAAAAGTCTCAAAAAGCACAATCCTAATTTACCAATACACCTATTCACGGATGTTTCGGAGATCAACTCACCATATATAAATAGCACTGAGCTTTTGACCGAGCCTCATAAAAGGTCAAAAGTAGACTGTATGCACAATACACCTTTTGATCAAACTCTATTTTTGGATGCGGATACTTTTGTGCTAGATAAACTAGATGACTTATTTGATTTATTAAAGAGATTTGATTTGGCAATGTCTCACGCACATCGACGAAACAATGCAAGAAATACAAGAACGTGGAAAACTACCATTCCTTACAGTTTTCCACAATTGAATAGCGGCGTTATATTGTATGATAAAAGGAAGACAAAAAAACTGTTTATAGATTGGCAAAACGCTTACCACGAAGCTGGTTTCAGCTCAGATCAAGTTACTTTAAGAGAGTTGATATGGGAAAGTCAATTGAACCTTGGCGTTCTTCCTCCAGAGTATAATATTAGATTTAAAAAATTCTTAAATATTTGGACGAAAGAAGAAGTAAAACCTAAAATATTACATTACGAAGAGTTTACAGTTTTTTTTGACTGGG
>CAJQRD010000075.1 GCA_905480605.1 uncultured Saprospiraceae bacterium | reverse complement strand
AACCTAAAAGAAATATTTTATACAAATTCTTGATATAAAAGCAAATGAAATATAAAAGTCAATGAATTATACACACTAAACTCATTACTAATTTTCGACCAGTAATTATCCACTAAGTCCTTGAGTATGGATAAGTCCTTGACTATGGAATGAGCATGTAAATATGAAAGCATGACAAAAAAAAACTAGTACCGACATGAGATGCCAATACTAGCCAATCATTATAGAACAACTTTCATTAGTCTTCCAAATATAATTATTATTTTTGAATTAGACAAATTTTTATTTATTTAAAAAATCAAAAAGAACTATCTTTTTGTTGAGTCCTTTAGACCTTATTTTTTCAACGTTCTTTTCTAATAGTTTAATTGTTTCTTCGATTCTTTTTATTGTATAAAAATGTATCCTTAATTTATTTGACTTCTTTGACCTTGAAAATTTTTGAATGGACTTACCTAAAAGATTATTTAAAAAATCAGAAAATGTTTTCGACGTTTCGTCCAATCCAAATTCTTTAACAGAAATTAAAAAGTAATTACCATTGATCGTATATTGATCCTCAAACACATCTTCGATGTCATCATTAATTTCAGTTACTAAATCATATAATCGCCAGTCTGAAATTGGTAATTCTTGCGGAAGCTGAGGATTAAATGCATAAATAATTTCTCTCATCAACCTGACATCACATGATTTGTAGTAATAGAAATATTCCATTTTTAATCTTGTGGGAAGTTTATTGTCTCTTAGTTGTAGCTCATGTAATTGATATTTTTTGATATGAGTTGTTAATTTCTCTACCTCATTTGAATTAAACCCTGCATCATAAATTGAGTTATTAATTTTTTCCCAAAGTTTGGCTAATTTCTTATCTTTTATTTTCCAATTGCTTTCTAAATAATAATCAAGATTATAAATAGTTTTTTGGATTGTAACCAATTGTTTTTTCAAAAAAGCCTTATCCTTTGACTTAAGTGTATTAAGGAGAAAAGGTAATTTCCTGTATTTAAATAGTTCTTTGATTTTTTGTTCCATAACTAATTATGATGTTAATATGTGATCTTTTGCATGAGTTAACTCAACCAATTTATTATTATTTTTCATGTTTTCATCTTTAAGGCCAAATAATATTCGTTGGATTTTATCAATTATAGCCTCAACACTATTGATAGTACTCTTAATTTTTTGTTGAACAATCCAATCCGAAATGAGATTATCAAAAAAGAAATCTGTAAACTGACCAAACTGTGATTTACTTAAATCAAAGCGAATATAGTTATCTCCTAAATCAGAGAGTTCTTTAGAAAATCTATCAAGACTTACTTGAGCTTTACTTAAATTTTGAACAGCATTATCAATAGATCTATTTTTCATATAGGCCCCTCTCCTATTATTTGGATTATCCCATTTGCCCCAATCTCTTGCTTTTTTTAAATACGAAATGACAACATTTAAAAGTTTAATGCAATTCTCGCCTTCAACAATTGCTTCATATAATTCTTTTTTGATCGTTGTACTTTCATCAAAGTTCATAAGTATTCCTTCCAAGGATAACTTGACTTGAGAATCAGAACTACTTAGAATTTCTTCCTTACGTCTGTTTTTTAGGTCTTGAAGTTTTGATTTTATATTATTGATATCTTTTACTTTTTTTTGCAAAATTTCTCTTTCAAACTCAAGAATTTGTAATCTCTTGCTATACTCTTTAAACTTTAACGATGTTTCTAAATACTCTTGCCTTTCCTTCTCGAGTTGCTGCACCTTATTACCCAAGACACTGTGAAACAATGACTTAACGCTATTTTCTTCTAACTTTTCAATATCTTTTAATTCGTTCGTTAATTTTTGGTCATATTTTTTAACCTTATTATATAAGTCACCTAATTGTTCATCAATTTGGGCTAAGTGAGAATTGACCTTTTTAATACTGGTAAATTCATTTAATGTTGCGTGAATTTCAAGTTGTAGTGATGTTAAATTCTTCAATTTGATAAGTTTATGTCCATAAAAATATACTATTTACTCTTTTACTTATTAAAAAGATGAAAAATTGATTTAGATGATATAGAATATGTCAACTTATTGTATATTTAGAATATTCTAAAACATTAAACTATCATATCTAATGGGTGTATTAAATGATTTAAAAAAACTTTTTTTTGGAGCTAGTTCAGTTGCAAAATCTGCGACTTCCCATGCCGGAGAATTCATTAAAGAAGAAGGAAGTGAGTTACTAGATAAAGGAACTGAATTTATGGAGGGTGCCTCAGATTCATTTATGGAGAAAACGAGTGGTCTTAAAGAATCTATAATAGAAAATTCTAAAGAATTGGTTGAGAAAGCGAAAGAAAAGGTAAATGAATTGTCCGAGAACCCTATTGTTGAAAAAATTGAAGGCATATCTGAATCAGTAGGTTCCAAAGTTATAGAGAAAGGCTCTGAACTAGCCGATAAGGCCTCTGATATTTCAGAAACTGTTGGCAAACAAGTTCTGGAAACTGGCGGTGAACTTTTAGAAAAGTCGAAAGGAATTAGTGAAGATGTTGGAGAAAAACTTTTAGACTTAAAAGATGATGTTGTTGAAAAGGCAAAAGATTTGGCTGGAAAAGCTTCTGAAAAACTTAATGAAACGATGGATAAAGCTGATTCATGGGCAGAAGCAGAAAAGCTAAAGCCCAAAAAAGAATTTGCTGACGAGACTCTAACTACTGGAGATTCATTGTTGAAAGAAACTGATGACTTCTTTAGCAAAGCTGATAAATTTGCAAGTGGAGAATACGATTCATTTTCTGAAGGGAAAATTACTATTGATGGTAATATAACAAAGCCAGAGCCTAAATCTGTAGAAAAAGCAACTGGATTTGAAGATTTGGATGGCGATGGAAATGAAATTATTGACGACGCTATAATAGACAACGAGTAATACTTATTTCAGAGAAGCAGCGTTTTAATTAAATGATGTATCTATATAATTAAGAAGCAAAAGATGTCACCTTTAAGCTTAAATAAACATACAGAAAATGAGATAATAGCTCTTTGTATTAAGGGCGATAGAACTGCTTGCAGGCAGCTCTTTTCTATGTATTCTGGTAAGATGATGTCGCTTTGTTATAGATTCTCAAGAGATAAAAGTGAAGCTGAGGACATGTTGCAGGAAGGTTTTATCAGAGTATTTGACAAACTAGATCTCTATAGTGGACAAGGCACATTAGAATCTTGGATGAGAAGAGTAATGATAAATAATGCTTTGAAATACAAACAAAAGTATGTGACAAAATATAATTACTCAGAAATTGAAAATTATCATATTTACGATCCTAGCCCAACTATAATTGATGAATTATCAAAAGAAGAAATAATCAGATTGGTACAAACAATGCCACCTGGATACAAAACTGTTTTTAATCTATATGTTATAGAAGGTTACAGTCATAAGGAAATTGCACAGATGCTTGAAATTGGAGAGAGTACTTCTCGATCTCAACTTGTAAAAGCAAGAACGTTATTAAAAGAGAAATTATCTAAATTAATCAGATTAGCAGGTTGAAAAATTTTGACGAAAAAATAAGAGATAAGTTATTTGATGCAGAAATGCCTGTATCAGACGATTTATGGAATTATATCGATTCCCAAATAAGTAATAAAAAAGAACGTCCTAGGTATTGGTTATTCTTTTTTGTTAGCTTGGTTTTATTACCTAGTTTTTATTTAGGTTATAAAGTTATTAGTGATAATACTGAAACATCACTGATTGCTTTGATAAAGAACTCAGAACCTGATAACTATTCAAACGAAAATTCTGATAATTTAAATCTTAGCAATTTAGGAAATTTCAAACTTCAATTATCTAATTTAAATAAAATAGGATCAATTCGTTCAAAATCTATTGAAAGAATAAATAATAAAAAGCAAGGTTTAAGTTTTCAAATAATCACCGAAAAGAATAATTCAATAGATGAAATAGTTGATAACATTCCAAGCAAAGAGTATAAAAATTTAAAACCTTTGGCTCTTCTTAAGTCAAATAATAAAGGCAATTTAATCACCACTCAAGAAAACGAAAATTTACTATTTAAATATGAAAGTCTGGCTGGAACCCCACAATGTCCATCATTTAGTGGGAAAAGCAATAAACTATATGCCTACTTAAGCGGAACAGCCAACTACCCTTTCCAATTTTTAAATGATAAAGGAGGTGAAAATAATTTATATATAGATTCAAGAAAGTCAACAGAATCTGGTTTTCTATCTTTCTCATTTGATGCAGGATTAGGATATCAATTAAATGACCGTCTCTTTATACAGGCAGGAATTATGTATAATCAAATCAATATGAAATTTCATTTGATTGAGGAAGGTCAAACTAGAAACTCAGTATTAATAAGTAGAGATACCATATTAAATTCTAATGGAGACATAATTAAAGTTGACATTGATACTTTCATCAATCAAGAAGTAGGAATTGAAGAGACCTTAACACTTAATAAGTTTAAGCAACTTGATATTCCATTGAGTATTGGATACAGACTCCCATTAAGTAGGAGACTTAATGTTTCAATGTCAGGAGGAGTCGTTTTTAATTTAAAAACGATGAGTACTGGAACCATTCTTGATGCAAAAGGAGAAACACTAGATTTTGGTAACAATATAACCGATGGGCCCCTATACTCAACTAAAGTCGGATTAAGTTATACCGGAGCTATAAAGCTTGAAACAGAAGTATATCCTGATCTATTTGTTAATGCAGGAATAGACCTGAGGTATTACGGAGGATATTTTAACTCCATAGATAATCCAATAGATCAGAAGTATTTGAGTATAGGATTAGGAACAGGTTTAAGGTATAAATTTTAGTAGCACACCGAATTTAAATATAATTAATGAAAAGTATTTTTTACATATTATCCATAGTATTCCTTTTGCAATCTTGCATTAAGGATAAAGATGAGATATTTATACCAACTCATGCAGACTACCCTACCAACTCATTAAAATCATTGATACCTTCTAAATCACTTGATGTCAAATTGAGTAATAATGAGTCTCATAAGTTAACCACTAAGTTCAATTCATATATTGAAGTAGATAAAGGTGCTTTTGACTCAGAATCAGAAGGTGACATTCAATACGATTTGAAGGTAATTGAGTTGAGAAAGTATGTTGATTATATTTTGCAAAATGTAGACCACGAATCAAGTATTGGGATTACAAATACAATCTATAGTTTTTATGTTTCAGCTGAAAAAGATGGTAATCAATTAGGTTTTGAAGAAGGAAAAACGATACGCGTTCGCTTCCCTCATGATAAATTAACTGGGGAGCTAGCTTTAGGGTACGGGCAAGCTTTCGATAACTCTTTAAGATGGGAATATTTTACCAGTAATATAAATTCACAAGTTGAACATATCGCATGGGAAGCAATTGACGAAAATGGTATCATGCATATAGAATATGGTTATGAAATAATTATAAATAATTCTGGCTGGTATTCATTAGTAACTAAGGAAAGTTTATCTAGCAGTTCTTCCTCTCTTTGTTTAAGTTACAGTCCTGAATTTAATGGCGATAATACTGCAGCTTATCTCTTAATGAATGATAGAAAGTACATTACAAAACTAAAGATGATAAATGATAATTCTTCAACATTTTGTTTGAACAACTTACCTGCTACTGATCAGGTACCTTATACAATTATAAGCATTTCAAAATCTGTGGATGGACATTATTATTATTTTGAACAAGAACTTGAATTAGGTGCAGAAGCATTAGAAATTAATGTTGAACCACATCAAGTAAATTTATCTGAAATTCAATTTGAATTGGAAACTTTATAATCATATTAGAATAATAATTAAAAAAAAAGCATGATTGAAATCCAATCATGCTTTTTTTATTTTAGAAAAACTGTTTTAAATCAGCCTCACTATAATTCACTGATTTTAAAACTTTCTTATCTGATTTTCTGTAAACCAAATACTCAACCCCCTTTTGCACTATTTCTGACTGCGTACCATCTTTCTTGTCATAGTGGGCTTGTGTAGCCATTGCCTCTTCTAGTGTCTTGCAAGTCTTGCTCATGTTTGAACGTTGAACTTCTTCGAAAAAGTCTTTAAACTTCTCTCCAAAACCAAATTCCAATATTGCTCCAGATAACACATATTGGATATCGCAAAAAGCGTCTATAACTTCAACAATATCATTTTCCTCAATAGCTACTTTTAACTCCTTTAGCTCTTCTTCTAAAAGATTTATTCTTAATTCACATCGTTTCTTTGAAGGAATAGTAGGTTCATCTAATACAGGTAAATTAAAAGTATCGTGAAACTCAGCCACATCATTTAAAGGTTTTGGTTCCTTAAATTTATCCATTTGAATTTATTATTTGTTTGAACTTATTAATATTATTTTGTGCAAGTGTCTTAATATCAAAATTACACTTAATATATTTTTTTGCATTTAGGGAAATCTGCGAAATCAATTTACTATTTTCTATAAGAAATTGAATTTGAGCCTCAAATTCTTCAGCATCATTAAAAATAAAACCATCTCTTCCATTTTGTATATTAATCCCTTCGTATCCTTTGGGAGTTGATAATACAACTTTGCCCATTGCCATACTTTCAAGAATTTTTATTCTTATTCCACTTCCTGATAAAAGTGGAACAACAACGAAGTCAAGGTTTTCTAAAAAGTCTTTTGCATCTGGAACTTCTCCATGATTAAACAATTTAGGATAAGGTAAGTTTTGCAAAGAGCTATCAGGGTTTCTCCCTGCAAGGTGAAATTCAATTTTATTATATTTTACTGACACGGCATTCCAAATATTCTTGAAAAACCAATTTAGACCTTCTATGTTAGGCTTCCAATCCAAAGATCCAATATAGCCTAATTTGATCACGGAGTTCACTACATTCCTATTTGCTGCATATTTCTCTATATCGATGCCAACTGGTGACAGTAATAATTTTTGATCAAAACCTAACTGCTGGTATTTACTTAAATCTGTGTGGCTAATTGGCAATAATAAGTCATAATTAGTAAACTGATTTAATTCATACTCTTTTAATCTCCTAGAACATAAATTATAATACCATTTTAATAAAGGATTATTACTTGATGTTGACAAATTGGTCCATATTTCATGCTCGATATTATGCGACCTAAATACAATGATAGCTTTGGATTTAGATCTTATTGTATTGATATACGGAAGCATATATAGTGATTCCAATTGAATAACGTCAAAATCTTGGCTATCCAGGATAGTTATAAGTTTATGTCTAAAATCTGAAGAATCAAATCTTTTGATATTAAATGAATCATTGGAAAACAAGTTTAAAAAGGCCTTAATTGGGTTTAACGTATTGTCCAAATAAGAAGTATCTATTGATTTGTAATGTATCAAACCTTCTCCTTCCGTCTTTTCTACAAAATGCTTCTTTGTATTCATTGACAGTAATGAAATCTCACAACCTAGATCAGCATATCCTTTACTGCTAGACAAAACAGCAATTGATTCACCATCTTTGGGTGGAAAAGGAAACTTTTTAACTAATTGTAAGATTTTCATGTCAAACTTTAATCAAAGCGAATGTATTAAAATTAATTTTAATAGTTTAGCCTCATGTTACTCGCAACAAATATAAAAAAAGCATACGGCGACTTAGAAGTATTAAAAGGCGTTGGATTTGAGATACCAAAAGGGACTATTACAAGTATAGTTGGTAAATCTGGTACAGGAAAAAGTACTTTGTTACATATTTTAGGTAGTTTAGATACTCCAGATAGTGGTTCAGTCCTGATTGACAATGTTGATATTTATAAATTATCGACAAACAAACTGGCTAAATTTAGAAACGAAAAAATAGGATTTATTTTTCAGTTTCATCACTTGATTCCAGAGTTCACAGCTATTGAAAACGTTACTATACCTTCGCTTATAAAGGGTAATAGTAAAAAAGATGCAAATATAGAAGCAGAGAAACTGCTTGAATACTTAGGTTTATCAGAAAGGATGTCCCATAAACCCAATCAGCTATCAGGTGGGGAAAAACAACGTGTTGCAGTGGCAAGAGCTTTGATAAACAAGCCCAAAATTATTTTTGCTGATGAACCTACGGGAAATCTTGATACTCAAACATCATTTGAGTTACATAACCTTATTACTAAACTCAAGCAAGACTTTAACCATACATTTGTTATTGTAACTCACAACATGGAACTTGCCAAATTAAGCGATCGATGTATTGAAATGAAAGATGGTTTAATTAAACTTTAGAAATATAGTACTTTGAAATACAACATTAAGTATTTCCCAATTTATAGATCCAGTGTCTCAATGATGGCATGGCTTCCTGTATTCTTTATGTACTTCAGTGCTTCACTTTCTATTTCTGAGGTGCTCATCTTAGAATCAATATACTATTTAAGTGTTGTTATTCTAGAAATACCATCAGGGTATTTCTCTGATAAAATAGGCAGACGAACTACTCTTATTATTTCAAGTCTTGCCTTTACAGTAGCATATTTTTTATTTGGCTTTATCAGTCCATCATTTATCTTATTAGTTTGTGCACAAATTCTTTTAGCATGTGGCATGAGCTTTCTATCTGGAACAGATACGGCCTTTTACTATGAATCGCTCGAGGCAGCAAACTTAGAACATGAATATATTGAAAGAGAGGCAGATATTCAAACCAAAAAACAAATTGCCAGTGCCGTTGCTGTTTTACTTGGTGGTATATTAGGAAGTTTTCAGCTAAGATTTGGTTATGTATTATCCTTAGTTTTCATATTGCCAGCTTTAATAATCAGTTGGAAATTCAAAGAACCTAACCATGATCAAGAAAATCAAACAGGTAATTTTATACAACAGATCAGATCAGTTAAAAATGAAATACTTAAACCAGAGCTAAAATGGATTTTTCTATTTTCAATAAATCTTTTTATTTTATCACACATACCGTATGAATTTTATCAATCATATTTAGAATTGCTTGAAGGAAACAATATGGGCTTAGGAATTCATGCCGCGATTTATTCTGGGATAGTATTTGCATTGACACGAGTCTTTGGAGCATTTGCCTCCAGCATGAGTCCAAAGTGGTTGTTAAAGTATGGGCTTAAAAAATTATGTATTGCTGCAATATTTTTCCAACTGGCAATTATAGGAGGAATGGCTATAATACTACATATAGGGATTGTTTTTATAATATTAATGAGAAGTTTTTCAATGTCTTTAACAGCAGCACCTATAAATGCAGAAATTGCTCCTCGCCTCAATGAAAATCACAGGGCAACATATTTTTCATTTCAGAGTTTGGCTTCAAGACTGTCATACTCACTGACCTTACTGGGACTAACAATAGTTATTGGTAGTGAGACCAACAAATGGTTATCATTATCAACCATTCTGACAACAAGTTTTATACTCGGTCTTATACTTTTAATACCTTTGTTTTTTATTAATTCTGGAAAATTATTTGACACAAATTTGAAATCCTAATTCCAATTCTTTATATGGACACAAGGCTGCATGTAATTATAATCCCTAGATAGAGTTTCTTGAGAGTCTAAAAAAGGATTAAAAATTAAATCTATTGGTGCCTCTGATAATTCCGGTAACCAAGTTCGAATATAGTTGGCCTCAGGATCATATCTTTTCGCTTGAAGAGAAATATTAAAATATCTATCCTCTCTTGGATCATTCCCTACCCCAGCAATATAATTCCAGTTTCCGTAATTGCTACAAGGATCATAATCTATCAACAAGCTTTCGAAATAATCCGCGCCCAGCTGCCAATTAACTTTTAAATCTTTTACTAAGAAGGATGCGACGTTTTGCCTTCCTCTATTGGACATAAAACCTGTAGCGTTTAATTCACGCATATTTGCATCTATAAATGGAATGCCTGTCTCAGCATTTTTCCACTTATGGAATAATTCCGCCTTATCAAAATACTTTGGAATATCACCAGCCTTTAAGCCTGCTTTTTGAAAAATAGAATTACCATGCTTTTTAGCCATAAATCTAAAAAAGTCTCTCCACAACAACTCAAAGATCAACCAATATGTTGATTTGTTCTTAATGCGTTCTGATTCATATCGCTTTACTTCACTGAAAATTAATTTAGGAGAAAGACAACCCAATGATAAATAAGCAGAAAACTTGCTTGAATAATCTCTGCCTAACAAACCATTTCTTGTTTCCTTATAGTTCGAAACCAAGTCTGATTCCCAAATGTAATAATTCAAGGATTTTAGAGCCTCTGTCTCCCCTCCTTTAATATCCAAATCAATTTCATTGTCTCCTAAGCCAAAATTAGCAATAGATGGTATTATTCCATAATCAATATCATCAATTGGACTTGAAATATCATGAGTCGGAGAATCGAATGGTTTTCTTATCGGTACATATTTCTCTACTTCTTTTCGAAAATTCGAAAAAGTGTCAGGGCAATGAGAAACTGGAAAAGGCAAATCCGCTGTGTAATACAACATTTTACCCCTATAGTACCTCATTTCCTGCCCAATCATCCATAGATTTTTTTCAAGAGCATCTTGAACATCTAATTCTTCTTGCGTCCTATCTCTATTGCAATAGACATAGCTAGTTTTGTGCTTACTAGCAAGATCAGGGATGATTTCTTCAGGCTTGCCCACACGCACAAATAAATTGCTTGAAAGGGCCTCAAAACTATTACGCAAGTCCTTTACAGCATCAATAATAAACTGAGCACGATACTTTCCTGTTTTTCTGTGCCCGAATCTACTTTCGGTGTTAAACATTCGCTCATCAAAAATATAGACAGGAATAATATGATCATTATGCTTGAGAGCATCTAATAGAGCTTCATTATCATGAATTCTAAGATCATTGCGAAACCAAACTATTGACTTTTTCATATTTAGATAAAAAATAAATAATAATTCAACACAGTAAAGACTAATTTTGCACTTACTTTTGAAACAATAAATTTTAGAATAAGTTTTACATTAAACAAGTTTAGATATAATTAAATTACAGAATTATGAAGATTAATTTACAATTGGTTTTGCTACTTACCATTTTCGTGTGTGCATGTAAACCTGATCTGTCAAATCCAAAAATAGAGGAGTTGTATAAAGAGGTAATGGTCATACATGATGAGGTTATGCCAGACATATCAACAATTCATAAATTGAAGAAAAGAATTCGCAAGTTGGGTGATAATTCAACAGTATCCTTAGAGTTAATAAAAAACTTAGATGTTGCGGATGAATCCATGATGTCATGGATGGCAGACTTTGGAAAATTTCGAAGTATGGACAAAGCTAAAGATGAGGAGAAAATAACTTATTTAAATAAGGAAAAGGAGAAAATCTCTGAGGTAAGTAAGATGATGAAGCAAGCTATAACAGAAGGTACTAATTATTTAAGTACGAAAAACTAAAACCATGAAAATCTATATAATTACAGTGTTGTTGATTTTATTAAGTATGTGCTCTTGTCAAACTGATAGTAGCCCACTCCCTATCTTAGGAAGACATGACATCTCAGAAACAGATACAGTTTATCACAGAATTCCGGATTTTAAATTTATTAACCAGGATTCTAATTATGTTACGAATAGTGACCTAAAAGATAACATCTACATTTCGGATTTCTTTTTCATGTCTTGTCCTTCAATTTGTCCCATTGTAAAAAAACAAATGTTAAGAGTATATGACAAATACAAAGACAACGATAGGGTAAAATTGGTGAGTCATACAATTGACCCTAAACGAGATACCCCTGAAAAATTGAAAAAATATGCCCAGAAACTAAATATAGACGATAGCGTATGGATGTTCTTAACTGGTGAAAAAGGAGAAATTTTGGATATAGCTGACGATTATTTTGTTGCTGCTTTTGAAGATCCAGATGCACCTGGAGGATTTGACCACTCAGGAAAAATGATTTTAACTGATACTAAAAGACACATCAGGGCTTTTGCTGAAGGAACTGACCCAGAAGATGTTGATCAATTTTTAATTGACATTGATAAACTACTTGTTGAATATGCGCAATAAATTAATATTGGCTTTTGGAATTTCGGCAATCGTATCTATGATCTTTATGTCGTGTGACTATGTCAATTATAAACAAGGTCAAGGCTTGTATGAAGCAAACTGTGTAACTTGTCACATGCAAGATGGTTCAGGTGTGGCAGAGCTCTACCCTTCTTTAAATAACATGCAATCTTCAAAGACTTATTTTGAAGCAATTCCATGTATAATTCGCAACGGTCTCAATAGACAAGAGAGTGTCATTGAAATGGTTGGTTTACAACATTTATCTGAAGTAGAAATCAACAACATTGTTAACTACCTTGTCAATGATATGAATAAATTAAAACAAGAACAAACGTTACAGCAAACCAGCTCAATTCTTTTAAAATGTAAATAATGAAAAGGTCAGTTACCACACAAGTTCGGATTAGATCTTCTGCAAAAGAAATAATAGATGCATTGGTAGATCTCGGTAAGTTACAAGAATGGTGGGGTGTTGATAGAGGAAAGATTCAAAAAAAAGATGGTGGCCTGTATACTTTGACTTGGATGCACTCAAAAGAAGGTATAAAATTCATAACAACAGGCCGTATAAACATCTATAATTTTCGATCTCATTTATATTTGGAAGATTTGTTGTACCTAAATTATGAAAGACCAATTCTAGGCCCCTTTTCAATAAAATATGATGTTGAAACATTTGATAAATATGCGTTGTTGACAGTAACGCAAAACGGATTTGAAAAAGGTGGAGATTGGGATTGGTTTTACAATGCGACAATTGAAGGATGGGGACAAGCATTGGCAATGCTAAAAGGCTATTTAGAAAAATAGAACGGACTAAAAATTAAGAAGTATATTTCTTTTTTCTCAGAAAGGAAAAAAACAAACCTCCAAGAATAACCAAGAGAATAGGTAGAGCTATATTTATCAATTGCCATTTTAACTTATGACTCGTTGCCTCCACCTGGTCTAACATTCTTACCTTTAAATTCTTACTCCTAGAATCAACCAACCCATATTCATCTAGTAAATAATCAATTGCATTGATGATAAATTCTTTATTTCCTTTATACTCAAAACCTTCATATTTGTTGAAGCCCATTGGACTTATTCTATCGTTTTTATAAAGGTTTTTTATTATATCAGAATCAGTCATAAAAATCTGGGAAGTTCTAGGAGACTTACTTTTAAACTCTGCGTTGATAGATTGTAAACCATTGGTCATTGATTCTGAAACTCGATTTTTAAAGAAGGACTCAAATTGTCCCTCAACCATGACTGCAACAGGCAAATTGGGCTTATTATAAGCTTCTGGTCTTTGTTCCAACCTCATTATTTCAAAGGATATATTGATAGACGGATATATTTGATATCGACTATACTTAGAACTTGTTAACAAAACAGAAGATTCAAGTTCTGTCCTTTCATCCAGTAAATTTATTGATGAAGGGAATGTCGAAAACACACGATCAATATTTCTTACGATCGGATTATCAGCATTGGCTATCAATAACGGATGATAAACCCACGAGAACAATTGTTGTTGTGGTTTACCACCTTTCATTCCATATACCTGCGGTATTTTACTATTTTCTAGATCAAGAATGACATTCTTATTCATCCTAACTCCATACTTAAAAAACATATCATCAAGTCCATGTTCAATGGGTCTAGGCAAGTAAACTTTATTGTTATTGATACTATCAAGGTCAATAAAGAATTGCTCAACAAGCCAGATCACTTTTCCACCATTCATTATATATTGATCAATAATAAATTTATTACGCAAACTTATTTCTTGTGTAGGTCTCGCTACGATCAATACATCCACATTTTGACTAATCTGATATGTACTGTCTAAGTTTATTCTTTCGGTTGCCATTGTCTGCCCTAAGGTCAATTCCAACATTGCCGTTTGTTCTTCCTTCAATTCACCATTACCCTTTGTAAAAACAACATTAGGAACTCTCTTCGAAAACAATTTTTGAATAGCGCTTGCAAATTTATACTCCAACAATATCATTGATGTGTTGATTGCCTGAGTCTCGGAACCTCCTCTTTTCATAGGTTCTAACAAGTCAATGGCAATACGCCTTTCGCCAAGATTTACAATTGCATAAGGATAAATCAATTTTTCTACCCGTTGATCCTTTTCTGCTAAAAAAACTGTCGTTGGTAGAATGTTATCTTTTCTAAGATTCTCTCTTGTTTGATTGATGTCATCAATAGAGCCCTCAGAAGGATTTGTCAATTTAAAATCAATATTTGCATTGATGGATTTAAACTGTTTTAAAATCTCAAGAACTCTTGATTGCAATTGCCGAAAGTTGGCATCTAAATCACCATCGAGTAATATTTCAACCAAGATGTTTTCATCCACATCTCGAAGTAAACCATTTGTCGATTCCTCAATTGTAAATCTCTTATCCTCTGTTAAATCAATATAGGTATAGAACTTTTGAGCAAGCAAATTGAGAAGAAATAATATTCCTAAAACAACTAAAAACTGTATAATATTTTGAGCTTTATTTTTCACTTTCTTAATTGTTTCTTCTGCCTAAAGACAAGGTAGTTAAGTAAATAAAGAACATTATTAGAGAACAAAAGTAAAATACATCTCTTGTATCAATTCGACCTTTGCTAATATTGTCATAGTGATATTCCATACCTAAACTTTTCACTATAATATCAGACTTCCCATAAAACATCGACATCTGACTTAAGAAATCAAAGGCCCAAAAGAAAAAGAAACACAAGAAAGTTGAAATAATAAATGCAACAATTTGATTTGATGTTAAACTTGATATAAAAATACCTATTGATGCAAAAACAGCCCCTAATAAAATTAATCCGATATATGAACCTATGACAGCACCACTATCTATATTACCTTCAGGTGAACCCAATTTGTATATGCTAACGTAATAAATTAATGTTGGCAATACTGCCAGAATTACAAGTGTCACTGAAGCCAAGAACTTACCTAAGATAATATCTAAATCAGTCAATGGTTTAGTAAATAGAAACTCCATTGTTTGATTTTGTTTTTCCTCTGAAAAACTCTGCATTGTAATTGCAGGAATTAAAAAAAGAAAGACCATTGGTCCAATACTGAATAGTTGACCTAGGCTAGCATAATTGTGATTTAATACACTGGTCTCTTTAAAAACCCACATAAACAACCCAGTCAACAATAGGAAAATAACAAGAACAAAGTAACCTGTTAAAGAACTAAAAAAACTTGATATTTCTTTAAAGTAGATACTCTTCAAGGTTAAGACTTTTTAGTTGCGTTTTTAAATACATTTTCAAGAGAAGTACCCATTGACTTCAGCTCCAGAATTTTATTATTTCTTTTAACTGCTAAATCAAAAATTGACTCTCTTAAATCAAGATCTCCTTTATACGAAATATTATACGTACGATTATTCGTCATCTTAATGTTAGCAGATGGCAAGCCATTATTTAAAATTTCTAGAGACAAATCATTTAAAAATTCCACAAATACTTCTTGAGCCATTTTTACAGATTCAGATATGGTTTGCATGTTTTCATTTTTAACCAAGTTTCCCTGATCTAAAATTATAACTCTGTCACATATAGATTCAACTTCTTGCAAAATATGAGAGGAAAATATTATAGTCTTGTCCTTTTTTAATCCACTGATTAGGTTTCTAATTTCAAGCAATTGATTGGGATCTAAACCTGAAATTGGTTCATCTAAAATCAACACTTTTGGATTATGGATAATAGCTTGTGCGAGTCCCACTCTTTGTTTGTATCCTTTAGATAATTGTGAGATCTTTTTATTTTGCTCAATAACCAAACCAACCTCTTCTATTACTTCGGCTATTCTTTCCTTAGGATTTGAAATATTATGGATTTCAGAAACGAACGTGAGATACTCCTTTATATACATATTTGGATACAAAGGATTGTGCTCTGGCAGGTAGCCAATATTCTGTCTAATTTCTAATTGATCTTTAGAAATATCTAAACCACAAATGGTTGCGCCTCCTGAAGAAGGCGGCATGAAACAAGTTAACATTTTCATTGTAGTAGTCTTACCAGCTCCATTTGGACCCAACAAACCTAATATCTCACCTTCGTTTGCCAAAAATGAAACATTATTAACAGCTTTTTGCTGATCGTATATTTTGGTAAGGTTATTTACTTTTATACTCACTTGTCTCTAATTTATCGCAAAATTCATCAACTGAAAATGCATTCTCAGCTAAATAGCTACCTACCTCCGTTCTTCTTAGTGTATAAAGATAAGCTGATGTTTTCATTTTTTTTCCTAGATCTCTTGCAAAAGCCCTTATATAAGTGCCCTTTCCGCATAAAACATCAAAAGAAACAATTGGAAGGTCAACATTTGTAATCTCAATTTCATGAAATACAACCTCCTTAGATTTAACTTTGAATTCTTCCCCCTTTCGAGCCAACTTATACATTCTAACACCATTAATTTTTGTAGCAGAAAAAATGGGAATCGTTTGTAAACTTGTACCTATAAAACTGCTTGCCGTTTTATGAATATCATCAATTGAAATATGATCAAAAGGCATAGGGGCGCACTCCTCCGTTTCCCGATCTAAACTTGGAGTGGTAACGCCTAATTTGATATCCCCAGTATATCTTTTATCATGATTTTCTTCTAATGGTATCTTTTTAGTGTATTTACCGACAAAGATCATAAGCAAACCAGTCGCAAGCGGATCAAGCGTACCATTATGACCAACCTTAAACTTTTTAAGGCCATATTTATGCCTTAGTTTATGTCGTAACTTATTGACAACATCAAATGATGTCCATTCTAATGGCTTATCAATTAGAATAACCGCACCTTCACGATAATCAATGTCTTCCAATGATGAGTTTTTATCTAAGATCCTCATTAGATAAAACTTATGGTTATTGCAGTAATTCCAACTATTGTACAATATATAGCAAACCAGCTTAACTTAGATTTACTAACTATTTTTATCATAAACTTGCAAGCCCAAATACCAGTTAAAAAAGCTGCGCAGAATCCCAAAAATAGATATGAAGCTGATGGCATATGATTCATAAAATCTCCCGAAATAAGATCCTTAGCTATTTTTCCAAAAATCAAGGGAATAACCATTAAGAATGAAAACTTAGCGGCCTCTTTTTTATCAATTCCTAACATTAATGATGTTGCAATTGTAGAACCAGATCTCGAAATACCCGGTAATATAGCAACGGCTTGACTGAGTCCAATAATAAAAGCAGAAAATATGTTAAGCTTCTTTTTAGAAGTAGTCATTCTTTCAGAAAACCAAAGCAAAATTCCTGTAAATATTAGACATCCACCAACTAAAGCCAATTGCTGGTCAAATAGAGTTTGTATTAAATCATCCAAAAAAAAACCCACAAGAGCAGCGGGAATCATGCTAACTACAATAAAAGAAGCATAACTGCGACCTTCATTCGATGACCTATCAAAAAACATTTTAATAAGGTCAAAAATATCATTCTTGAATACAAAAATCGTAGCTAAGGCTGTGGCAAAATGCAAGAAAACAGTAGTCAACATGCTTTCTTCGGCAATACTAGTATCACCTAGAGCATATTTCGCCAATTCCAAATGCCCAGAAGAACTCACAGGTAGAAATTCTGTAACTCCTTGAATAATGCCAAGTACTATGGCTTCTACAATCTCAGTCATTAAGGAAAAATGCTACTTGAATAATGCGTAGATATTAACAGCTAACCCGCTTAATATTACAAATGGTGCTAAAACAGTTCGCTGAAAACCATAAATCAGTGTCTCATCCCAAACATTAGGATTTTCATTATAACCTCCTAACATTAACAACATTCCTACAATGATTAAGGCAACACCAATTGCTAACCATTTAAAGTTTTCTTTGTTAAAAGTTAGCTCGACATTAGAATTTACTTTTGAAGCTACAGCAACTCTAGAAGCTGTAGATAAGGAGGCTTTTTTACTTTTCTTAGACATATTAAATAGACTTTAAGAAGTTACTTACTTTATAATGTGTCACAATTAATAAACACAAAAAAACAAATAAAATCGATGCAAATATAGGTTTTAGAAATATATAATAGCCAAATTCTGAAAAGTTTACGTTTAAATAATGACTTATTAGATAAAAGGTTACAAAATATAGAACAATAGCTACAACCACAGCTTTTAAAAAGCTAGATAGAGATGATGACCTCATATTTTTATACAAAACCTTAGGATCAACACCAGCTATAATCGATTTTTTAATTTCTAACTGATTAAGAACCAAATCATTGTTTAATGCACCCATCACAATAATCAAACAAAATAAAGATGAAACCAATATAAAAGGAAGCAAAACCATTGTAAGTCCACCTGAGACCCAATTAAACTGGCTGCCATATGAGTTGACGCCAACTTTAGTAATGAAATTATCAAACTTTAATTTTACCTGACGCAATGCTTGAATTTGAACAGTACTCAATTCGGAATTAAAATCTATAGTTACGATATCTTGAAAGGGGTTTTTTCTTTGAATTTCCTTTAGTGACTTAGCATCAAGCTCATCTTCAAAATACTTGAAAGCACCAGATTTTGAAATAAGTTCATATGAGGAAGCCCTAATATTGCTAAGATCCTGAACCTCATGTAATATCAAATCAAGCGTATTGGCAGGATGGCCATCTTTCAATTCATAAATAGCAGTAGTGCTACCTGATGAGTTGGGCGTAAACTTATGTCCCACAAACAAACACGTAAATAAAAAAGCCAAAAGAAACAACGCGATACCTAATGATAACACCGCATATTTCGAAGAACTCCTATTTATAATTAAATTTGACATTAGAATGTAAACATATGAACAATATTCTTAATCTATTCGTCTTGGCTCTTTTTTTATTCACAAATTCAAAAAAAATAAGTGCTCAGACTGCAATATCAAATGCATCATTTGAAGGAGAACCAGCTGATGCGACTATGCCAGCTGGTTGGTATTCAGAAAGTGAAGGTACCACACCTGATATATTACCTGGTTTTTGGGGAGTTTATAATGAGGCAAGTGAAGGCGATACATATATTGGATTGATCACACGATCTGATGGTTCTTTTGAAAGTATTGGGCAAAGATTGGAAAAGTCACTTAAAAAAGGCAATTGTTATAGTTTTATGATCGACTTATCGTACTCTGACAATTATTCTGGATTTAACAACCCCTTGTATATGAAAATATGGATCTCTGATTCAAAAGGTAAACGTCAGCAATTAATTTTTAAATCTCAAAAGATCGACAACTTAGGTTGGGAAACGCACAAAGTTAAGTTCCAACCAGAAAATGATGTTAACTATATAATACTAGAAGCTTTTATAAATGACAATTCTAGTGAATATAAAGGAAATATCTTGATAGACAACATTACTTTTATTTCTGATTGTAATAGAGCATAAGTATGAAATGTTGCTTTTTAATTATTTACATTATTATAAATGCAAACAACATGAGATCAAAGGACGCTAGAGCAATAGACATTCAAGGTCATAGAGGATGTAGAGGATTATATCCAGAAAACACAATTGTAGGCTTTATTCATGCAATGAAGCTTGGTGTAAATACTTTGGAATTTGATGTTGTAATTTCAAAAGACATGCATGTAATTGTATCTCATGAACCTTTTATGAATCATGAAATTGTCAAACAACCAGATGGACAACCTATATCTAAAAGCGATGAAGAAAATCATAACATATTTAAACTAACCTACGAGCAAATCAAAAAATATGATAGTGGTACTACATATTTTGAAAAATTTCCTCACCAAGTAAAAATAATAACACATAAACCAAGTCTTGAAGATGTAATTAAAAAAACCAGTGAAATTGATTCTTCAATTCTTTACAATATTGAAATCAAAAGACGAAAAAAATGGGATAATATTCACCATCCTTCATACACAGAATTTGCAGATTTGGTAATTAATAAATTAACAGATTTGAACGTTTTGGAACGGACAACTGTTCAATGTTTTGATATTGAAACTTTACAATATTTACATAACAAATACCCTGATGTTAAATTGGTTTATCTTGTATTAAATATAAATAACATCATAAAAAATTTAGAATTGTTGGGATTCAAACCATATGTTTACAGTCCACATTTTTTAATGATTAATCATGCAGTCGTATCATATTGTAAACAAAACTCAATAAAACTAATCCCTTGGACAGTCAATGATTTTAAGGATTTACAAGATCAAATCAAACTAGGTGTTGATGGTATTATCACTGATTATCCTGATCGTCTAATACAAATGATGAAAACCGTCAAAAAATAATGAAATATCAGTCTATAAATAAGCCTAAAACGTCGATTTTATGTAGAGTGGCTGTATATTCGCATCTCAAAATTATATGATGTATAAAAAAATTGGTTTTCTTGTTCTTTCTATAATATCATGTAAGACTGAGAAATTAATACATTACTCAGATACAATTACAATGTATGAAGTAGAATATAAAGGAGCATCATTGGTTATAGATAAAATGAACTTCAAAGAAACCAAAATATTTGATGAGGCAGATCGATTGATCGCAAAGAAGAGCTATGACATCTCAGGAAACCCAAATGGTCAAAAGGATATCAATTACAAAGATAATATGGTAACTTCAGAATATAGAAGGGTTGACAATACCCTATCATTAACTTATAAATATCAAAATTACTTTCTTTTAGAAATGAGATCACTTGATGGATCAAATAATCAGTTGTTTCGAACTAAACAACACAATTATAATGGAAATCAAACTTAAAATAATCATGACTAAGAAGAAATTATATCTAGGATAATCAAATTTGTATTTGATAAAAGTGAAAGCTAGCTTGGTTTTTCTGCACTTAATGATAATGGAAAAGTGTTAATCCTCAAAACTTTTAAAATTACTAAAAATGATGATCGAAATAGATGGGTTAAGAAAGAGACAGTTAGATCAAATCATATTACGAAAGAAAAATTGAAAATAATAAATAACTAAAGCCTGATGGAATATAATTACAGTGAGATAGAAGCTAAGTGGAGAAGTAAGTGGACTAAAAATCAACTATACAAAGTTGACATCAACAATTCAAAACCTAAATATTATGTATTGGATATGTTTCCATATCCTTCTGGTGCGGGATTGCATGTTGGGCACCCGTTAGGTTATATTGCTTCTGACATATTTAGCCGTTATAAAAGATTGAGTGGGTTTAATGTTTTGCACCCAATGGGATTTGATGCTTTTGGTCTACCTGCAGAAGAATATGCCATAGCAACTGGAGTACATCCTGAAAAATCTACCAATGAAAATATTGAGAGGTATAAGACACAATTGAATAACATTGGTTTTAGTTTTGATTGGAGTAGAGAGGTTGTGACTTGTGATTCAAAATACTACAAATGGACACAGTGGATTTTCTCATTGCTATTTGAACATTACTTTAATATTAAAACTCAAAAAGCAGAATCATTAGATGATCTAGTTGCTCACTTTACACAAAAAGGTACAAAAGGTGTAAAAGCCTATACTGGCGATGACAATAGTTTTACAGCAGAAGAATGGAACAATAAAACAGAACTTGAAAAAAGCGATGTTCTTACTTCTTATAGATTGGCCTATAGGAAAATCGGTTATGTTAATTGGTGTGAAAACTTAGGCACAGTTTTAGCAAACGACCAAATCAAAGATGGAGTATCTGAAAGAGGTGGTCATCCAGTAGAAAGAAAAGCAATGACCCAATGGTATCTCAGAACTACGGCGTATGCGGAACGTTTGCTTTCCGACTTAGAGGAAATAGATTGGTCAAGTTCATTGAAGGCTATTCAAAGAAATTGGATAGGAAAATCAAAAGGTGCTAAAATGTTTTTTGACATTGAAGGTTATAATCAAAAATTAGAAATATTTACTACTAGACCTGATACGATATTTGGCGCCACTTACATGGTATTGGCTCCAGAACATCCTTTTATTGCAGATATTACAACAAGTGACCAAGAAGAAGACGTGGAAAATTATTTGACTTATGTAAAGACTAGGTCAGAACGTGATAGAATGTCAGAAGTCAAAGAAGTAACTGGCGCATTTACAGGAGCATATGCAATCAATCCGTTCAATGGTAAAAAAGTGCCTATTTGGGTTGGTGAATATGTATTAATGGATTATGGCACTGGAGCAATAATGGCCGTTCCTTCCGATGACGAACGTGACTTTGCTTTTGCACAAAAATTTGGATTGGAAATAATTGAAGTCATTGATCGCTCAAATATTGAAGGAGCAAAAAGAGAAGACAAAGTTGGAATTTTAATGAACTCTGATTTTCTAAACGGCATGTCTATCACAGATGCTATTTCTCATACATGTCAAAAAATAGAAGACTTGGGTATTGGTGAACTTAAAATAAATTATAAAATTAGAGATGCCAATTTCAGTCGCCAAAGATACTGGGGAGAACCATTTCCAATTATTTATACTCCAGAAGGAGTACCTACGTTAGATAGAAGCTTGCCTGTTGAACTTCCTAAAACTGAAGACTTTAAACCCACAAAAGATGGACAATCACCATTATCAAGAATGACTCATTGGGTTAATACACCTCAAGGAAGAAGAGAGACAGATACTATGCCTGCTGTAGCAGGATCATCATGGTATTATTTGAGATATATGGATCCTCAAAACGATATGGAATTTGCTTCGAAGGACGCACTAAAATATTGGGATTCAGTAGATTTATATGTAGGCGGCTCTGAACATGCTGTTGCTCATTTATTATATGCAAGATTTTGGCATAAGTTCCTTTATGATTTAGGCTACTTACCATCAAATGAGCCTTTTAAGAAGTTGATAAACCAAGGTATGATACAAGGTGTTATTGAATATATCGCCTTGGTAAAATCTGACAATGGTGACAATACATTTTATAGTGAAGACATGGTCGACGAACAAACTGAATTCTCAAGAATTCCAGTGCATATAGATTTCGTGAGCAATTATGGATCGAAGGAGTCCCATTTAAACGCCGAAGGAATAAAACAATTTATTGCATGGAGACCAGATTTTTCAAACGCTAAATTCGTTACATCGTCAGGATCTTTTTCAATTGCAGACTTAAGTGAAAACGTGCAATTACAGACAATTTCTGAAGTCGGTAAAATGTCAAAAAGATATTACAATGTTGTAAATCCTGATGATGTTGTAGCAAAATATGGGGCTGACACTTTTAGATTATATGAAATGTTTCTAGGACCTATTGAGCAATCAAAGCCCTGGGACACTCAAGGAATTGAGGGCGTGTCAAAATTTGTTAGAAAATTTTGGGGAATGTTCTATAAAGAAGATACATTCTCTATTTCTGACGAAGAAGCCAGTAAACCAGAATTGAAGATTCTCCATACAGCCATTAAAAAAGTAAGTGAAGATATTGAAAGATTTTCATTCAACACTTCGATAAGTGCCATGATGATTTGTGTAAATGAATTGCGAAAACTAAAATGTGATAAGCGTTCGATTTTAGAATCGATGACTATATTACTTGCACCATTTACACCATTTATAGCAGAGGAATTATGGGCAAAGTTAGGTCATGAAACATCAGTTCACAAAGCCAGCTATCCAGAATTCAATGCCAACTATTTAGTAGAAGACGAAGTCGATTATCCAATCTGTATTAATGGGAAGAAAAAAACATTAAAACCATTTCCCGCAGATATGACCAAAGAAGATATGGAAAAAGAGGTTATGGCTATGCCAGAGCTAGAAAAATGGACGGATGGAAAATCAATAATGAAGGTAATTGTCGTACCAAAACGTATGATTAACATCGTTGTTAAATAACATAACGTTCTCTTAGTATCGTTAATAACATAGACAAATGAATTGAATGCAAAAATGCACAAAACACATATTATCAACTGCAGTAATAATGTTATGCTTTTTGCATTCGGTTTATCCTCAAATTTGCAATCTCCCTATATTATCAAATTTCAACAATACCACACAGTCAGAATTCAATGCTATATGGATTGATTTCAACAGCAATGTCGAATTTTATGAAATTGAATTTGGGATAAAATCTTTTATAAGAACCCTAGAGCCTAACATCACTAATATTACCAGCAACAATTATACATTCCAAAGTTTATTGCCTGGCACAACTTATGAAATTTACTTAAGAACGGTTTGTGATACAGACAATAAGAGTGACTGGAATGGACCGTATTTCAACAATACCAATATTGATAATGAATCTAGTTGTGCCTTATCACTAGGTATAACTGATAACAATTGTCCAATACGCAACACCTACAATATTGAAGTATCTGGCTATGACAATAAGATTTTAGGCACAGATATAAATATTGAAAACATTGCACTTGCTATTGAGCATACTTGGCCACCAGACTTATACATTGCATTGACATCACCTAATGGGAAATCAGCAATTCTTTCCAGCCATAATGGAAACGGAATTGATAATTACGGTATACCAAGTACAAACTGTAATGTCAATGCCAATTTTAATGACAAAGCATGTATCTCAATTAGTGATTGGATTCCACCATTTCAGGGAAACTTTAATGCTGAAGAAGAATTAGCAAGTGCTTTTGATGGAGATTCAGCCAATGGAATCTGGCAACTTTCTATTTGTGACAGAGCCGCAGGAGACGTAGGACAATTAACGCATATCAATTTAGAATTCTCAACTGAAACTTGTCAAGCCCCTCAGGATTTTATAATCTCTGATATTGAAGGTACCACAGCTACTTTTAAATGGAAAAACATTGATAATTGTAGCACAATAAAATTAACATATAATGAAATTGGGGCCCCTCCTGAAGAAGTTTTTATAGATATTGTAGATTGTATTTCTGAATCATTTATCGCAACAGGACTGAAACCAGGAACACTCTATGAATTAAATGTAAATACAGAATGCCAGGAAGGTTTAACTTCAAACCCACTGTGTGCTGTTAGTTTTCAAACAAGATGTTCTGACAGTGACTTCAAAGAAACTTTTGATGAAAAAGAACTTTGTGATACCAATTGTGATTCAATTTGTAACTTAGTAGGTATTTGGAATTTGAACAATAAGGATAGCAAAGGTTGGTTTGTACAAAATGGAGATCTTAGTAATTCATTCACTGGACCACAAGGTGATAAAAATAATCAAGGAAAATTTATACAAATAGATCCAGCATTAAATTGCATAAATAATAAAACTGCCATTGTAAATACAGAATGTTTAAATCTAGAAAACATCAATGAATGCGCAATCAGTTTTTTCTATCATATGTTTGGAAAAGGAGTTGGTTCCCTTTTTCTTGAATACACTTTAGATAATGAACAGTGGCAAATACTTTGGGAAGTCAAAGGCAATCAGGGTGATGAATGGATTTTTGAATCTATTGGCTTGGAAGTAAGTATTCCACGAGGTAGATTGAGATTTAGAGCTGAATCTAATGAAAATAATAATCAAGGAATAATAGCTCTTGATCACATTAAACTGTATAATACTGAAAATGTTAATCTAAATATTTACTACCAAGATCTTGACAAAGATGGATATGGAAATCCGGATTCAATACAACTATTTTGTTCTGATTTAGATCTTTTTGGGTATTCAAAAAATAGATTGGATTGCAATGACCAAAATGATAAAATTAATCCTGATGCTCAAGAAGTTTCTTGTAATCAAATAGATGAAAACTGCAACGGCCCTAGTGACGACGCACAGACTATTGACATCGATATAAACATCAATAGTGTAATAGATGAATCATGTAGAGGGTCTTCTGATGGCTCAATTGAAATAGTAGCAAGCTTAGGTATTCCTCCTTTTGAATATGAATGGTCTAACGGATCTTTAGACGCTATAAATAACAATCTTACTACTGGTGTTTATACATGCACTGTTACAAGTAGTAACGGATGCCAAACAATATCATCCCCAATTTTTGTTGGATTTGAAAATATTCTTGTTTACAATGTTAACAATATTGAGAATTCTTCTTGTCAAGGAGAAGAAGATGGGAGTATCACTATTAATGTTGCTGGAGGAACAGAACCTTATAATATAATTTGGGAAAACGGAAGTGAAGGACTAACCAGCTCAAATTTATCTGCAGGCATATACGCAGCTACTATTACCGGCAGCAATGGTTGTGAATTAACAACAGATCCTATTGAGGTTTTGGGAAGCCAAATTATTACAACAGGTGTCGCGATAAAGAATGATATAGACTGCTTTGGAGATTCTACAGGATTTATACAATTAGGAATTATTGGAGGAACTTCACCTTACAATATATTATGGGATACTGGAGACTCAACAGCTTTCATTGACGAACTAAAAGCTGGCTTCTATTCTGTTACCATTACTGATACTAATGGTTGTTTTAATTCGATCGAAAATATTCAAATTGAGGAACCATCATTACTAGAAGTGAACCTAAATAGAAAGCGAAATGTAATATGCAATGGAGACTCAAATGCACAGATCGACATTAATGTAAATGGTGGCACACCACCCTACTCATATTTCTGGTCAAATGGAATATTTACCCAAGATTTATTCAATCTATCAAAAGGTAACTATAGTGTCACTATTACTGATTTTAAAGCATGCTCAGCGGTTTTAAATGATATATATATATCAGAACCTGAAAGCTTTGAAATCACACTGGATAGTATATCTAGTGTATCGTGTTCAGGCAGTAAAGAAGGATTTGTAAGAATAGAAGTAAATGGAGGTACGGCTCCGTATATTTACAATTGGAGTACATCAGATGGTATCAACAGCATGGAGTCCTCTCTCAATTCTCTACTTCCAGGCCAGTATTTTGTCACAATTGTTGATGCTTTTGGTTGCAAGTCACTCCCAGGTAAATTTGAAGTAAATAATCAAAATATTCCCATTAATATAAGCCTGTCCCAATTAAATAAAATTGATTGCCATTCAGATTCCACAGCCTCCCTCATTGCACTGAGTGAAAGTAATAACTTGCCTCTTGATTTTAATTGGAGTGCAGGTGTAAAAAACATTAAAGATATTGTCTCGGATACTCTGACATTGCTAATACAAGGTACATACAATATAACCATAACTGACTCTGAAGGATGTGTAGGTGTATCAGACAGTATATCTATCGAACAACCAAATGAAATCAATTATGAAGTAACAAATCTCACCAATAACAATTGTTTTGCGGAAGAAAATGGAAGTATTGTTTTAGAAGCTAACGGAGGAACAGGTGCCCTTGAGTATAATTGGAACAACAATTCGATGAGCAATATCAACTCAAACTTACAAAATGGGATATATCAGGTTACAATAAATGATGCCTTAGGATGTGAAGCAATATCCGAAGAAATAAATATTACAAGTCCAGAAAATATTGTCATTGATGCGGACATCACACCATCAAGTGAAAACATGGATGGAACAATTACATTAAGTGTATCTGGGGGAGTAGCCCCATATAATTATACTTGGAACCCCTTATCAGTTGGGAGTGATTCACTCTTAATTAACCTGTCAACAGGAACGTACTCCGTTACTATAACAGATGCCCACAATTGTTTTGTAGACACAACACTGATGGTTGACTTCGTAAGTAGCATTAGTTATATTAAACGTAAAGAAATTATAAAGTTCTATCCGAATCCTGTTGATAATTTCTTACAAGTAGATTGCTTAACCAATGATTGTAACTTACAATTATATGTTATTGATATAACTGGAACAGTACGAAAACAGATCAACCTAACAAGAAATGAGAAAATTGATTTAAGTGATTTGGATAATGGACTTTACTTTTTAGAATGCCGCTCAAGGAGCAATTATCAATTGTCAAAAATTATCGTATTCCATTGATGTGTTGTATTCATCAAGTGAGACACACGCAATCGTTGCTGCTAAGGTTGCCATAGTAGGTGCAATGAATGCCCCAACTACTGGGATGATAAATAAAAGTAAAAAGATCGCTCCATTTCCAATTGCCAATCCTTTTCTTTTGGAAATAAATCTTCTTGCTTCTTGTGAAGAAAATCGTCGCTCCATAAAGAAGTCAATATTTCCAAAACCAGCATAATAAGCTTGAATAAGGAAAATCAAAGCAGTAGTGAAAATTGTAAAAGCAGGAATAAAGCTAAGTAAAAAAAGAGGAAAAGTAAACAGAATTTCTCTTACTATATTTGATGTAGCCAACCTTACACCTCTGATTGTACTATAAAGTTGATTGGGTTTTGGATCTTTATATCCCGGGGAAATCTTTTCCTCAAGTTTCTCTGAAAGCGCAGACATGAAAGGTGCTGAAACTATCAAAATTATATATTTCATTATAAGAAATAGACTGGCCCAAAGAATGAATTTAGCAAAGCCACCAACTAATAATATAAGCCAATTTGGAGCGTCTCCATCATAAAAATTACCAAGTATATTATAGCCTAAGTCGCCACCAAAAACATAAACTACCCCACATAAAACCCCGAAAACAAGCAGACTTATAAAACCAGAAAGCATTAAATATTTGAATACCCAGGGTTTAGACAAATATTTAATGCTTTTTGAATATGCTTGTAAACTTCTAAAAAAACCAGAAATCATTATTCTTTATTTATGAATTATAATTTACAACAAGAGTCTAAACAATGCATCAAAAATCTATCAATTACATAAAGAATAAGACCAAACTTATACTTTTGGCCTCCTCTTGGTCTTAAATACTTCAGTTATTTGTTTCTCATTCATGAAACCATATTCAATGAAAGATGATTTAACGAATTTCTTAAGTTCTTGATATTCTTTACTTCTTTTATCGGTATGTGCTTTCAAGAATTTCCTAACAAATTTCATACTCAGATCTTTAAGATCTTGGTTAAACTTTTGATTGCTAAAGACATCCATGTATGCCGAATAAGTCTTATTGATCTCTAAGTATCCAGTAAAGTCCCCAATTTCCAAATTGGTTATAACCTTAGCTACTTTAGAAAGAATTGACTGTCTAATTGCTTCATTTTCTATTGATAAACCTTCATGCTTATAGTAGAATTCTCTGACAGCGGCAATTGCATCTTCATGAACATAACCAACAGTATTTACTTTATCTAAAGTATTATAAAAAGCTGAAATATTATCATCTACTGATCTACTGATAACATCAGATAATCTTTTTTCACATTCTATTGAAATACCCTTTTGTTCTAAACTATGCTCATTTAACAATTGAAAGTACCTATCACTAGCATTTTCTAAATTTGTTCTCATACTAGATAAGTCAGCAAGAAGAGATGCTTGGCCTTCTTTGTCCAAATCATAATACAATCCAGTAACAATCAAAATTTGATAAAATGCATCTTCAGTTAAAAATTCTTTATTCGAAAGCATTTTATTGATAGTAGGTTTTAGACTATCATTTGGATGATTAGATTTCGCCCTGTAAATAAGGAAATCTTTCACAGAGTCGGCTTCTAAATGAAGTTCAGACTTATTATCTGGGAAAGCACATGTTTCAAAATTCAAACTTAAAAACTGTTTTCTGTACTTAACTAGTCCATTGTTTCTAAGTTTTTGATCTAAATATTTATGAAGTTTTTGACTTTGTAAAAATGTCTTTACTCTCTTATTTGTAACTTTTTCAATAATATTGGTAATCCAAATATCACTACTCAATGAAAATCCAATTTGTATAGATTGTCCAACTCTTTGTTTTACTTGTTCGAAGTTAGATGAGTTTATTATAAACTCTAAAACATCAGCAAAATGTTGCTGAGGTCTGTAATATTTTACAAAGGAATTCACTCTACCTCTCAATACAGAATAACCTAATATTTTTGGAAGGTAAAGTCCTTCAAATTGTTCATCAAGCAGATAGTTTTCTAATGCAATGATTTGCAATGGATTTTCATCTGCAACTTGTTCATATACTTCATGAATAGAATTTTCAAATTTAGCGACTAGAGCTTTATATTCCTCATCACCTTCTTCATCAAGATAGGCCACAAGTTCTTCAGATAATTGAATACTAGATTTTATATTATCTAATACAGAACCGTACTTTTTATTTAATTCCATCATAATTTATGTTAAAATGTATACGACCTATAAATGAAAACCTAGTAAAACATCAGTTTTACTAGGTTTTTTATATCCGTACTTGTTAATTTTTAGCTTATTTAATGCTAATATAACTAATCTATTTTAATATTAGCTAACTTATTTGTCTCCATCAAACTGAAGGATCCAAAATTGCTATTACACTATCAGAAATAATTAACAGCTAATTTTTATAGTATTTAAATTGCCACTACATAATAATTTTGCAATGACAGGATCCAATACCTTATTTTTTTTCTGGATCCTCATCAGCTGGCTTTTCAGCTTCAACAACTGGAGTCGGAGTTTCCTCTTCAGTTGGTTGAGGAGTTTCTTCTACAACCGGTACTTCTTTAGGGGCCAGTTCTGGAATTGCCTCAATTTTTGGTTCTGCAGATGCTTCTTCAGTTGCTCTAAATTCATCACCTGCTTCTTTATCCACAGCTTTTTTCATTGGCTTTATTTCACCAGAAAGCATTTTCCAGAAATCTTCTTTTTTCTTCCTTGTTTCTTCTACTCTAACAGCAACTTGAGCTTCTTTAGTATCAATCCATGCATTGTACAATTCTAATGCTTTTTCTTCAGTCATTGCGCCTTTGGCAACTCCTCTCATCAAGTGTTTCTTATAGTAAACACCTTTAAATTTCAATAAAGCCCTAGCAGTATCTGTAGGTTGTGCACCTTTTGATAGCCATTCGTAAGCTCGATCTCTGTCTAATTCTACTGTTGCTGGCACGGTCATAGGATTGTAGCTTCCTATGTGTTCAATAAATTTACCGTCTCTTGGTGCTCTTGCATCTGCAATTACAATGTGATAGAAAGGTCTTTTCTTACGACCTCTTCTTGCAAGTCTAATTTTTACTGGCATCTTTGTTAATATTTTTTATGTTTAAGCCATCCCTGATTAACTCGCTTATCGAGCGTCAGGTTTTAACGGCGCAAATATATGATAAACTTTTTCATAAGAGCAAGTATTTTAATGAAAACAATCAATTCAATAACTCTATGATATAAATGATTGAATAAAATCTATACCTCTAAGCTTAAATACTAAAACTAACTGCCAACTTTCCTAGAATAAAACTAAATCTATCTATATATAATGAGCTGTCTATTAAATGTTAAGAGCTAAATTTGAATAGTACTCAAAATAAAATGAGTAGATTCGTGGTTTATTTTTGAGTAATAAAACAGTTGAACTATCAGCCCATCTAAAGACGCAAAAAAGAAGAAAAAGGCAAGCCCAACAAAGAAGGTTACGCCATTAATGAAGCAATACTTCGAAATTAAGCAAAAGCACCCTGATGCAATACTTCTTTTCAGAGTAGGTGACTTTTATGAAACATTTGGAGAAGATGCCATAAAAACATCGCAAATTCTTGGAATTGTACTGACGAGCAGGAATAATGGTGGATCTGATGTTGAATTGGCTGGTTTTCCTTATCATTCAGTTAATGTATATCTTCCTAAACTTGTAAAAGCAGGTTACAGAGTGGCCATTTGTGAGCAAATGGAAAAGCCGTCTAAAGAAAAGAAAATAGTCCGTAGGGATGTAACAGAAGTTGTAACTCCAGGTGTTACAACAAATGAAAACCTGTTGGAATCTGGGCAAAACAATTTCTTAGCATCTATTGTCAAACATAAGAATCAATATGGTATTGCATTTTTAGATATTTCGACAGGAGAATTCTTGGTTCATGAAGGAGGCATACAATCAATTGGCAAACTAATTCAGAGTTTTTCGCCCAATGAAGTGATATACTCTAAGAGTCAAAAAAATGATTTCGAAGATATTGTTCCTTCAGAAATTTATACCCATGCCTTGGATGAATGGTTTTTTGAATTTGATTATAATCGAGACTTATTACTTAAGCATTTTAAAGTGCATTCTTTAAAAGGATACGGCCTGGAAGGTAAAGAATTGAGTCAAGTAGCTGCTGGAACAATTTTGCATTACTTAACCACAATCCAACAGAAGAAAGTATCGCATATTCACAAGGTAGTCAGAGTTGAATCTGATAAATATATGTGGCTCGATAGATTTACAATACGCAATTTAGAATTGGTTAGAAGTAATCATTTATCAGGTGTCAGTTTGCTTGATATCATGGATAAGACAAAAACACCCATGGGCGCTCGGATGATGAGTAAATGGGTTGTACTACCCTTGAAGGTAACTGAGGAGATTCACAACAGATTAAATCGAGTTGAAGCCTTAGTAAAAAATGAATCAATTAAAGATCAAGCCATTGATATTTTAAAAACTATTGGTGATCTTGAAAGATTAACATCTAAAATTCCTTTGGGAAAAATAAACCCAAAAGAACTACTTGCAATTAGGTCTACCCTATCAAAGTTAGATGAACTAAAAAATCTTTTTGACAAACAAGAGCTAGGACCATTCTTAGATATAACAAGTAAGTTAAATACATGTGAAGTTTTAGATAAAAGAATATTTGATACAATCCATGAAAATGCACCTTTCTCATTAAACAAAGGTGATGTCATAAAGGAAGGATGGAATGCAGACCTAGATGAATGGCGTTCTATTTCAAAAAATGCAAAAGACATTATATTAAATCTTCAAATTAAAAATGCTGAGGCGACTGGTATAACATCTTTAAAAGTAGGTTTCAACAATGTATTTGGTTATTACTTCGAAGTCACAAATCGATTCAAAGACAGAGGCTTAATTCCAGATGATTGGGTACGAAAGCAAACATTAAAAGGAGCAGAAAGATATATTAACGCAGAACTAAAAGAAATAGAAACCAAAGTTCTACAAGCACAAGAAAAAATTGCAGAGCTAGAAGAAAAGTTATTTATTGAAATCGTAGATATTGCAGACAACTACGTTAGGACTTTACTGATAAATGCTAACCTACTGGCAGAATTGGATTGTTATTGTTCATTCGCAGAACTGGCAATCAACAATGAATACACAAAACCTACAGTTGATGATAGCTATATCCTGGATATCAAAGAAGGTCGACATCCTGTAATTGAAACACAACTCAACATTAATGATCCATATGTACCCAATGATGTATACTTGGATTTGGACACACAGCAGATAATAATGATTACCGGTCCAAACATGTCAGGTAAATCAGCCGTACTTAGGCAATCTGCATTAATAAGCTTAATGGCACATATGGGATCCTATGTCCCCGCGAAAACAGCGCATATTGGTGTGATAGATAAGATTTTCACACGTGTAGGTGCATCAGATAATATCTCTAGTGGCGAATCTACCTTTATGGTTGAAATGAATGAGACTGCAAGTATCCTCAATAATCTGTCCCAGCGAAGCTTGATTATTTTGGATGAAATTGGGAGAGGTACAAGCACTTATGATGGAATTTCTATTGCTTGGGCAATTGCTGAATTTTTACATGACAACAGTCAATTTCAGCCTAAGACATTATTTGCAACACACTACCATGAATTGAATAAACTAGAAGAATCATTTGAGCGTATTAAAAACTTTAATGTGGCTACAAAAGAAATTCAAGACAAGGTTATTTTCTTAAGAAAACTTATTAGAGGTGCCTCAAAGGCGAGTTTTGGTATTCATGTAGCCCAACTTGCGGGGATGCCCTCGACGATAGTTGCCAGAGCCTCGCAGCTTTTGGTAGATTTAGAAGCGAAGTCTGTAAATAAAAAGAAAGAAATATCTGATGCACTTTCTTCGAATCAAACACGAGCTAGCTTACAAATGAATTTATTCGACGAAGGTTCGATTAAGTATCAAATAATAGCGGATATTATCAAAGAGGTAGATGTACAATCTATGACTCCCATAGAGTGCATGTTAAAGCTCAATGAAATTATTGATAAGATGAATGATTAGAGAATGTTAACATTTATCAGAACCGACAATTCAAATCGAGACTTTAAAACTTTGGTAAAACTTCTGGATCAAAACTTAAAAATCACAGATGGAGATGAGCATGAATTTTACAACCAATTTAATGGTATTGAAAAAATCAAACATGTCCTCGTCGTCTATAAGGAAGAAATACTAATTGGTTGCGGTGCAATAAAACATCATGATATCAATACCGCCGAGGTTAAACGTATGTATGTTTTAGATCAATTCAGAGGACAAGGTATAGCTACAGAAATTCTTGGCCAACTCGAGTTATGGGCAGAGGAACTTGGTTATCATAAATGTATTTTAGAAACCGGAAGCCGACAACATAGTGCGATTGCTTTGTATAAGAAAAATGAATATGAAGTGATCGATAATTATGAACAATATCTAGGTGTCGAGAATAGTGTTTGTTTTGGGAAAACTTTACATTGATTTAACCTTGTTTACCGAAATTTATAATGTAGGTAAATGATACTAATGTTTGATTTTACTTAATTAAATTGGACGAGTGATTAAGGTCATTGTAAAAAATAGAAATAAAAAAAGCGGTAAATAAATTTACCGCTTTTCTTTTCTATTATTTAATGAGATTGCTATTTAGCAACAATCACTTTTTTGATATTAACTTTATTCTCAGATTTTAATTCAACTAAATATATTCCATTAGGAATATCTGACAAATCAATACGCTGATTAACCACTTTAGTATTGGCTTTTGATCTTCGAATTATTTTTCCGTCAAGAGAAATCAAACTTAATTGCAAAGGTTGTGCTTGATTAAGCTCAACATTTAAATTAAGGAAAGTAACTGCTGGATTTGGTGAAACTATAAAAGATTCAATAAATTCCAACTCATTTACATTTGTTGTACCAGTTACAGTATATAAACCTTCTGTCATACAACCTTTACTATCTGTGATCATTGCAGTATAATCGCCTTGAGGCACACCGCTTAAAGTCATTCCTGTATCACCATTGCTCCATAGAACTTCATATGGTCCAACTCCTCCTGTAATGTTCAATTCAACACTACCTTCTGAAGCCGTAGAAACACTATTTACTACTGTTCCTTCTACTTGCAATTCTTCTGGTTCTTCAATAATAATTTCGTCATCAATTGTTTGACCTGCTGCATCAGTAACAACCAAACTATAAGTACCTGCACTGAGATCAGATATATTGGCATCTGTTAATACATTACCTTCTGGAGTGGTCCACTCATAGGTGTATCCTGGTAATCCACCACCTAATCCCAACTGAATACTTGCATTAGAATCACCAAAACAAGTAATGTCCGTTGTTGCAGTCGTTAATTGCAAATCAGTAATAGCCAAGACTTCTTGCTCTATTGTTGATGTACCACAACTATTACTAGTTACAAGGCTAACCTTGTAATACCCTGGAGCAGCGTAAGTGTGTGCAGGACTTGTTTCAACAGATGTGTTACCATCTCCAAAATCCCAAAGTCTATCAGTTACTTCACCCTCTGACAAATCTTCAAAAGTGAAAGAATAATCTGCCGCCATATATTGGTAGTTAGCAACTGGTAATTCGTCTAAATCGGCATCAACAGTTACTGATTGAATATTTGTACAACCAAATTCATTTGTAACTATTGCCATATATTCTCCAGCTTCACTTACTGAAATATTTGATGTTGTACCTATCTCCACATTTTGCGAATTATACCAAACAATAGATGTTGCATCTGTTGTTAAGTTTAAAGTACTGGTACTGTTATTACAATCCAATAAATTTGGCACGTCGATACTTAGCATTGGAAGTACATAAACTGCAGAGGCAAACATTCCATTTGATTGACAACCTGATGAAGCATTTGTTATCATTACTTGTATCTCGGAAGTAGAATTGATATCAATACAATTTGATGAACTTACTTCTACTCCATCAACTGTCCAATTTATAGCGTGATTATCAGGATTATCTAAACACAACATTGTAGATGTACCTTCACATATCCCAAGATCACCAGTAAGAGCAATTTCTGGCGTATCCAACAATAACGTCTCAATGACTTCTTGAGATTGACAACCAGTGGCATCATTGGTTAAGAATACCTCAATTTCTGATGCATTTTCAACTTCAATACAGAAGTTGTTACTTATCATATTTCCGTCGCTATACCAACTAGGAGTTTCACCTCCGTTTTCAGTAACACATAAAGTAGTTGTAGACCCGCTACAAAATTCATTGTCTCCTGATAATGTTAATTCTGGAATTTCAGATTCTTCAACAGTTAGCATTGCAGATTGAGAACAACCACTGAAAATATTATCTATTGTCAACATATAATTTCCTGCAGAACCGACATCAATAGTTGGTTCATTTGGAGCCGTTAAGATATTACCATCTAAAGTAGACCAAGTATATACACTAGAAGAATCAGATGTAGAACCAGCAGACGTTAATATAGTTGTACTGTTGTTACAATCAATATCTCCCATAGAAGAAACCATTACAACAGGCACGTTATAATCTTCAGTTACCATTACAGAAGATAAAGTTGAACAATCAGAAGTATTATCATGTACTTCTAACGTGTACATACCAGCAGAATCAACTTGCACTTGTGCTGTTGTTCCTACCAAAGTGTTACTTGCATCATACCAGAAATAATCGAAATTAGGTCCAGATGAAGAATTTTCAGAGTTAATATATACGGTATCTTGAACACAGCTAAATGATCCAATAGCTTGAGACATTGCAACTGGCGCATCCGTTGGAACTATTTCAAATTCAAGAACATATACTTCACAGCCATTGGCATCAGTAATAGTGGGTTGATAATCTCCTGGTTCAAGAGTTATATATTCTTGTTGTGTTTGAAAATTATCGAATACATATGTATAAGGATAAACTCCACCATCAACTTCAAATTCCACAGAACCTAAAGCTTGATCACCACAATCAGGGTTTTCAACTTCGTATTCAAACTCGAGCTCTTCTGGTTCTTCTAATTCGAATTCAAATTCAAATTCGCAACCAGTTCCTAAGTCTGTGACAACCAACTCATAGTCGCCAGCAGGAACACCCATTAAAACAGGTTCCTCAGATCCGGTAGACCATTCAAATTCAAAGCTGCCCGATCCACCAGAAGCACTAACTTCAATATAACCATCACTTCCTCCATTACAAGAGATATTCGCTAAGTCAAGAGTCTCTATATCTGACCCATTGTTGAATTCCACCTCAATAGGACCTTTTACAACTTCATAGTCGTTGTCATCAGTCATCGTAACAGTATAAGAGCCTGGAGCAATATTATACAAATCTTGGTTGGTTGAACCATTAGACCATTCATAAACAACTGTTCCTTCACCACCTTCAACCTGAAGATCAATAAATGAAGTAGTACAATCTTCATCATTTACTTCCCATGTTGTGTTATGCATTTGGAAAGAATAAGCAGTCCAACTGATCCAATCTGCTGCACTGGTTTGACCTAATTCGTAAATCTCACCGTTGGGAGCCACACCATATAGTGTAGGGAAATAGTTAATTGCAAAATCGGAATTGACTTGAGCTGCACCAGCAGCATCAGGGTTTAAAATTGGATAATCTACACCTGCTGTCCAATCTCCTATTGACCCTCCAGTACAACCAGCAGGACCATAAATGCAATCATAAGAAGTAGCTGGATCTGCTTCGATCATAAAGACCATTACTTTATCGGCACCATCAGGTCCGTAATCTGACCATACGTCTTCAAGTATACCTGTTTGATGATAATTCCAACATGGTCCGCACCACGTTGCTGAAAAGTCTAAAATTGCGGAGTAACCGTCATCTAAATAATCATATAATTGATGATTATCACCTCCCAAATCTTCTAATGAGAAGTCAGGAGAAATTGTACCATCACCAAGCTGAGAAAATAAATTTAACGATAACAAGGCGAAAGATAATGTAAGTATTTTTTTCATTTGTATTTGTTTTGTTCGCTAAAATAGTAAAAAATCAATTAAATCCCTTGATATTTTTCATTCCCCCCATTAATTGTTGCATACCGTTGCCCTTCGACATCATATGCATCATTTTTCTCATTTGATCAAACTGCTTTATAAACATATTAATTTCATGAATATTTTTGCCTGCCCCCTTTGCTATACGCTTCTTTCGGCTCATATTCAACAACTCAGGATTTGATCTTTCGTTAGGGGTCATTGACAATATTATAGCTTCAACCTTAGAAAATGCATTATCGTCAATATCAATATTTTTAAGTTTACTCATACCTGGAATCATACCTAACAATGATTTGATATCACCCATTTTTCGAATTTGATTCAGCTGACCTAAGAAGTCATTAAAATCAAATTTATTTTTCTTGATTTTCTTTTCTAAACGCTTGGCTTCTTTTTCATCAAATTGATCTTGAGCTTTTTCAACGAAAGAAACAATATCACCCATACCTAAAATCCTCTGAGCCATACGGTCAGGGTGAAAGACATCCAAAGCATCCATTTGTTCACCTGTAGAAACGAATT
>CAJQRD010000074.1 GCA_905480605.1 uncultured Saprospiraceae bacterium | reverse complement strand
GCTAGCGTTCATCCTGAGCCAGGATCAAACTCTCCATAGTATATGTCTTAGTTTGTCTTGATCCTAACTTAAATTTATTCTTAAAAAGTATTCGTAAATTATCTTCCTATTTACCCAACATGTCAATTAACTTTTTCCCCTATTTCTAAAGGGAGTGCAAAGATAGCAGAAAAGAATACATCTGTGCAAGTATTTCACAATCTTTTTTTCAAAAATTTTAAATAAGGTTTAAGCTGTTTTTTAGAGAATACTTAGCAAGTAAATATGCCTTTTTACGATTCTTTATTCTGACTCTTTCTGCTAATATTTTATCAAAACTAAGTTTCTCTATCTTTTTAAATAAATGATAGTAAAAAATGTAAGCAATGTAAACTCCAAATTTTGCTCCTTTAGGCAATTTTAAAATTCCAGCAAGTCCTTTTTGAAAATCTATAGAGATGTCTTCTTCGATGTTTTTCTTATCTTGATCATTAAATTTTTTCAAATCCAAGTCAGGAAAATAGCTTCTCCCTTTTTCATAATAATCGTCTTTTATATCTCTGAGGAAATTTATCTTTTGAAATGCACTTCCCAATGCCATTGCATATGGTTTTAGCTCTTGGTACTCATCACTGTTGTTTTTCAGGAATACTTTTAAACACATTAAACCAACCACTTCTGCCGATCCATAAATATATTTTTTATACAATGCCCAATCATAATGATGATCTTCGAGATCCATAGCCATTGAATCCAAAAAAGCATCAATTAATTCCATATCTATATCATACTCATTTACAACCTCTTGAAAAGATTGTAACACAGGGTTTAAACTCAACTTTTGGTCAATTGCTTTTTTAGTTTCCTGACGAAACTCTTTTAACAACTGTTTTTTATCGTAGTTATGAAAGGTGTCTACTATTTCATCAGCAAAACGAACAAATCCATAAATCGAATAAATTGGCGATCTAAACTTTTTTGCAAACAACCTTATCCCCAAAGAAAATGAAGTACTGTACCTATTGGTAATTAACTTGCTGCATTCTGTACAAACATCTGAATATAGCGACATCATAATTTAAATGATTTAGATACTGCTTGAGCAGCAAGTTGACCGGAAATAATTGAAGGTGGTAAGCCAGGTCCAGGAACTGTCAACTGACCGGTATAATACAAATTACTAATTTTTCTAGACCTCATTCCAGGTTTGAATACTGCCGTCTGCATTAGTGTATTTGCCAAACCATAAGCATTTCCTTTGTATGAATTATATAGCGATTTAAAATCTTTAACGCTGAAGAACTTTTTAAACACTATATTATCTTTAAAAGTTGTTTTTGTATAAGATTCTATCCTCTTTATCATTAGTTCAAAATATTCATCCATAACAGCCGAATTAGAATCATCTAAGTCTGGAGCAATAGGCATTAAAAGAAACAAATTGTCATGTCCTATAGGCGCCACGGTTGAATCAGTTTTACTAGGTCGACATACATAAAATAATGGATCTGACGGCCATTGTGGCTCTTTATAAATTTCCACGGCATGCTTGTCAAAGTCCGCGTCAAAAAATAAATTATGATGATCTAGGGCTTCAATTTTTTTATCAATTCCTACAAAAACAAGAAGACTAGAAGGGGCCATTTTTCGATTATCCCAATATTCTTTAGAATAATTGGCATTTTTTCGAGGTAGAATGTTTTGATCAACATGGTGGTAGTCAGCATTCGCAATTACGACATCAGCTTGGTATACAAGGCTATCTGTTTTAACCAAACTTATGGACTTAGAAGCTATATCAAAACCCTTGACTTCAGAGTTAAAAATAAATTTGGCACCTTGTTCCTTAGCAATTGTATAAAATGCCTCAGCAATTTTATACATTCCCCCTTGCGGATACCATGTCCCTAACTTCAAATCCGCATGATTCATCAAGCTGTACAAAGCTGGTGTATCTTGTGGAGTTGCCCCTAAAAACAAGACAGGAAACTCTAATATTTGCCTTAATCGATCATCTTTTACGACCTGTTGCACTTCATGTGAAATCGATTTTAGCAATTGCAGCTTCATTGCATTTTGCAAAACTTTAATCGAAACAAATTCTTTTATAGATTCTCCAGGTTTCCATACAAATTCATTCATACCCACCTCATACTTAATAGCTGCATGATCCATGAATTTTCTTAGCTTTTCACCACTTCCTTTTTCTATAGATTCAAATAAATCAACCAGACCGTTAAAATCCGCAGGTATATCAATAGATTCAGAACCAGAAAAAACAACTTTGTAAGATGGGTCTAACCTTTCAAGGTTGTAGAAATCTGAGGTTGTTCTCCCGTGTTTTTTATAGAAGTCTTCAAAAACTTCAGGCATCCAATACCAACTTGGGCCCATCTCAAATCTAAAACCCTCAGCATCAAAGTAATTGATCCTTCCACCTGGTTTATCATTTTTTTCAAGCACAGTCACATCGTAACCTTTTGAGGCCAAATCAGCAGCTGCACTCATTCCAGCAATTCCAGATCCTATAACTATGACTTTTTTCAAATGGTAATTATTATATGGCTAAATTAACATGTTGAGCTTACTTTTCATATCAACAATCGGAATTAAACAATAAAATAACCAAAGTGTTCAAATAAAAAACAGTGTTTTGGGTCATTTTCAGATTGCATTTTGCACTTCAAAGATTTTAAAAGTGGTTAAAATTTCAATACCAAACAAAAAAAATGCCCGAATAAAAAATCATCCGGGCATTCTATTTCTAAAGAGAGAAGATTATTTTCTTCCTCCGTCTAACTCATCTTGCCAAGCTTTCAACTTGTCCCATTCTCCAGTTGCAGCTATACCAGATTGCTCTGGCCATGTAGTTGGATCATGCATTCTGTATCTAGAGCCTGCTGCTTCTAAAATTTCTTTTAGTTTTTCAACATCCGTAGCTGCCAATTGAGCAAAAGTATGAATACCTGCAGCATTTAATTTCTCAGAAATCTTTGGACCAATGCCTTCGATTTTCTTAAGATCATCTGAAGATGCTGGCGCCTCTGCTGGTGTTTCAACAACTGCAGGAGTCTCTTCAACCACAGCTTCAACAACTGGTGCTGACTCTACTGTTGGAGTTTCTTCTACCGCTGGTGCCTCTGCAACAGGAGCTTTTTCTGCTTTAACTGCTTTAACTGCTTTCACTTTTGGTGCTGCCTTTTTTAATGGCGGAGGCGTTGGAGCCGGTGCAGTAAAAGCATCTTTCAATTCAGAGAAAACATTCAAATCACCTAAAGTTGCACCCTCTACTTTAGAGTTTGTTTTCTTTATTTGAGTTTTAGTTTGCTTTCTTTCTTCACTCTTTTCCTTTCTCACTTCGCCTTCAGCTTCTCTCTTGATATCTTCTAAGTATCTTAAGTGTGAAACAATAATTCTCTTATCGTCTCTATTGAATTCAATAACCTTTACAGTCAATGTTTCATCAACTTCAGCTGTAGAGTTATCCTCTTTCTTAATATGCTTAGTAGGAGCAAAAGCTTCTAAACCGTATGGTAACTGAACGATTGAACCTCTTTCTTCTTTTTTGATAACAGTCGCTTCATGGTAAGATCCGACAGGGAATACATTTTCGAAAGTATCCCATGGATTTTCCTCTAGCTGCTTGTGACCTAAAGATAGTTTTCTGTTAGCCTCGTCAACTTCTAAAATAACGATATCAATATCAGAACCTACTTTTGTAAATTCAGAAGGGTGAGAATAACGTTTAGTCCAAGAAAGATCAGAGATATGAACCATACCACCTACACCTTCTTTCAATTCAACGAAAACACCATATGGTGTTAAATTTTTAACTTGACCAGTGTGTCTTGACTCAACTGGGTAGTTTTCGATTACTTTAGCCCAAGGATCGTCTAATAATTGCTTAATACTTAGAGACATTTTACGTTCTTCTCTATCAATTGTTACAACTTTAGCTTCAAAATCTTGACCCAAGAAGAAATATTCTCTTGCGTTTACAGGTTGATTGCTCCAAGAAACTTCTGAAACGTGAATCAAACCTTCAACACCTGGAATAATTTCTAAGAAAGCTCCATAGTCTTCGATATTAACAATCTTACCTTTAACAGTAGATCCTTCAACAACATCAGCAGGAAGAACTTCCCAAGGATGTGGTTGCAATTGCTTAAGTCCTAATGAAATACGTTTTTTGTCTTCATCAAAATCTAATACAACAACATTTAATTTTTGGTTTAATTCAAGCACTTCTTGTGGGTGATTAATTCTACCCCAAGAAATATCTGTGATATAAAGTAAACCATCAACACCACCAAGGTCCATAAATGCACCGAAGTCAGTAATGTTTTTAACAATACCTTCAAGTACCTGACCCTTTTCAAGACCTGCAATAATTGATTCTCTTTGCTCAGCCAAATCAGATTCGATAAGAGCTTTGTGAGAAACAACTGCGTTTTTAATTACTTCATTGATTTTTACAACTTTGAATTCCATTGTTTTACCAACATAAGAATCATAATCAATGATCGGCTTAATATCAATTTGAGAACCTGGTAGGAATGTTTCCAATCCACCTACATCGGCAATCAAACCACCTTTAGTTTTACTCACAACAGTACCTTTGATAATTGTTCCATTCTCGTAAGAATCGACAATATTATCCCAAGCCTTAATTAATTTTGCTTTTCTTCTTGACAATTGAAGTTGCCCTCTAGCATCTTCTTTTGCTTCGATATATACTATTACAGTATCACCAACTTTCATATCTGGTGTATCTCTAAATTCTGTTAAAGAGACAAGACCATCAGATTTGTAATTGATATCCAATAAAACACTACCGTCATTTATAGAAGAAACAACACCGTCTACCAATTCGAATTCTGAGATACTGTTCAAAGACTGCTCATAGTCCTTTAAGTAATCTTCAATTTCGTTATCTGTGTAGTTAAGTGTGTGTTTGTTACCTATTGACCAATCAAAGTCATCGTGAGGTGTATCCTTTAGAATTGTGTTAATGTCTTCTGTCTCGATTTCAACATTTTCAGGCGTTGAATCATCAGAAGCATTTTCTACAGCTGGAACTACTGGAGCTTCAGCAGCAACTGGAGTTTCAGGAGTTACCTTTTCTTCAGCTGGTTTTTCATTGTCTAATTTATTTTCTTCAGACATTTTGAAAATCATTTGTATGTTTTGCGCTTTGCAAAACAGAGGTTAATAAAAAATTTGAGTGCAAAAGTATTATTTTTTAAATATAAATGCTTGAAAATGTTGCATTTATACTGCAAAAACTCATAAAAAAATGGAAATGAACAATTGTTGGCTCAAAAGCTTATTTGCAAAAGAAAAACCCACTTTTTTTATATTTTATAAAACTAAATATTGCTTTCTTTATTTATTACCCATCTGATTCTTTAAGATCATAAATCATAATGTTATATTAGTACCCATAATTTAATTTAAGATATGAATAACGCAAGACCGTGGATAGCCTCATACCCAAGTGGTATACCAGCAAATATTGATCCTTCTCAATATCCAACTATTCTAGAGTACCTAGATGAAACCTGTACAAAGTATGCTAAGAAACCTGCTTTTTCATTTATGGGAAAAGAGATGACATATGGTGATTTGGTTCAAAAAAGTAATGCTTTAGGAGCTTACTTACAAAGCCGTGGCTTAGAACCAGGAGACAAAGTTGCAATCATGATGCCTAATCTATTACAATATCCAGTAGCATTATTTGGTATTTTGAAAGCGGGACTAATAGTCGTTAATACCAATCCGTTATATACTCCACGGGAAATGGAACACCAGTTTAAGGACAGTGGCGCTAAGGGTATAATTATATTGGAAAATTTCATTTATAACCTAGAGAAAGTTATAAAGGAAACAGATGTTAAAGTTGTGATTAGCACCTCAATAGGTGGCATGTTAGGCTCTGTCAAAGGTTCACTTGTAAATTTTGCGATTAGAAATGTAAAACGTATGGTACCCAAACATGGTATGTCTAATATCGTGACCATGAAAGAAGCACTTAAGCAAGGAAAGAAGTTTGAATTAAATAGCGACTTTAAAAATGAACCAGAGAGTGTCATAGCGCTACAGTATACAGGAGGAACTACTGGGGTTAGTAAAGGCGCTATGTTGACCAACAGGAATCTTGTGGCCAATATGATGCAAATCAAAACATTCATTCTTCCATACATGGGCGGTGACAGTTCCAATCAAGTAATATTAGCACCGCTTCCGTTGTATCATATTTTTGCTTTCACCATAAACTGCTTAGCGACAATGGATCTTGGAGCTCTTTCAATATTGGTGGCAAACCCAAGAGATTTAAAGTCTGTTATCAAGGAGTTTGAGAGATATGAAATTACGGGAATGACTGGTGTAAACACCTTATACAATGCACTTCTTAATCATGAGCCGTTCAGAAATACAAACTGGAAGAAATTACAATTTATCGCTGCAGGAGGTACTGCTTTGCAAAAAAGCGTTGCAGAAGAATGGAAGAAATTGACAGGACAGGATATTTCAGAAGGATACGGTATGACAGAAGCCTCACCAGTTGTAACTTCAAGTCCATATAAAAAAGTAAAATTAGGTTCAGTTGGAATCCCTGTACCTTCAACGGACATTCAAATCATTGATGAAGTTGGCAATGTTTTACCATTGGGAGAGACTGGTGAAATTCAGATAAAAGGACCACAAGTAATGAAGGGCTACTACAATAGGCCAGAAGAAACAGCCAAGACAATCACTGCTGATGGTTGGTTAAATTCAGGTGATATTGGTTATATTGATGATGAGGGGTACCTTAAAATTGTAGACCGTAAAAAAGATATGATTCTGGTTAGTGGATTCAATGTTTATCCTAATGAAATTGAAGATGTGTTGTGTCTTAATGAGAAAGTTTTAGAATCAGCAGCCATTGGGATTCCAAGTGATAGATCGGGAGAATGCGTTAAAGTATTTATTGTCAAAAAAGACCAATCACTCACCAAAGATGAAATCATAACACATTGTAGAGAAAACTTAACAGGTTACAAAGTTCCAAAGGAAGTAGAATTTAGAGATGAATTGCCAAAATCAAATGTTGGTAAGATATTGAGGAGGAAATTAAAGGAATAATGAAAATAAACATTGTGGCCTAATATTAAAGACAAAGAGCCAAATGAATAAAATATACAAAAAAAGGCGCTTATCAAATTATTGATAGCGCCTTTTTATATTGTTTATCAGAGTAATTACTCCTTGATCAATTCGAATTTTAATTCCTCACTTACCTCATCATGAAAATTGATGATTGCAGTGTAAGTACCAATTTCTTTTGGTTCTTCAGGAATAACCACCTTTCTTCTTTCGATTTCAATTTCGAAATGTTCTTTAAGGGCATTCACGACTTGAACGTTAGTTACTTTTCCAAATATTTTACCTGATGTACCAGATTTAACTCCGATTTTTACTGTTTTACCAGCAATTTTTTCAGCCATTGCTTTGTATTCATCAGTACGCTGATTTTCCGCCGCTTTGTATTCTTCAATAATAGTTTCTAACTTCTTTTTGTTAGTTGCGTTAGCAATTACGCCAAATCCTTGTGGAATAAGGTAATTTCTTCCATATCCTGGTTTAACAGATACAACATCATGCTTATCACCAAGATTCGATACGTTTTGTAGTAATATAATATCCATAGTGTTTCGCTTTCTTATTTAAGTAAATCTGTTACGTAAGGCATAAATGCTAAGTGTCTAGCTCTTTTTACAGCGATAGCCACTTTCTTTTGATATTTTAATGAGTTACCAGTAATTCTTCTTGGAAGTAATTTACCTTGCTCATTTACAAACTGTAGTAAGAAGTCAGCATCTTTATAATCGATGTGTCTGATTCCAAATTTTCTAAATCTACAGTACTTTTTATTGTCTTTTCCTATATTAGGATTGCTTAAGAATTTTATATCATCTCTAGAAGCCATAGTTTAAGTTTTTATTCTTCTTCTTGAGAAGATTTGTTAACGCCTCGGATTAATTTGTCTTTAAGTTTATTCAACTCAGCCCACTTGCCTTCAGAAGCCAATTTAGCTTGTTGCGGCCATGTAGAAGGATCATGTCCAATATAGTTAGAACCTCCTTTAGATAAGATAGATTTCATATCTTCCAACGATGCTTTCGCAACATCTCCGTAAGATTTCAATCCAGCTACAACCAAAAGATTCGCAATCTTAGGACCAACACCTTCCAGTAAAGTAAGGTCGTCTCGTTTAACGTAACCACCTTGTTTACCTTCCTCTTGTTTTTCAGAAGACTTTGCTTTTTTCCCAATTCTACCGCTTCTCTTGTCGTCATTGTATTTAACACCGTAACGATCAAGCTTAACAGAAAGGAAACGCATGATTCTTTCGTCTCTTCTTAAAGCCAATTCTATTTTAGAAATAACAGAACCTGATTCTGTTTGAAATTCTATGCACTTATAAACCCCAGAATTTCTTTTGTTGATAGGATATGCAAGTTGTTGAAGTCCCATTTCGTCTACATTGACGATAGTACAACCTTCGTTTGCAATAAGCTTTTCGTAAGCTTTTCCTGCCGTTTGTATTTCATCACCTGGCAGCACGGGATCGATGATGAATGTTATCTCGTATTGTTTCATTAAAAATTTTAATTAATGTTCTTTTTCAAAAAGGGTGCAAATATAGGTTAATAATACTTTTTAAGCAAGGAGTTCTGGTTTGAAAACATTCATATATAATTGTTGTAATATATAAGGATATGTAATTCAGTATGTGTTTTGCACATTTGGGTATAGGTTTTTACTTTTTATGCTTCATTTTAGGGTTAAAAATCATGGATTCCCAGATAATGACTAATAGTTTAACCACAGAAATCACAAAAGTAGACACAGAGTTACTCAGAGATTAATTTCATTGAATGCATTATTGGCATTGATTCATTGTTTCCATCAAGGCATTAGGACATTTTATTGGCGCAGAGGCTGATAAATGTTATTTTTGTTGAAAATTTTAAATAATGAAAATACTATTCAAAACACTTTTCTTGTTTGCACTTGTCATATCATCATGCAAAGGGCAACAGAAAGAATCTGTCAAAGGAGAAAAATTTGGCAAAGAAATAACAGCAGATAATGCTATTGGATTTGCGGAGTTAATGTCAGAGATGGGTAAGTCTGAGTCTGTAAATACTAAAGTAAAAGCTAAAGTAAAAGCAGTTTGTCAAGCTAAAGGATGTTGGATGACTTTGGTCAGTGATGACCCAACGGACAACTCAGAAGTCTTTGTTAAATTTAAAGATTATGGCTTTTTTATGCCAATGGATATTGCTGGAAAGGAAGTAATTATTGAAGGTAGAGCATATAAGGAAGTTACAACAGTAGAAGAGCTAAAACATTATGCTGAAGACGAAGGAAAAAGTGCTGAAGAAATTGCAAAGATTACTGAACCAGCAGAGGAGCTGAAATTTATGGCAGATGGTGTAATCGTCTTATAGGTTTTTAGTTAAAAATCTAACGCCGGGTTTATTTAGATAGGAGTTTTGTAAAAAAATAACATTAAATTTTTAAAAAACAGCCCGGCACCAGCCAATCATATAGAACAACTTCCATTAGTCTTACAAAAGAAAAATAAATTAACAATTATCAGCTAAGTTTTAAATGGTGCTTTAAGCATGTAGGCTGCGAATCATCTCGTCAATATTTACATTTTGTTGAATTAGCTCAATAGCCTTTGCTATTTTCCATGGCGTTTGCCTATTTATTTTTACTTCAAGTTTACTGATTTTTATGACCACTCCATAAGTGTCCAAATCTGTTCTAACCAAAGGCACTTTATAATCTTGAATGTACTTTTGAGAAGCTTCGTTTACTTCCCCTTCACCCGTAACAATTATGCCACTTAGGGGAGAATCCGGACTATCTTCTCGATGTAATTCTTTTACTGTAGCGATAGATTCATCCAGAACTCTTGAACTTACAACTAAAAGATTATCATTAGACTTGGACAGTTTTTCTCTATCAACCAAGGAGCCTGCTAAAATATTTTCAACCTTATTGAATCCTTTTTCTTTAAAAAATTCAAAATTTCCATTTATTGCTTTTGATATTGTCCAAATCAATGGATAAGCCAATGTGTTGTCATAAGGGACCACTCCTAAGAGTTTTAGATTGTTTTTCTTCAGCCATTTCCCCACATAGTATTCTACCATATCCTTTTTTTCAGGAATAACTTTATTTACAATTACACCTAAGATTGGCACATTCTGTTCACGAAATAAACCCATCGACATGTTCAACTTATCGATTGTACTTCCTATACCTCCCTCAACAACCATTACAACTTGCGCATCTAGTAACTTGGCAACTCTTGCGTTGGAAATATCGGCTACAGAGCCTACTCCTGGATGTCCAGTTCCTTCATAAATAACTGCATCATGCTGTGCAGTCAATGTCTCGGCAGCATATATAACTTTTGAGGACAAATCAACTGGATGGTCTAAATATTTAGATGTTTCACCTTTACCCAATATAACGGGACTATGACTTGCGGGATCTATATCAAGTTTGAGTAAATCAGCAAACAGTACTGCATCTTTATCAACAACACTTCCTTTAATTTCTAAATGTTTCTGCCCTACAGGTTTACAATAACCTGTATTGTATCCAGCCTTTAAAAAACTGGCTGCCAAGCCAAGTGTAGATGTGGTTTTACCCACATGCTGACTTGTAGCCGCTACATATAAATTTTTAAGTTTCATTTATAAATTTTAGAATATTATTCAAATATTAATAATGGTTGTGTAAAAAGGAATATGTCACCTCTTGAATAATCTTGTGATTATAATTTAAGCATGAAGATTAAAATCTAGACGTAATTAATAAATTAATATTCTGATACTTCATATTAAAACGCTTGCTTAAATACTCGTTGGTCAAAGCTCCTTTATAAGTGTAGACGCCATTTCGCACGCCAGTTCCATCATAAAGCAAAGCTTCCACAGACCCCTGGTTACCAGCCTTTATCAACAAGGGCGTAATAATATTACTAACGGCAACACTTGCTGTTCGTGGAACTTTGGATGCTATATTGGGAACACCGTAATGGACGACATCATGCTTAATTACAGTCGGCTTAGAGTGTGAAGTTACCTCAGTGGTTTCAATACATCCCCCTTGATCAATACTCACATCAACTATAACGGCTCCTGGCTTCATTTTCGAAACCATTTCTTCAGTTACCAATATTGGAGATCTGCCTGTTTTCGAATGTACCGCACCTACAACCACATCAGCACTGATAAGTTGATATCCGAGATACACAGGATTGAATGTGGAGGTATGTAGGTGCCTTCCTATTAAATTTTGGATACGCATTAACTTAGATATGCTGTTGTCAAAAATACGAACTGATGCACCAAGCCCTAATGCAGTTTTGGTCGCAAATTCACCTACCACGCCTGCACCTAAAATCACAACTTTAGCTGGCGGAACTCCTGAGACACCTCCAAGTAACACACCACGTCCACCTTTATTGTAACTCAATAATTCTGCCGCGGTAAAAATAGACGCCATTCCTGCTATTTCACTCATTATCCGAACCAAAGGAAAACTTCCATCTTCAGACTTTAAGTATTCCATGGCAATTGCAATGACGCGCTTTCTTTTAAGTGCCAATAGATACTCTTCCGTCATTGTAGGCAATAAAATTGGAGAAATCAGCACTTGATCAGGTTGGAACAATTCAATTTCTTCTAAAGTGGGTGGTGAAACTTTAACAATAATATCTGACTTATACAAAGATTCTTTCGAATATTCAATTATTGCGCCTGCCTCTGAATAGTCATGATCTGTGTAGTTAGATCTTACTCCTGCATTTGTCTCGACTTTCACTTTATGCCCATACCCTATCACGGATCTTATTGAATTGGGAACAAGAGCTATACGGTTTTCATCATTCAATTCTTCTCTTGGAATACCAATTGTAATACTTTTCTTATGATTGCCCACCGCCAGGACTTCAGCTTGTGTTTGATACTGTCCTTCTGTAAAAAAATCTGAAAAGCTAAACTTCTTACCATCACCCGACATGAAAAATTATTTTAGTTGACATTTATAAACGTTGATAATAACAACGATTATGTCTTTTTAAATCAATGAATTCATTAAGTTAAGTATTATATTTTTAGAATTATAATTTTTTTAGGCTTTGTGTAAAAAGGAATTTTGATAAGTCCAGGAATAAGTCTAAACTAAGCATAAGTTTAAGACAAAGTTTAAGTGTAAATGTAGGTAGTGGACTGATTGACCTCTATTGACTTATTATGCTGCACTTTCGGTTTATTCTTATCAAGTCTAAATGGTTGTAGTGTATCGGTTGATTCCTTCTTGAATTATTATGCCAGTCTTTCGATTGTTTTGCATCAAGTTTAAGGCAAATTTGCTCTTATATCTAAAATATTTGCCACTAAACCTATTGATGCCTCAATACCTCTCATCCTTCACAAAGGGTAATTTTTCCATTTTTTCCACATCGATACTTGGGAAACCAAAATCTTCTACAATTCTACCCGTTATAATATAACAACCTTTGCCTTTAAAAGGGTATCGTGCCAAGCAAGGTGGGAAATGGGTCGTATCAAAAAACTGTCCATCATTATCTATCCAAGTACCAAAATTCATCAATTTTCGGTTAACTGTTGTGACGTTTTTACGGGTTACAAAATAGCCCACCACACGTACAATTTTACCAATTGACTGTGCCATATCCTTTGTTAAAATATCACCCCTATATTTTGTTTCGAGAAGATCAAATGGAGAGCACAGTGGGAAGCCAAGCAGCTCAATTTCATCGAAAGCTTGTTCGTGACGTGCTTCCTCCATGACGGGCAAGGCGTAATCTTCCGACTCAACACCAAACAAGTGTCCGCTGCCATTGTACTTTACCTCAGGATTATACACGGCGTTTTTCTCCCACATCAACTCATACTTATTGAGACCTGTAAAACGGAAGGCGCCCACGCGAATCAACAATTCAAGTTGATCTTTACTAATATCCAAACGACTTACAAAATTATCGAGATCTTGATACGCACCATTATCAATACGTTCATTTAGTATTTTGACAGCGACACGCTTTTCCAAAGATCCAACATGTACAAATCCAATGAATACATCATCGCCTTGAATATTCGTAAGGTAACTGCTGTTGTTGATACAAGGTGCTTCAATGTTCGCACCGCACATTCTTGCTTCATGAACATACAGTTCAGTGCTGTAAAAGCCACCAAAATTATTAATAACAGCCACCATAAATTCCTTAGGGAAGTATGTTTTTAAATATAAGCTTTGAAATGACTCTACAGCAAAACTTGCAGAGTGGGCCTTGCAAAAAGAGTAGCCACTAAAACTCTCAATTTGCCGCCATACTTCCATTGAAAGATCATCAGGATATCCCCTCTCCTTACAATTGTCAAAGTACTTGCGTTTTAACTTCTCAAAAGTATCAGAGCTTTTTTTCTTACCCGTCATAATACGGCGCAAAACATCAGACTCATCTAGACCCAGGCCTGAGAAGTGATGCACAATCTTCATCACATCTTCTTGGTAAACCATCACACCATATGTCTCTCCTAAATGTTCTTCAAACACAGGGTGGATATACGTAAATGATTCTGGATGATGGAAACGACTTATGTACTCCCGCATCATACCTGACTTTGCGACACCAGGTCGAATGATTGAACTGGCGGCGACCAAGTGTATATAATTATCACACATAAGTTTGGTCAACAAACCACGCATGGCGGGGGATTCAATATAAAAGCAACCGATACATTGTCCTGATCTAAGTTTCTTTTTTACTTTGTAATCCTCCTTTATCATTTCGATATTATGAATATCAACAGCCTTGCCTTGATTGGTGGCCACGAGATTAACAGCGTCCTTTATATGCCCCAAACCCCTTTGGCTTAAGATATCATATTTGTGAAAATGAAGATCTTCCGCACCATACATATCAAAGTGTGTGATGGCAAATCCCTTGGGCATCATTTGCAATGCAGTATGATAATTAAGTGGTTCTTCACTGATTAAAATACCACCTGCATGTATCGATAAATGATTGGGAAAACCTTCTATAAATTTTCCATATTTAAAAATATGTTTGGCAAATGGATGGTGCTTTTCGGTGGACATAGGTTCGTTAACAATAATGTCAATATCGGCTTTGGGTAAACCCAAGACTTTGCCTAACTCTCTAATTATTGACTTTCCCTTAAACGTGCTATAGGTTGCGAGCAATGCCGTATGATCTTTGCCATACCTTTTAAAAATATAGTCTGTAACATCATCGCGCTCATCCCAAGAAAAATCAATATCAAAGTCAGGGGGTGAACTCCTATGCGGATTGATAAACCGTTCAAAGTATAAATCCAAATCCATAGGGTCGACATCTGTAATAAACAGATTAAAAGCCACGATAGAGTTGGCACCACTACCCCGCCCTACATGGTGGTAGCCCACCGATTGGGCATAACGCACTATATCCCACGTAATTAAAAAGTATGGTGCAAATCCCAATTTATCAATAACTTTGAGTTCTTTCTTAGTACGCTGTAGAGCATGGATGTTTCGCTCTCCATAACGACGTACACAACCATTGAGTGCAAGCTTGGTCAACAATTTCATATCACCCGCCCCAGAACCTGTGAATGTCTGCCTGTTGTTAAGACTTGTATCATGTAGAGATACCTCACAATTATTGATTAGCCGCGCTGTATTTTTAAGAATTATTGGATATTGGGAAAATATTTTTTCCAATTGATCCACAGTATATATGCATTCAGATCCTTTGGCACAATGAGAAGTATCCAACTTGCCAATAACAATATTAAGATCAATGCACCTTAATAGTTTGTGTGTCTTATAACCATCATTATCCAAAAAAGTAACAGGTGCAAAAACCACAAGCTTGCTTTGATGATTCTTTAAGTATGACGAAAAAAGATGATTGACCTCACCTGGCCGCACACCTATAAATTCATTGGTGTACAACTGATCTATGGGCTTGGGCAATTTCCGGTAGATGATATATGCATTTTCAAAAGCAGGTGCGATCTCTGGCAATGGCTTATTCTCCAACGAATATTTTGTCAAGTGTGCATTCAGTTCCCGCCAACCTTCATTGTTGCGCGCAATACCGAGGTATACAAATTTTGAATCCTTGATACTGAATACGTTGACATCATCATTGATAGAAGTTTCTTTTTGACTCCGCCTAAATTCAATACCCAAAAGTGCTTTTATATTTCTCCTTTCACATGCTTTGATAAATTGATACGCACATGATGTGTTGTTAATATCGCTGAGGACCAATGATGTCAAACCATAGGCCTGTGCAGCATCAGCCAATTGCTCAGGCGATAGCGTTCCGTATTTTAACGAATAATATGTATGGCAATTAAGATGCATTATGCCAATACAATCTTAGGTGTACCAGGTACACTAGGTTAATAATTTTCATTTTGAGCTTTTGTTTTCGCTTTGGCTTAAATTAGAATCTGTCTAACACAACGACCTTACCGCTCAATCGAAATCAAGGGTTTAGAGTACAGAAACCAAAGAGTTTTATTAAAATGTTGAATATGTCGACATATTAATGACGAATTTATCAACATAAATTGAATAAGTCAATAAAATTGAGAGAATGTTTTCAACATTATGCTTGAATATTGAACTTGGGCAAAAATTAAATCTCTTTCTTCATCTCTAAAACCACATTTATAAAAAAGCACTTATGGTTTTCTATGGAGCCAATTTCATTGAATTGGCATATTAATAAAATTAATTCCAGGCATATCAATTTGAAACTCATTGATTTCAATATCAGAAACATATTTACATAAGTAACCAGAAAAAATATAAATTCAAGTTTTTCTCAATTCATCAGAACACCCTATTTGGTTTTCATCACAAGAAACTTCTCTTTTTGCTATGAGATAACAATGAATAATACTTAATCTAAGTAGCAAATTATAGGCCATCTCAAATTTAGAACACCTACATCTTTTTTTTAATTTTATGTCCTCGTTGACTATAGATATTTATGGAACAGTTAACTCACCATAATTTTTATTTAAAAGATAAATCATATAGGTCTACGTATTTTGTGACTACAACTAAAAATTTATGAGATCATTCTTATTATTGACTTCCATTTGTTCTTTTCTATTTAGTACCCTTTCCTCCCAATCTATTGAAAATCCCGTTGATAAAACAATAAAAAACCTTTCTGATTACAATAAAAACCACTCACCTGATAAAGTTTATATACATACAGATAAAAATCTTTATGGAAAACATGAAATGATTTGGTATGCAGCATATTTGCTTGATGGCATTTTACATACTTCAGGGACTGAAAGCGATGTTATCAATGTCGAGTTGCGAAATAAGAACGGAGAGACATTGATCTTACAAGAGCTATACGCTCCGGAGGGGTTTGCTAACGGAAATTTCAAAATCGAGGACAATTGGCAAGAAGGTCAATATTCAATTTTGGCATATACTAACTATATGTTAGGTGATGATAAAGAGTACTTGTTTCAAAAGACAATAAACATTAGTTCAGCTGAAAAACTTGATAGTATCTATACAACATATACAGTATTACAGAATTCAGATAATTCAATTAATGTCTCGAAGCCTAAAGTCGACTTTTACCCTGAAGGAGGTGACCTCATTCATAATGTTAAAACAAGAGTGGGTGTTAAATTAAATTCAGATCCAACTGAATCAATTCACGGCAAAATTTACGACAATAACAACAACCTCATATCGCAATTTAAAACCTATCATTATGGCTATGGTTTATTCGAAATAACCCCAGATAAAAATCAAACCTATACAGTTAAGCTAACATTAAATGGTCAAAATTTTGATTACACACTGCCTCCAATAAGATCCTCTGGAATAAATTTGAATATTATAAATAATCATGATAATTATATTGTTCAAATTAAGTCATCAGAAGACATCAATAGATCAAACTTAAATTTGGTTTCTCATGTTAGAGGCAATGTACTTTTGGTAAAAGATTTAAAGGATTATGATTTAACAAAAGATTTAAATCTTCAAATACCCAAGTCTTCTTTTCCTGATGGTGTTATTCAATTTACATTGTTTGATCAACAATCAAATCCAATTTGTGAACGTTTGTCATTTGTTGAAAACGATATTAAGGAATTCGATATTCAACACTCTGCTAAAGTCGCTGATAACAATAAATCAAGATCAGAAGTCAACTTAAGTTTAGAGTTAAAGGGTTTAATAGATTCTATTCAAAATCTTCAAGGAAAATTATCTTTAGCGGTGGTCGAAAATACTGCAAATGATCTTTTGCCATCACAAACCAATATCAAATCATGGATGTTATTAAATTCAGATTTACGTGGCAAAATAGAAGATGCTTCCTATTTTTTTACTGAAAAAAATATTACCAAACGGGATTATATTCTTGACATAGTATTATTGACTCATGGTTGGCGTAGATTTGACTGGGAAGTGCTAAAGGTACCAACTTACACACATTCAAATAATACTGAAAGACAAAAAGGACTATTTATAAAAGGGCAAACAACAAAAACGTTAAAAAAGAAAAAAGGAGTGAAGTCCAAGGTCAACTTGGTATTCTTTAACAACCAATTTACAGAGGAAAATGTTGTCACAGATGAGAATGGAATTTTTGAAATCGGACCTTTAATTTCTCTTGAACCAATTAATGCGATTATTCAATACAGGAAATATAGTGAAAGAAGAAAGGATGATAAATTAGCTGGTAAAAAAGCATTAAATATTAAATTATTCAGTACTCAACACTATGTATCGGTTAAACATAAAAACAATTTTTATATCAAATATGAAAACTCTAAAATCGATCAATCAAAATATTTAGAGCAAGCCATTTACTCAGAAAATATTTATGATCAAGAAAACATGATGGCCGTTGAGTTGGAAGAGTATGTAATTACTGCTAAAAGTTTAGAAAAGGAAAAAGAAATAGATAAAATTAGTCGGCGTCAATCCATTTATAGAGAACCAAGCAACCGTCTAATCCCTTCGGAAATAGATAGAGCAGTATCTCTATCTATTTTTGATTTAATCAGAAAGGTACCTGGCGTAAGAGTATCTGGTGCTTACCCTAATGTAAATGTTTCTATTGGAGGAGCATCATCATTTCTTAACAATGTTCCACCTATTTTTTTATACAATGGAGCATTAGTTGATATTGATTTCATTGCCTCAGTCTCTACATTTGACATTTTATTTATTGATGTTCTAAAGGGAGCACAAGCATCAATTTTTGGGTCACGTGGATCCAGTGGTGTGATAGCCATTTATACAGGAAACACCAATACCCAAGTAAAAAAAGATTCTCCAGGAATTATTGATTTCCAATTTAATGGTTTCTACAAAGCAGCAGAGTTTTATTCACCTGATTATTCAAAAGATCTTGCTGAAAATGCAAAACCTGATTATAGGTCAACACTCTATTGGAATCCAAACCTATTCTTGACTCAAGATGAAAAAGTAGAAATTCAATTCTATACTACAGACGACCCAACAAGTAAATATAAAGTAATATTAGAAGGTGTCACCGATAATGGAAGTTTGATATATAAGGAATTTGATTTAGAACAGTAGAAAGTTTGTATGATTAGATTAAAGATGATATTCTCATAATTGACTTTGAAAAGTTGTAATAATACTATTTATAAGATCATTAAAATTTATCTCTAAATCAACAACAATTGCAATCAATTAATCGAGTGCAACTAATATGAAAATAAATAAGCGTAAAAAATTAATACATCATCTTCTTCAAGTAATCATAACTTACTTTCACACTTTCCAGTGGCTCGTAATTTTTGAATTCATCTTGCTCAACATAGAAGTACTTAAGTCCTGATTTTTTTTGTGCATTGAAGATTGCAGCATAATCAATAATACCAGAACCAACCTCTGTAAAAAACTGCTCTTTTGTATCATCCATGTCTTTGATGTGCCAAATAGGAAAACGTCCTGGGTGCTTATTGATATAATCCAAAGAACTCACGCCAGCTTTAGTGGTCCAGTAATGATCCAATTCAAAACTTACAACACTAGGATCTGTTTCGTTTAATAGTATGTCATAAGGCACTTGCCCTTCTAGTTCGAAAAATTCAAAATCATGGTTATGGTGAGCAAAAGTTAACCCATATTCCTTAGCAACTTCCCCACATTTGTTAAACAACTCAGCGTGTTTTTTATAATCATCTATTGTTTTACGTTCACCTTCATGAAAATATCCACAAACGACTGATTTAGCACCTACTTCGACATTGTCATTGCAAAACCCTTCCCAATCATTTGTCATAGTACGTGACTGTTTCGGATTTTCGGTTCCCGTTTTGACATGGCAACTTTGCATTGTCAATCCAAGATCTACCAATACCTTTTTAAACTCAGAAGGCAACATGTTGTACATTTTACCTTCATTATATCCTGTACACTCAATATCTGTAAAACCTATTGCAGCCAAAGTCTTTAATGTTTCAATTGGGTTTTCTTCCATTGCATTACGTACTGACCATAATTGTATACCAATCTTTCCCAATGTTTGTCCTGTTTTACCTCCAATTTCTGCAGCAGCTTTCGCAGCATTTTCGGCTTTACACTTTAATAAAAAAAGAGATCCTGTTGCCAGGACAGTAGAGTTAACAAATTCCCTGCGCTTCATGTTAGTCGTTTATTTCCCTAAATTTAATAAAATGTGTGGAATCAATACTATGAAGTTCAAGTTTAAGCTTCAAATTTAATCATCAAGTTCAAATCTAAGTATGAAGTTTAAGTTTAATCATCATCTTATTACATATCTCTACTTCATAGCTTTAACTATATCAATGCGCTTTTGATGAAACTCAGATCCACTTATTTGATATGCTTTTTTGACATTTTTCAAAGCCTCTTGATAATTTTTTTCAGCTATATAATAATCCGCGACTGAATCATATGCACTAGCACTATTAGGGTAGTATTTAATCGCCATATTGAAAAATGTCAATGACTTCTCTGGGTTTCCCATGTCCATATTCATAAAACCCAACATATTAAAAAGTGATTCATCAAAAGGTGGTGTCACATAGCCAAAGTTACTTTCTAATTTCCTGGCACGCGATTTTACCAAGTCCACCAAAACTTGAATCGGTGTTGCTGGATCATTAAACTTGTCTGTTCCTTCGATGGGATACCAGGTAAAGAAATATTTAAGACCATCAATTATGGATGGCAATGAAACTGTGCCATGTAAATCATCTTTATAAAATCGCCAAGTTGATTTTAGTCCATTTGAATTGTTGCTTTCGATAAGTTGAGACAACTCAATATTTGAGCGAGAAAACAATGTATACTCAGAAGTATCTTGCATTACATTTTCAATTGTAATTTGATTGTTTTGCATATGTAACTGCCCACCCAAAGACATAAACAGAGAACGTCCATCAAATCGTTTTTCTGCTAATATTTGCTTGGCTTTTTTTAACAACTTTTGATTGTCCCAATCCAAACTTGGATCAATTGCCAAGTAATTATGAAAGACTTCTGTATGATTTAACAATGCGTTGATTGCAAATTGTCCCCCATAAGAATGGCCTATCAGTGTTCTGTAATTTGTTACGGGGAAATTTTGTTCAACATATGGAATCAATTCCGACTTTAAAAATTCCATAAAAGCCTCTGCTCCACCGCTTTCGCCGCGAAAAGGTCTGCCTCTCCGATTCGTAACTTTTGACGTTGTTAAATCTCTAGTTCGGTTCTCAGCATTTGAGATACCAATCATTATCATCTCAGGAAAAAAACCGCCGCTATAATACTTGTGCGTATTCACAACTGTGGGCAGATCTCTCCCTCCATCCAAAATAAAAACTACGGGATATTTGAGTTCAGGATTGAAAAACTCAGGATATTGCACCCAGAAATCTTTGTTTTCATTTAATACATTTGAATACAAACTGTCATGCTTGCCTATCTCTGTCAAGTATGTTGATTGAGCAGCACTTTTAATTTGACACAAACACATTGCTAATATAACCGTAAGTTGTAAGTATTTAATCATAGCAATTATCATTTTAAAAGACGCGTTTATAACTCAAAATAGGTATCGTACCCAATTGTTTTTGAAGAACTTCTTTATTTAAATAAGCATCATAAAAGTAATACGCATCATTCAGATTATTTGTCAGGTTTTGGATGTCTAAGGTCAATGTATTTTTGCTATTCCAATTGTATTGAAATCTTGCGTCAATACGATAATACGCAGACAGCCTTCTTTCCACAAAAGTTCCTTCTATCCAATCATATGTATTTTGATATGCACCACCACGCTGGTGATAAGCAAGATTTACAACCCATTTATTATTACGCTTGGAATAAAATTCTTTTGTGAACACAAAGTTATAGATGCTTTTAAAGTTCTCATTGGTGTTAACCTCAATATTGCTGAAGGTTAGATTTGAATACTGTGCATCAAAAAAAGTTGCATTTGCATGTGCATACCATCCACCACTCCATGATTTATCTATCATTAACTCAATACCTTTAGAATCAATTTGAGATTCATCTCTTAATGATAAATCGTTAAAATCATAACCTTCACCCAACTTATTTGTACCATTCAATATTGATTGTAAAAGGTAATTGAGTGTTTGTGTTTTCAAGTAAAACATTCTTGTATTTATAGAAAATTTTTGCTTTGGCAATTGATACTTCAATGAGATAGAATAAGATTCTACTAAATCTGAGTCACGTGAAATCCCACCAATTTGATTAAATTCCTTTTGGACATTCTTACATGCATAATTAAAATCAAGCAAAAATTTATCGTATGATATTTGAGCAAACAATGAAGGATTGAAATTAAAGTTATCAATATGAACAATCGCAAGACCTGGTTCAATTTTAAAGTTTACATCGCCTAAGTTGGTTAAGTACTTATAATTTGCATATACTTTGACATTTCCATTATTCTCATTTAAACTTTCAAAATTTTCCGAAGCAAGCTCAGAATAAAACAATAAAAACTGCATACCAACATTTAGATCTCCTTCACCCATTTTTAATTTTCGATATCCATTGTAAGAATACTTTTCAATATTTCTTGAAAATGATTCGAACGATGAAATTTCAGGAGATTGGAATAAGGATTCATCAAGTCGTGATGTTCTGTTGCTGTTTCGCTGTGATACAAAAAAAGAGTGATTATACTTTTCACCTTTGTATTTTATCCCAGCGATAAAAAACTTAGATTCAAAATCTATCTCTTGCAAGTCTTTTAATTGTGTAGCATCTTCAATATTGGTCAGTGATTCATGAAAATTTGTACTGTTACCTGCTACACCTACAAATGATATTTTATCAGTAATATCTGCCTTTACAAATCCATCATAAAATTTGATAGATTCCCCATCGAAATTAACTCCAAAATCAGACAATAAACCTACTGTTGAATATCGAAAATTGCCTTTTACTTTAACCTTACCTTTTGTTTGAAAGCCTGCCTCCATTCCCAATAATCCAACTTTAAAAAAATTATTCCCATCAATATCAAAGTTAAAATCCGAAACAGCAGACACTGAGTTTATTTGTTCAGGGCCATAAGCATTTCCATAAAAACTGAATTTGTTAACCACTTCAAAGGGGATCGCCAAAACACCACCAGCACTTGGACTACTTTGATCGGATAAGCGCCCGGCATTACTCAAGTGATTGGGGTTGATAATTTCTGCGCCATCAATTGACCATTTTACAAATTCAGAAGGCAAGCCACGATAAACAATACTGTTGTTTTGATCATTCGCTATTGAGATTCCTGTATGTCTATACAAGACTCTTGAAGGATCATCAAACGTAGCAGCCAACTCTCTACTTGACTGATTAATTTCCAGTTTGTTTTGACTAAATGAAAAGTGTTTTTGAATAGGATGATGGATCAATTCTATAGGTTCGACTTTTATTTCAAAAGCTTCAACAATAGAATCTAATTCCGCATTTTCTTGAGCTGATACATTTACAAAAGAAAAAAGAAAAACCAACCAAACAAGACTTTTGGTTATATTCATATTAAATTCCTAAAGATCTGTTGATTAATGATCTGTCAATCTCCCCGCCTGCAAAATCATCGAAGGCTTTATCCGTAACTTGAATGATATGATCTGCAATAAAAGGAGCACCTTCTTCAGCGCCTTGTTGAGGTGACTTTACACAACATTCCCATTCCATCACTGCCCATCCGTCAAAACCATATTCTGATAACTTAGTAAAGATAGTTTGGAAATCAATTTCACCATCACCCAACGATCTAAACCTTCCTGCACGGTTTGCCCATGATTGATATCCACCATATACACCTTGCTTGCCTGTTGGATTAAATTCTGCATCTTTAACATGGAATGCTTTAATGCGTTCGTGATAAAAATCTATAAACTGAATATAATCCAATTGTTGCAATACAAAATGACTTGGATCATACAATAGACAGGCCCGTTTATGATTGTTTACTTTATCTAAAAACATTTCATAACTAACACCATCATGAAGGTCTTCACCTGGATGGATTTCATAACAAAGATCTACTCCATTTTCATCAAACTCGTCAAGAATAGGCTTCCATCGGTTTGCCAACTCTTGGAAGGCTGTTTCTATCAAACCGTCAGGTCTTTGTGGCCATGGATAAACATAAGGCCAGGCCAACGCACCTGAGAAAGTCGCATGAGATTTTAAGCCTAAATTTTTCGAAGTTTTTGCCGCCATCATTAATTGATTGGTTGCCCAAATTTTCCTTTGATGAGGATTGCCCTTTACTTCGTCGGGAGCAAATGCATCAAACATTTCATCATAAGCTGGATTGACAGCCACCAATTGTCCTTGAAGATGTGTAGACAACTCTGTTATTTCCAATCCATAAGATGCAATCTTACCTTTCAGTTCATCGCAATATGTTTTGCTTTCTGCAGCTTTGCTTAAGTCAATTAACCTAGTCTCCCAAGTTGGAATTTGAATGCCTTTGTATCCTAAGTCCGACACCCATTTACAAATATTATCTAAACTATTGAATGGTGCCTCATCGCCCATAAATTGTGCTAAAAATATTGCAGGTCCTTTGATTGTTTTCATGTTATTATTTTGACTTGATAGTTTGAGAGTCGAATATATACCAATGAAGTCAATGTTTCAAATTTTTTGAATGAATTCGGTATTGCAATGTCAATTATTCAATGTCAACAATGACTTAATGACCTAATGACCTAATGACAATAATGAAACAATACCATACATAATGACTTAATATAAATTGCGTTAAGTTGAAAACCATGCAAATGGCAATGACCAAACAATTCCTTCGCATGTGTCTTTCACCTTTCGACTAAAAACTTGACATTGTTGTCAAGTCACTATCTCTTCTTATTATAGAAAGGCATCGCCAAGTAGAAGAAAATACCAAATGCAATGTTGCAGAATATCTGAATAGTAAAGAAAATAATATTTGCAAATGAAAAGGCATCAATCTTACTTATATTATAAATTTCCAAAGCCCCACCAACCAAGTATTGATAACTTCCCATACCCCCAGGAGACGGAATTACCATTCCTAGGCTACCAAAAACGAAAGCAACCAAAGCGGCTACAGGGCCAAGATGACTAGTGGGTTCATAGGCAAAAAAGCAAAGGTACATCATCAAATAGTACATCAACCAAATTCCAATTGAATTAAAAATCAACAACGTTAAATTTTTAACTTTTAAGGCAGCTAACAAACCATCCCTAAATCCTAATATTAATTTTTTTATTTTTTGTACAAATGGTTTTTCACTTGTTGAATCTAATATCAATTTTTTGACTAACCATAATGAAACCAATCCTAAAACCACCAATACTACAAATCCAATAAGTAACGTATATCCAGAAATGTTAGCGTTTTCAGAAATATAACCACCAACATGCTCATATGAAAAAAGAAATGCCAATCCAATAATTAATAACAAAGAAATGACGTCTAGAATTCGGTCTACCACGATGGTTCCGAATATTTTTTCTGTAGGAATATTTTCATATTTGGCCAAGCTTCCTGCTCGTACAATCTCTCCTATTCTTGGAATAGCCATGTTAGTTAAATATCCTAGCATGATACTACCAACTCCATTAAATAATTTTGGCTTGTAGCCAAGTGGTTCTAAAAGTTGATTCCACCTTAGTGCTCTTAAAATATTGCTAATCATAAAAATAACACAAATCACAATTATCCAAAATACTTTAACTGACTTAAAGTTTTCAATCAGTTTATCAACTAGAGAACACTCACTTTCTGGAATGCCATTTTCGGCACATTCTGCAAGATGCGTATCATTCATATTGTCAAATAGCAAATACAATATTCCCAACCCGATAGACAGGAAAAGTAAAAACTTTAAGAAGGATTTGAGGTTTTCGTTCAAGTTAATCTAGTTGATTGATTTCCACAAAAAAATCATGCATTAACTCAAAGTCTTTCACCTCTGCAGTCAAATTAGCTTGTGTTATACAAACTATATAAATTTTTGAATTGTGTGTTTTTAAAAACATGGTCGCAAATTTAGATAAGTGGCACTACAAATTCAATTAATACTACACTTTTCCTTTAAGAATCATATTATCGATCAACCTGACTTTTCCTGCCCAGACAGCGGTACAAGCCACAATCAGCTTATGGTTGTCAGGATTTTTGATTTTTTCCATCGTTTTACCATCAACTATTTCAAAATATTCTGGGTTGAATGGTCTTTCTGCCAATCTTTCCATGGCCTTTTTCTCAAGATATTTTGTGGTTTTTTTACCTAGGTTTTCCTTTGTAAATATCAGTGTCTTATATATTACAGTACACAATGGTCTGTGTTTTTTAGCCAATCTGACATTTCGAGAACTCATAGCCAGGCCATCTTCTTCTCTTATGATAGGACAAACACGGAGTTTCGTCTTCATTTTTAGTTTCTTCAGCATATAATCGATGATACTAAATTGCTGAAAATCTTTTTGCCCCATATACAACTTGTTGGGCTCCAATATATCCAACAATCGTTTAACCACTTGTACGACACCAACAAAATGCCCAGGTCGATTTGGCCCTTCCATACTCTGTGTCAAGTGGTCAATATCCAACTTAACAGTAGTGTCAATTTTTTTCGGATAAATCTGAGCAACACCAGGAGCAAATATATAATCACAACCAAACTGCTTTAATAGTTTAGCATCTGCTTTAAGGTTTCTTGGATACTTATCCAAATCTTCTTTTTGATTAAACTGTGTTGGATTGACGAACACACTCGTTACCGTAATATCATTTTCCTTTACTGACTTTTGAATAAGTGACATGTGCCCCATATGCAAAGCTCCCATTGTTGGAATAAAACCAATCGTCTTTCCAGCTTTGATTTCCTCAGCCAAAGCTTTTCGAATTCCTGAAACACTTTTTAAAATTTTCATTTAGCAAACCATTTTTTAATGACCTCTTCAGCTTTTTTGCCTTGAGGTGTATAATCTTTTTCAAAATATCCTTGGTGTCCTTTTCTATCTGGATACCACTTCCATAAAAACCCACCTGCCCAAATACTTTCCTTCATCCATGTGCTGTAAAACGCATCTAACGCATTGGCTTGAGCTGATTCATTTATTGCCAAATTGTAGATATTGTCTTCATGCTCCCAATGGCGATAAGCTGTGTGATCAACAGACAGGTATCCGTATTCTGTAAAGAGTACTTTCATTCCTTTTCTGTAGGAAAATCGCTTTAATTTTCTTACTATTTGCATCCAACTCTCTTTCAAAATTTGCACATCTGCATTTTTATCCTCAGACAATGGGAAATAAGAACTAACGCCAATATAATCTAATTTATTCCAAAATTTTACATTTTCATAAGCATCCCAATTTGCAGAATAAACTATTTTCCCTTTGTAAATATGTCTCATACTTTCGATTAGCTCAACCCAGTAATCTTGACGCTCCGCAATACTGTTCTTTATTTCAGTTCCAATGCAAAATATTTCTACGTCGTGCTTAATGGCAAGGCCTAAAAAGGTCAAAATAAATTGAGTGTACTCTACTTCCCATTCGTTCCACTCTCTTTCAGTCTTAAAATTAATCACACCTGGCCAAGAATTTTGTAAATATAATTGTGGTTTCAACAAAATTTTCAAACCAGATTTTTTTGCCATTTGAATACTTGTTTCAATTCCTGTAATTGATAAACCCCACCAACTAAAAACATCCTCTGTTGCAATATGAAAATTTGGCGCTTTACATTCTCTATAGGGAATGATACAGGTCCAATTTGCGCCAAGCGATTTTATTTCCTCAAATGGATTTTGGATTATCGAATCTGGCGGACTAACAATTGAAATGCCATTTATCTTAATAGGTAGTTCTTGACTGTATGATATTATACAGAGACACAAGTTCAAAAGTGCAGTAAACGTATATTTATTATAGATTTTATTCATTTTCTATGTAGTAAAATTAACAAAGTGATTCCATAGTTAAATGATTTTCAATATCAAGTACCCAAAAGTATTACCAATTATATAAAATCTAATAAAATAATCATAATGTTAAATTATTTCTAAATAATATATATAATTATTAGAAAATTTGTATCCTATCCGAAAATAATCCTATATTTGTATTGTACTTAACGAAGTTTAACGATACTGTGAGGTGATGAAACCAGGCAGCCATGCCCTCTTGTCTCGAGGGTGAGGATAAAATGATAAACGTAGAATAAGGATTGACCACAAACTTGATATTTGTTCTATGGCTAAATTCCTCGTGAAGGTTCGACTCCTTCTCTCACAGCCAATAAAAAAGACCACTCGAATGAGTGGTCTTTTTTTGTTTAAAAACTACAAAATATAAATTTATACAGTAGGAGAAAGTCGTTTATTGAACTTAATTAAATGAAACTGCAAAGCTTGATTTAATATGCTTACATGTACTGCAATGTTTTTTGAAAACTTAACTCCAAATCTTTTAACTAAAACAAGAACATTTTTCTTATTCATTGGAGTAAGAGTAATCAGTCCATGTCCTTTATCGTGGTTTGGGTTTGCTTTCATAAAAAATTGGATATCCTTGTCCTTTACATCATTAACTTCAATGTTAACAGAAGGGTCGCTTACAAATATCTTTGATTTAATTACTGTCCCTAATTCTTCACAAAATGATCCTTCATAATGCTTTTGACCAATATAATTAATTAGTTTTTTAATTGAGGTGGGAGTTTGTTGCTTGTGTGATGGGTAGCATTCCTCTGCTGGTTTAGCACAAACCAAGTATGACTTGTAAGTCAATGCATCATACCAAAAATAGATATCAGAGAAGATAAGTTCTTTGAAATATTTGAAGCAAACTTTTAATCCAGTCATTGTGAGTAAAGCATTACCTCTAAATTTCTTTTCTATAACTGTTTGACCAAAATAGATTAGCATTTTTCTTTTCCCATCAAATTTTGTTCGGTTTATTTTCATTCCTGTGAATCCAACGATATTTCCATCGTATTCATAAATAGCAAATTGATTATTCGTTTCTATTCTTTTCATAAAATCAACCTTATTAGAGTTGTAATAAGATTTGTATATATTCCACATTTCTTCTTTAGTATCAGTTGTGAAATTGTTCGCTTTTATTTTAATTGAAATTTTCATTATTTACTATTTAATGGTGTTCCTAAATTGAATAAAGTTTCATTCTAAATACATTACAAAGGTGCTCTTAGACGAAGCCTTAAACATCCACCATTCTGAGGGTTAATGAAATATCCCCATTTATAGGGAGAAAATATGACCCTAAATAAATCACCTTTGACTATATTAAATTCTATCAAATAGAATAATTACATTACATCAGTAGTTGAAGGCCATTCAGATTTTAAATCAAAAGAAAAACTATTTTGACCCAAATTAAAATCAACATATTTTCGCTTCGTTTGCCGCTTAAAACAAGCTTTAAGCAAGCGTCTTCAATTAGAAATCACGGAGAAAGTGTTTGGGTTTCAGCAACCAGAGGAAATATGACTGGGCTTGGTGAAGGTTGTCCAAGAGATTATGTAACAGGTGAAAATATTGAGTCATGTTTAAAGTGGGCAGATTCCAAAAAGACCATGCTTGAAAAAGAATGTGTAGACTTTTTAGCTTTAATAAAATATCAAGAATCGAATGAAAAAGAAATTGATCAAAATCCAGCTGCATGGTGTGGGATTGAAACTGCATTACTTGATCTTTTTGCCAAAGAACAACAAATAAGTGTAGAGCAATTGCTTGGTCTAAATCCGCCCATGGCGTTATACCAATATTCTGCTATTCTAGGCGATAGTAAACGAAGCCAGTTCGAACAATTACTTGCCCAATATTTGAAATGGGGTTTTGCGGATTTTAAGATAAAGTTAAATGGAGACTTACAACTTGACAAACAAAAATTAGAAGTTCTTCAAGATTATTTTAAAAAAGAAAAGACCGAGAATTTTCAAATCAGATTGGATGCCAATAATCTTTGGTCGGGAAACACCAGTGCAGCTATTAATCATCTTAGTCAGCTATCTATCCCTTTTTTAGGAATTGAAGAACCTGTTGAACCAAAGAATCCATTGGCGCTCCAAAAAATTAGTACAGCCCTCAATACATCTGTGATTTTAGATGAAAGTCTGTGTAGTCTATCAGATTTAAAATCCTATGATGGACTTCAAGGAGCGTTTATTGCCAATATCAAAGTTTCAAGAATCGGAGGCGTCTTAAGAGGTTTGAAAATGGTAACAGCACTCAAGAAGCGAAATTGGCGAATCATTATTGGTGCACATGTAGGAGAGACTTCAATAATGACAAGAGCAGGAATGTGTCTAGCACAAGCTGCAAATGAGAATCTTATTGCGCATGAAGGAGGTTTCGGTTTGATTTTATTGGAAAATGAACCTGTGACACCCAGCTTAATGTTTGGAGCAAAAGGCCAACTAGATTTGACTAAAAATTATATTATTCAGACAAAGACAGGGATTAAAACATATTCTACTGAAACCTGGAATCATGGATGGGGACTCAACTCTAATCATTAACAATATACATCCATTACAAAAAGTCAATATTATTATAAATAAAAAAGTTAATTTGGGATTAGATTAAAAGCATTTTAAATTTCATGAACCTTTCTTAGAGTTGAAAAGAAAACAAATAAAGAAAATGAAATACTTAATATTTTTTTCCTGTTTATTATTCATATCTGCCAACGATGTAATTCCTAATGGAAAAACACTCAATGAGATAAAAGGTAAAATTACTCTAGCTGATTGTCCGAAGTCTATATCTCTGGGCTTAGATTATAATAGCGATGGGACAGAGGTCATGCACTCTGATGATCCTTTAGCAAAGCCAGATATGAATGTGATTGTTAGTTTACATCCATTGGACTTCAAACCAAAATTAACACCTACAAAAGATGCTTACATCTCACAATCCGAACAAACTTTCATTCCTAATGTATTGCCTGTTGTCGTCGGATCAAAAGTTCATTTTTTGAATGAAGATGAATTTTTTCATAATGTAAAATCATATACACGAAAATCTAAATTTAGTATTGGAAGACGGGCACCAGGTATTTCTTACAGTGTGAAAATCAAAAAAGTAGGTGTAATAGAACTAAACTGCGAGATTCATGCACACATGAATGCTAAGATTCTTTCTTTTGATACACCGTATTTTTGCCGTATAGACAATGAAGGAAACTATTCAATAAAGGATGTACCAGATGGCAGATATCGAGTTGAGTTATTTCATCCAAATTGTAGTGAAATAAAAAAAGAAGTAGAACTTACAGGTGGTCAATTGTTTGACTTTGACTTTAGTTTTGTTAAGCCAAAAAAACCTTAAGGATGGACATAAGTATTAGGTTATTAAGTGCATTCAACAAAACAAAGTATATTTTTTGTTGTGTTACATTGTTCTTGCTTTTACAAAGTAATTTAATGGCTCAGTCTGGTTTTGCATTCAGTGGATTAACCGATTTCGAATATGCTAAGGCTGGCAGCAAGTCACATTACTATTATAACGAAATTGACAAAGATGCAATAGACGGCCATTTTGGTATTGCCCAATTAAACATTATGGGGCGATTAAATATTAACAAGCATTTGATTTTCAATGCTAGATTTTTATTAGAAAAAGATAAAGGTGTCAAGCTCAATAAGTTTGCAGTTCCTCAACTCAATGTTCAATGGGTCTCGAAAAAACGAAAGGTAGGGATTACAGTTGGGAGTTTTACAAATCCATTTGGGTCTTTTAACCAAAAACAATTATCAACGAAAAGGAATTTCATTGGACTTCCACTGGCCTATAGTTATTTCAATAACATATCTGATAAAATTGGATTTGTAAAAGACTTAGGAGATGTAGCCAAAATTCCTATTGACAATGAGGTGCAATGGGGAAGCACTAATCTGTATTATGGAGAGTATACTACTGGAGCTATGTTTAGTTGGAATATTAAACGATCGAAAGTCAATTGGAAAATAGCTCTTGTGAGTGGCGCTTCAAATCTTCAAAAACAATTTTCAGATCCACTGCACTTTGGTGTGATTTCAAGATTAAAAATTCAACCTACCTATTTTTGGGAACAGGGTTTTTCTGTGAGTCATGGTAATTTTTACCAATCATCAGAGGTTGGTGACCTATTAAGTGAGAAACCGAAATTTACACAGTCGACGATTGGTATGGATTTTAAAATTGGTAAAGGATATTTTGAATTTTCAGGAGAAGTAATTGGAAGCTTTTATAAAGTACCACAATTCAATGGAGATGAATTGTCATTTGACGCAAATACTATCAAGTCTCCTCTCAACTTAAGTAACTTAGCAGTAAACCTTGATATTAAATATGAACTTCCAGTTATTCAAGGAAGTTATATTGCCTATCGTATTGACCATTTGCGTTTCAGCAATTTGGAAAACAGCAATACACAAAATTGGGATAATAACGTGCTCCGTCACTCATTTGCTATTGGTTATCATATCAATCAATACATATTAATGAGAGCAACTGTTTCCACTCAAAAAATTGACAACAAAGAATGGAATGGCAAACTAGGTACTTTTAGATTGGTAGCTACTGCTCATTTTTAAATTTAATTTTTAATGAAGATTTAAACCAAAAAATTGCAGAATAATATTATTATATATCTATTACTTTTTCAACTCCTCCTTTTTGGACATTTGCATAGTCAATCTTCGACTTATATTATCGGTGAGTTCCCTTCTGTTTTTACAGAAGTAGAAAACCAATTTAATAATGGCGAAATTGATTCGGCATTTATTTTATGCAATAGAATTCTTCGCAATGATGTTGATGAAGATATTAAAGGAGTAGCCATTTTCTACAAAGGACAAGCTGAAGAACTATTACAAAAAAATCCACAATTCGAGATCTACTACCAAGATGCCATCAATATTTTCGAAACTACTAAATTCGAAAAGGGGCTAGCAATGGCTTATTGCAAGTTAGCTGATTTTTACTTTTTTCAAAACGATTTCCTAAATGCTAATGCCCATTATAATCTATCAATTAGCTATGCCAACAAACTAAATCTACATCAAATAATTATAGACGGGTATGAAAAAAAAGCAGCTATTTCCTCTTTTAATCAAGAACCAGAATCTTCTATTGATTTTTTGAAAAATGCACTTTATTCAGCAAGTTTAGAAAAAAACAAACAACAAAACAAAGATATATTAAATCGAATTTCCACAACATATCATTCAATAGGACAGTTAGATTCTGCCATACATTATTTTCAGAAAGGGCTTCGCTTAAAAGAAGAGTTAAATGATTCAGAAGGCTTGGTTAGTGATTTTATTGCATTGGGCAACTTGTATCGTGAGCGTGGTGATTATGAAGAAGCCCAGCAACATTTGATTGAGGCTTTGAAAATAGCAGAAACTGAAAGTGATACCTTTTCAATAACCACTATTTATTCTGAACTTGGAGATATTTATACGGCACAAAATGTTTGGAATATTGCAGAAGAATATTATAATAAAGCATTGATTTTAGCGAGATTGAAAAAAAGCCGATTTGCGGAAGCAGGCTGTAATAAAAAATTAGGCTTTGTTTTTCAACAGCAAAAGAAAGATAATGAAGCTATAGAAAGTTATGAAGCAGCATTAAAAATTTATAGTCAGCTAAATAATAAAATAAATGAGGCAGATGTTATCTTAAGTTTAAGTCACATTTATAAAGAAGGAAATCAATTTGTGAAAGCAAAAAAACTTCTGACAGAAGCATTGGAAGCCAGAAGCAAATCACAAGATATGCTAAGTATGTTGTCTATAAAGATGGCACTGGCTGAGATTGAATTAAAGCAAGGCTTTCCTTACAAGGGGATTGCCTATGCAGAAGAGTGCTTGCCTTCTTACATAACCATGGATGACAATGAGGGCCTAAGAAATGTGTATACATTGTTATCAAATGCTTATGCAAAAATTGGTGATTTCAAAAGAGCTTATAACTTACATCTTAACTACAGCGAAATAAATGATAGTTTGACTTCTATAGATCGGACCAAAGCCATTAAAAAATTCGACTTACTCTATTCAACAGAAAAGAAGGATAAAGAAATAGCACAACAAAAAGTAGAAATAGAAAAACAAAAAGTTGATATTCAACGTAGGAACAACCAACTTCTAATGTTAGGCGGTGGCGTGGCCCTGATCGGGTTATTTGCAACATTCTTAATTTTCATCAATCGAAAAAACAAGCAACTCAATAAACAGAAAATTGAGGTCCTGAAGAAAGAACAAGAAACCCAAGGTCTAAAATCATTTATTGATGGTGAAGAAAAAGAACGTAAGCGTATAGCCAGAGAACTTCATGATGGATTGGGAGCGGTTCTAGCAACTGTAAAAATGCAGATAGGTGGTATTCAGTATAAATTCCCTCAGGTTCATTCCATGGAATCCTATCAAAAAGCTGAATCACTCATTGATGATGCCTGTCGAACCGTTCGGGAGATTTCGCATAATTTAATGCCACAAGTTTTGGAACAAGAAGGACTTGAATTTGCATTAGAGGATTTATGTCAAACATTCTCTAATCAACATGGTATACCATTTGAGTTCAATTATTTTGGTCAAGAACAAAACTTGACACACGAAATTAAAACAACCATTTTTAGGATTACACAAGAATTACTAAAGAATATAATCAAACATGCTGAAGCAAATGAAGTCATCGTTCAATTGACAATAGAAGATGATGAAATAATATTGATTGTAGAAGATGATGGAATAGGGTTTGATATTTCAAAGCAACACAAAGGGATAGGTTTGCAGAACATCCAGTCACGCACAAATTATATTAACGGAAAGTTGGAAATTGAATCTACTCCAGGCAAAGGTAGTACATTTACAATTCTTCTCCCTATTCAGAATAACATAAAAGGCAAGTTATGATAAACATATTGTTAGTTGACGACCACCAAATTATTATCGATGGACTTCGAGGTCTGCTGGAGGAAGATGATAGTATTGGTAATTTGTATGAGGCACAAAATGGATTACAAACTATACAAATTGCAAAAGCAGAGACTATTGATCTTGTTTTACTAGATATAAATTTGCCAGATAAAAGTGGCTTTGATATTTGTCAAGAATTAAAAAAGGATGAGAACTGTCCAAAAATTATTGCGTTAACCATGCATGGTAATGCAGGGTATATTAACAAAATGATTAAGTCTGGTGTAGATGGTTATCTTTTGAAAAATACAGGAAGGGAAGAATTGCTCAAAGCGATACAAGTTGTAATGGGCGGCAATAGGTATTTTAGTCGTGAAGTAACTGATTTACTTGTTGCGGGAATACATGAGCCCAAAAAGCCAAAATCATCTGACTTCATTCAAAAATTAACTCGAAGAGAAAAAGAAATACTCAAATTGATTATTGATGAATTGACGACTGACGAAATTGCAGCTCAGCTTTTCATCTCTCCTTCTACAGTAATTACACATCGCAAAAGTCTATTGCGAAAGTTGAATGCTAAAAATGTTGCTGGCCTAGTAAAAAAAGCATTCGAGTTTGGGCTGCTAAACGAATAATTATTTTTTGATTAAGATCTAAGAAAAGGGCTGTTTAGGATATCTAAACAGCCCTTTTTGTTTTCTCCCCATTTATGGGGATTTAATACCAATCCTAATAAAGGTGGAGGAATAAGGGACCATTATCTCTCATCTTTGAATTGTATTTAGAACGAAAGGGTCGACTCTGAAAAACCAAAAAGAGTCGACAATTAATAAAATAAAAAATATCTATTATGAAAAAGTTTATCCAAATTTCAACTCTCCTTTTATTAGTACTAACAATAGCTAATACCAGCCAAGCTCAAAAAGCAAAAAGAAACTCAACAAAGGTAATCAGAGACCAGAGAGTAATAAGAGATCAGAGGGTGCCAACAAGACCAAATACAACAAAACCAAAACCAAGACCAAGACCAGCAGACAAATATCCTGGAAGATATGATTTGCCAGATTCTTACAGACCACAATTTGAAAACGTAGCAGTATGGAGTCTTCAACTTCGAGTAAAAACAAGTAGAATAAAAGGCGCAGATTCTGACAGTAAATTACAAGTTCAATTTCGCGATAGTGAAAGCAGTATTTATTACTTAAACAACGGAGGAAATGACCGTGAAAAAGGTTATACTGATATATATGAAATTCTGGATCCTAATATTAAAAAGATAAATGATATTCACCTTATGAGATTTAATATCAAAGGAAACGATAAATGGTGCGTTGAAAAAATAGAATTATTTGTGAATGGTGCGCCAATTCCTATTTTTAAAAAAGTATATTCTAATGGCAAATGTATCGATGGGAATTCTGGATCAGGACCAAGACTGCATATCAGTGGGTCTGAATTAAGAAATTCATCAACATGGAAGCATTCGAAAAGGAACAAAGCTATATGGTTACCACCTTCAATTATCAAACGAGCGACTTTAGAAAACATGGTCGAATCTTATGTAGGACATATGATGTATTCAGATCCCAATATGAAAAGTAAAGATTTAACCTACGGTTATTTAAACGGTAAAAAACATGTAGAAGCCAAAAAGAAAACTAAAAACAAACTTCAGTTTGACCTAGATCTAAAATCTCATTATGGAATTGATTTTGAAGTGGATGTTGATTTTGACCTTGTAATTAAGTGTGAGAACAATAAATTGTCTTTAAGTGCAGAATCTGTAAAAGGAAAGGCAGATATTCCAATCCTTAGTTCGATATTAAATATTTTTAATTCATCTCTTCTTAAAATGAATTTGGGGAATTTTAGCTTTGGGAATGCAAATCTAGAATTCTGTCCAAGAGTTAAAGTAACAAATGCAGGTGATGTAACACTGAGCCTGTAGAAGTTCAAATTAAATAAATGTACTAATCAAAAAAGACCACTCAAATGAGTGGTCTTTTTGTATTTCTAAAGCACGTAATTAATAAGGATCGCTTACTTGTTTTTCACTTAACTTCTTTTCATAAATTCTTCGATAAGATCATGCTTGAATCTATCGATTACAGCTTGCTCTTCACTTATTACTCCTAGACTTGATTCTGCAACTTTTTCTAGAACATTCAACATTTGAGCGTACTCAGGATGTGGACCGACATCAAAACAAGCGAACTTGACTTTGTTGTAAACATCTGCAACATCTCTAGCCTTTCCTTTTTCATAGTCAAATGACCATTGGATTTCACTCGCCCATTCGTGTTTATTGAGAAGCTTCTTGAGTGTATCTAATTCTTCAGTTTGCAGTTCACCATCTGACATTGCCAATACATAAACCAACTCTCCAAAAGCATCATACAGTTTATCATTTAGATCAGCCACTACTTTTTACTGGCCTTTCTTACATCGATAAAACTCTTGATAAATACAACAAAAGCAATTGCAGATGTCAACATCATTAATCCAATACGTATCATAGCCATAGTATCTGACCTTTCCATCGCTCCTGTCAATGGCTTAATCAAAGCTATCAATATCATCAAAGTCAAAACAACAGCAATGTGTGAAACTATCTTATGATGATTTCTTATAAAGTTTGTCATTACAAAAAGAATAACTCCAATAAATACAGGAATCAGTGCCGTTGGCGATGGTGATAAAGATCCCAAATATCCCCACATTCCCATTCCAACCAATACGATTGCGTTTAAAAAATTTGCATTTCCAGCATTCATGTTTTTAATTTTTTGTAAATATATAAATTTAGTTTTAATTAAATTTAGCGTTAAGAAATAGATACAGCCTTGACTTACGATAGCTATCGGAATTGATTCATTTTTTTTGTTAAGACAAAAATTAAATGCCCTTGAGGCGAGCAATACAAAAGAAATTAACCTTAAAATGGAATTTTATTTCTCGTTTAAAACAACCTTCCTGAATTTCCAGAAATAGTCAAAGAAAGAAACGACAGCCAATGCTAAAGAAATATAGATAATCCACATGAAATATTCAAAATTAATGAGCATTGCCATTAATCCCACAAACAAAATTGCCGTTTTAAATTTGCCCATCCAGCTCGCTTTTATTTCATATCGATGATAGGAAGTGTAGATCCGCAAACCCATCACTATTATTTCGCGGTAAAGGAAGATAAATGTAACCCACGTTGGAATTTTTCCTACAACACTAAAAACCAATAAAGCGGAAAGAATAAACAACTTATCTGCAGTAAAATCATGAATTGCGCCTAAATAGCTTGTTTTCTTTTCCATCCGTGCGATGTAACCATCTAGTAAATCCGTCAGTCCAGATAAAGCAACTATTAAGAGCAAAAACATGTCTTTTTGATCCCAATCTGTCAAATACACTAAAGTCAAAGGCGCAAAAATCCACCTTAAAAAACTTATTAACTGTGCTAAATGCAGATGTTTCATGAAAAATACTTCTACACAAAAGTGCCTTTATTATTTTAATTTTTAGTAATCCATGATAGAATTTATGCTTTCCACCCTATTTATAACATTTGGCGATAGAAAAGGGCTTATTTTTGCCCGCTTAACAAAATGCCACATTATTTGTTAATAATAGACAGACCAGAAATTATGAATAAAGATTTTGAACTTTTCAATCGTATTGCCCACAAACTTTTAGAATCAGAAAAAGAGACAGGTGTTGTTAAGCCCGTTCCATTTGATTCACTTAAGACCCTTTTAGATTTAGATCTAGAAGAAGAAGCTATTAATGATGAGCAATTTGAAAAAGCATTGACTGACTTAGTCTTGAATACACCTAGAACTGCGACCACACTATTTTTCAATCAATTGTTTGGAGGAAGGCAAAGTAAGGCTACACTTGGAGAACTATTGGCTGTATTTCTTAATAACAGTATGTATACCTATAAAGTGGGCGGTCCTATGATTGCCATGGAGAAAAACATTCTCAATAAAGTCGGCGAACTGATAGGTTTTAAAACTGAAACTCTTGGAACAATTGCAGCAGGTGGGTCGATGACCAATTATATGGGAATGATGATGGCACGTGACAAATACGATCCTGAATTCAGAAATAAGGGAAAACAAGTACCACTTGTTGGATATACCTCTGTTGAATGCCATTATTCTGTGGCAAAAAATGCTACTTTTTGTGGAATAGGGAGAGACAATGTCAAGAAAATTGACAGTGATGAACATGGTAAAATATCTGTTTCTGCACTTGAAACTCAGATTCAAAAAGATATTGCTGCAGGCTTACGTCCTTTCTTTGTAAATGCAACTGCAGGTACAACCGTTATGGGGGCGTTTGATCCTATCAGAGAAATTTCAGCACTTTGTAAAAAGTATGATATGTGGTTACATGTTGATGGTGCTTATGGCGCTTCAGTTATGTTTAGCGACAAGTACAGACATCTTATGGAAGGCTCTCATTTGGCTGACTCGGTTACCTTCAATGCGCATAAAATGTTAGGTACACCAATAACGTGTTCGATAATTGTCACTCCTCATAAAAAATGTTTGTATGATTCATTTTCAAATGAAGCCAGTTATTTGTATCAAGCGGATGGTGATGATATAAATCCAGGAAAGATTTCATTGCAATGTGGAAGAAGAAACGATGCTCTAAAATTTTGGACAATGTGGAAAGCCATTGGAACCAAAGGACTAGGTGAGATCGTAGATCACGAATTTCACCTTGCTGATGTAGCCAGAGATTACATTAGAACCAATTCAGATTATACACTTTACAGTTTTGATGATAGCATAAATATTTGTTTCAACTATAAGGGCATTTCTCCTGAGATGTTATGCAACAGGTTATATGAAGAAGGAAAGCTGATGGTCGGTTATGGTAAATTCAAAGGTGATACCTTTATCAGACTAATTACTGTAAATTCAGGCAATTCAGAAAAAGAGATTTTAAATCTGTTTAAAATCATTGAGGAATTTGCTGATACTTTGAGCTAATAATTTCATGTTATTGACAAATTAGTGTGACAATAATTCATAATTATGAATTCATAATTATGAATTATCGCAAAATTGCGTCATTCTGTCACTAAAACAGCCATGGCACTCATTTTGCCCCTTCTAATACATTGTTAAAAACTAAAATAAACGATGGAAAAAGGACAAATTTCAGTACAGACGGAAAATATATTTCCAATTATTAAGAAATTTCTTTATTCAGATCAAGAAATATTTTTGAGAGAGCTTATCTCAAACGCAGTTGATGCCACTACAAAAATCAAAACTTTAGCGTCAAAAGGTGAGTTTGCAGGTGAAGTTGGTGATACTACAATTGATATCATCTTAGACAAAGAGGCTAAGACTTTGACTATTCGCGATAGAGGTCTTGGAATGACTGAAGCAGAAGTGAAAAAATACTTAAACCAAGTGGCTTTTTCTTCAGCAGAAACATTCCTTAAAAAATATCAAGACGATGCGAATATCATAGGTCACTTTGGATTAGGGTTTTACTCTGCATTTATGGTTGCGGATCAAGTAGAGGTTATAACCAGATCTTATAAGAAATCCGGAAAAGCCGTTAGGTGGATTTGTGACGGTAACCCTGAATATGAAATAGGAAAAGGTGAAAGAAAAGAAAGAGGTACAGATATCATTTTACATGTATCAGATGACAGCACTGAGTTTTTAGAAAAGAATAGAATACAATCTCTATTAGATAAGTACTCTAAGTTTTTACCAGTGCCTATACGATTTGGAACCAAAACGACTACTGAGTGGGAAGGCGAAGGTGACGACAGAACATCTAAAGAAGTCGAAGAAGACAACATTGTAAACAACACACATCCTCTTTGGAAAAAGAAAGCGAATAAATTAAAAGAAGAGGATTACCAAAAATTCTACAAGGAATTATATCCTATGAGTCAGGATCCATTATTTTGGATTCACTTGGATATAGATTTTCCATTCAAGTTAACAGGTGTTTTGTACTTTCCTAAGTTGAACAACAACTTGGAAATGCAAAAAAACAAAATCCAATTATATAGCAATCAGGTATACGTTACAGACGACGTAAAAGAGATAGTTCCTGAATTTTTATTGCTGTTACATGGTGTGATTGATTCTCCAGATATTCCTTTAAATGTATCAAGGTCATATTTACAAAGTGACAGTAATGTTAGAAAAATAACATCGTACATCACAAAGAAGGTTGCAGATAAGTTGAAGCAACTTTACAAAAAAGACAAGGAAGCTTTTGAATCTAAATGGGATGATGTTGGAACTTTCGTTAAATACGGAATGCTTTCAGATGAAAAATTCTATGGAAAAGCAGGTGCCTTTTGCTTGGTTAAAAATACTGATGGTGAAATGACTTTGTTTGATGAGTACATTGAAAAAGTAAAACCAACTCAAACAGACAAGCACGAAAGAACGGTTTTATTGTATGCAAACAACGATCAAGATCAACACAGCTATATTGAATCTGCAAAGGCCAATGGTTATGATGTTTTATTGATGAACAATGTCATTGATAATCACTTTATGCAGCAAATGGAATCTAAAAAAGATAAGATCACATTTGTAAGAGTTGATTCAGATACTGTTGATAAATTGGTACAGAAGGACGAGGAAGTTCTATCTGCATTGTCAGAAAAAGAAGAGGAGAAAGTAAAGACATTGTTTGTTGATTCTTTAGGAGAATTAAAAGGTGGTAATATCGAATTGAGACCTTTATCTACAGAAGATCACCCTGTTTTGATTACACGTCCAGAGTTTATGAGACGTATGAAGGAAATGCAACAAATGCAAGGTATGGGTATGGGAGATATGCCTGATTCTCACAATGTAGTAATCAATACAAATCACGAACTGGTTGCAGGAAAACTTTTAAGTATGAAGAGTCCTGAGAAAAAAGAGAGGTTTGCAAAATACTTATACAACTTGGCTAGATTAAATCAGAATATGTTGAAGGGTGAAGAGTTGAATGAATTTATTAAGACTAGTATTGAGTTTTTGAAGTAGAGAGTAAGCATCTTAGTTACAAGCTAAATAGAATATATGATGGCCCAAGAGAAAAATCTTGGGCCATTTTTTATGAATTGTTAATCAGTTTATATCATTCAAATTTCTTCATTGTAGTCTGCTTGAGACTCTAAGATCACATTGCCCTCCCCACCATTTAATACCAATTAATAAATAATTTGCCATATATTTTATGTATATTTAAAGATGGGAAAGCAATTAAATATTACTATAAAAGAGACTAAAAAAGAGTTATTAAAAGAATTAAAAACCCAAACAATAGATCGCAATAAAAC
>CAJQRD010000073.1 GCA_905480605.1 uncultured Saprospiraceae bacterium | reverse complement strand
TAGTCATATTAATTTATATAATAATTCAAAGATAGTTTCTTAATTGTTGATAGCCAATTTAAGATTGTTATTTTCTATATATAGTTTCTACTATTGTATAAAAAGCAATGCATAAACTTAATTTGATTCATTTTTTTGCTTTTAAAGACGTTTTCAGTGTAGGTTCTTTATAATAGAAACGATTTCATCTAATGCTAGACTGAGAATAATAAGCGCAGTATTTGTTACGTTTCTAAGTAAAGTATTTGGTTCTAATTTATGAACATACAGATATCACTTATATTATTTTTTATGACATTTGCAGTGACTCTATTTAGTCAAGATTATGCTATTGATATTGATAGTTTTATAATCCTTAAGGGTAAAATTGAGTCCAAGTATGAATTAGAGTTTAATGAGTTTAGCAATAGTTTAAAGCATCTAAGTCATTTTGGTAATATCCATGATTTCGTTTTTAAAAACTTAGACCAAAACCGTAGGAAGTCCGACTTCCATGAATATTATCCGGCATTTCTAATGTTTATATGTAACGAAATGGATGAAACTTATAAAACTGATATTATAGATAAAATAAATAAAGATGAGATAGTTAGATCTTATGCTTTTCCGCTTCTAAAAAGTTGTGTATTTAAATCCACAAGAGAAACATGCTATTTTCTTGAAGCTTTAAGCCCTCTAAACTTTGATTCCACTAATGGGCCAAATCAATTGTATGGCAGTCTTATGAGATTGAAAAAAGAGTTAAAGTGTAAGAATTTAAATATAATTCAAAAGTATGATTAATTATTAAGATTAATTATTATTAATAGTGCTTCCCCTTTTATTTATGTTGTGTCAATTAAATGAAATGACTGTTTTTTGCTTTTAAACTTATTTTGATTTATTATAAAATTTAAGTTGCTGATTGTGTGCGATATACATATTCAATTATTTTTGAGTTCAAATAGAGCTTCGCTCTGTCAGAGCTGATCTTAGTCCGAAAATGTATCTATTCCTCACCGTTAATTGAAAATTAATTATCTTTTCACTTTTTAGGGTTAAACCAATGTTATAGATGGAAGTACATGAGATGCCAGAAACTGGTTGGAAGGGGATAGTTAAAAATTTTCGATCTGATTTCTTAGCTGCTATAAGTGTATCGTTAGTAGCGTTACCTCTTGGCTTAGGTGTGGCGGCAGCTTCTGGTGCTCCTCCAATTGCAGGGTTAATATCTGCAATAGTCGGTGCGCTCGTTGCCACCCCGTTTAGAGGCAGTCATTTAGCTATTAACGGTCCCGCTGCTGGTCTTATTGCTGTCATTCTTTCTTCAATCTATTCATTGGAAGATGGTTCTGGCAAAACATTAAACTATGTTTTGGCTGCTATATGTGTGGCTGGTCTGGTTCAGGTTTTACTTGGTATTTTAAAATTGGGAAAGATTGCTGAAATTGTTCCATCCTCTGTTATCCAAGGAATTATGGTTGCAATTGGTATCATAATTTTTTCAACTCAAATACATATCGCCTTGGGAACCAGTCCAAAAGGCAAAAGCACTGTTGATTTATTGAAAGAGATAGTAACTCAGATTCCAAATATTCATCCCGTTATTTTAGGAATATCTGTAATCGGAATTATTATGTTGGTTATAATTCCAAAGATACAATCTCGGTTTTTGCATTTCTTTCCTGCCTCTCTTTGGTTTTTAGCAGTGTCTGTTTTTGCCGCTTACTTATTTAATTTTTTTGAACCTCATACGATTGATATTCTTGGTAAGCAATACCCAATAGGTCCAAGTCAATTGATTAAGATTCCAGATAACTTATGGGATGCTATTATGTATCCTGATTTTAGCAGAATTGGGGATTACAGGTTTTGGATAGCAGTACTTTCGATTTCATTGATCGCATCAATTCAAACTTTGGCAATGGCAAAAGCTGTGGATAAATTGGATCCTTATAAAAGAAAGTCAAACTTAAATAAAGATTTAATTGGTGTTGGATTGGCGACAGCTGTATCAGGTGCAATTGGTGGATTGCCTATTATAACGGTTATTGTTAGAAGTACAGTTAATGTCAATAACAATGCTAAGTCAAAATGGTCGAATTTTTATCATGGTATTTTGATTATAATTTTCCTCTTTTTATTGGCACCAGTAATTCAGAAAATTCCATTAGCCGCACTTGCAGCTATACTGGTGTATATAGGTTTTAGATTGGCTTCTCCTTCCGTATTTAAGAAAATATATGAGATGGGAATCGAGCAATTAATATTTATGGTTGTTACAATTGGTATAACACTTTATTCTGACTTACTGTGGGGAATAATTGGTGGTTCAATGTTTACTTTACTTGTTCATATATTGTTGTCAAGAATGTCTTTTGGTGATTTCTTCAAAGAAGCATTTTCTAGTAAAACCAATATATATTCTAATAAAGAAGGTGATTTTACATTACAAGTGGAAGGCATTGCCAATTTTTTAAAAATTCCATTGATAAGTAAGCTTTTAAATATGATTACTCCTGGGAGTAAAGTAACTATTGATATGTCAAAAAGCAGATTGGTGGGAATGACTTTTATGGAATATATAGTGGATTTTCTAAAGATGCATAATGCTGGAGGTGGGAAAGCTATAATTAAAGGGTTAGACTCACATGTGTCTTCTTCGCCTTTTAATAAAGCTTTGAAAATTTCATTGAATAGTTTTACAACAGCCTCTTCTCCTAGACAAATTCGACTACAGAATATTGCAAGTGAAAATAGTTATCAGTATACCAAACATGTAGAATGGGATACATCATATTTAAAGAATTTTCATTTTTTCGAGATAAGACAAATAGAACGAAAATCAAATTGTATTAAGGGGTATATAAAAGACTTCAAGATGAACTGGGAGGTAGCTGATGTTACTTTTAGTGAAGGTGCAGCCTTTACAGCTGAAGTTTTCAACACAACAGTAATGGTTCTAAAGTTGAATACTAAGGTTCCTGTTTTTTCTATTGAAAAGGAAGGTGTTTTAGAAAAAATATTTGATCGTGTAATGGCTTTTTCTGGCTATAAAGATATCGACTTCGAAATGTATCCTGATTTTTCCAAAAAGTTTTTAGTAATGGGTAATAATGAGGAAGAAATAAAATCCTTCTTTTCTAAGGACATTATTAATTTTTTAGAATCTCAACAAATCTATCATATAGAAAGTAACGGAGAAGCACTTCTAATATTTGACAAATTCAAACTTGCAAGAACGGACGAAACAATTAAGTTTATAGAGTTTGCAGAAGAATTGGCTGAAGTTATAAACGTAAAGGAAATAATCTAGTTTAGACATAAGTCAGAGAATGAAAACTTCCTTTTTCCTTTTTTATTTTACTTGCTTTGGCTTGTAATAAAAAACAGAATTATTATCCTTATCAAAATTCTGAAATTTTAGATGGAATTTTAACTTACATGAATGGATGATATATAGCGATTAATTTGAGTATGATTTCTCATATGAAGAAGCGGATATCCAATGTCAATACTTGGTTTTGTTATACTTAGAAAGAGCAAAATTATTGTACCAATTTCAACAATTGTTAGAGGTATAGAGATCGATCTAAGACAAAACCTAGGTGAGTCTGATGAGGCTATTCCAAATCAACTTCCTATTGAATATCATACTCAATTTTAAAATATAATTATTACTTATTTATGATTTATTAAAATTGTAATAATTAGATTAATATCATTTTCCTATAGAAGCGACATTATTAAAAGTGTCGCTTTTTTTAGTTGTGGTTATCTATGAAGAAATAGTCGAACCAATAATTTAGACTCTGAACTGTATTATTTCCCTCCCCATTTATGAGGATATAATTCTTGTCATCTTTTATAGTGATGTTTAATGTCATCAACTACTCCATCTTTGAATTATAATTATTAATCAAACTAAAATTAATTATCATGAAAACTTTATCAAATTTTTTAATGGTATTATTCGTAATTTCTTCAGTTGTTTATTCCGTAGAAGCCCAAGTCAAATTTTCAGATAAAGTGGGAGGGAATAATGGTGAACATTTTATGATACCTTCTACTCGGTCTACTGTACTCTCATCACAAGGAATTAAAGGGATTGCGATTCAACATGGCAGGAGAATTGAAAGTATTCTTGTTGAATATGCAGATAGGGACAAGGTTATTCAAACTGAATCAATAGGTAATGATTCTGGACAATGGAGCTATATTGACCTTGAAGAAGGTGAATTTATAACCTATATTTCAGGTAAAGCAGGGACACTAATAGACCAGCTCACATTTCATACTAGCTTACGTCGAACTTTTGGCCCATATGGAGGCAATGGAGGTCAATATTTTGAAATAACGGTTCCTTCAAATGCCTTGATTATTGGTTTTACAGGAATAGCTGGACCTAGTATAAAACAAATAGGATTGATCTATAGATTAATGAACAAAGGTTCTAGATTATCTAAAAACCAAGAACGAGGAACACATTATCAACGTAAAGGTGATTCGAGTCCTATTATAAATAATAAGAGAAAAGTCAGAGATCATAGATATAAAAAAACTAATTCTATTGGAATGACCTACGCAGATTCAATGAAAACATTGACTTTTCCAAATCATCTAAATGCAAAAGCTGATACTCATAGGTTAAAAAGAATGGCTGGTGGAATAGAAAAAGAATTGGCAAAAAACTAAAGAGATAAAGAGACTAAAGAAGGGACGCCTGAACCAAATGGGAATACACAAGAAAAGAAGAATTAAATGAACTTGAATTCTAGCTTTAAAATCCACTGGTAACTCTACCAAATCCTTAATACAATTTTTTTTCTAATGTTATTTAAGGGTAGAGTTTAGTTCATTACTTTTTTTCTTCCTCTTTTATGGGGAGATTTACTAATGCATATATGATGATGATTAACCCTCTTAACTAACTCATCTTTGAGTTTTAATTATTAGAAAACATTAAAAACAAAAGTTATGAAAACCCTTACAAATTTATTTATGATAATGTTGGTTATTACTTTAGTAATATTTGATTCTCAAGCTCAAGGAAAAAAAACAATAGCAACCAAAAAAGAGTTAAAGAAAACCAATCGTATCTACAAAATAAATTCAAACTATAAATATACTACCTCAGAAATAGGAATTGGATGTGAAGTACGTAATCATCGAAAGAATAAATCAAGTGGAACAAATTGGGCTATAAAAAAAACTCATTCCAACAGAAAAAAAATAAAATCAGGAACAATTCGAACAAATGATAGCACGATTGTAAGACCTGCCACTCCTCCAGGAATTCCGATTCCTTATCCAAATATATTGCATGATTTAAAAGAAGTTGGAAAGTCTAAAGTTTTGAAAACAAGAAAGAATCAATCCAATTTTAAAGAGTAATAAGTGATGAAGTTTTTAAATTTATCGTCTAGCACAGAAAATACATTCTATCATGTAGAGATCGAGTTTCCTATTTTAAATTGTAAGTAGAATTGAAATAATAATTGACCAATAGCAAATCATTTGTGTTTAATTAGCATAAGACATTTTTGTTGGTCATTTTTTTGCTAAAACTCTACATTTCAAAATATAAAATCAACTGTAAATCTTTATATTTAGTTGTGTAAACATCTTCCAAAAAATAGCATGATATTTGCCCTATATTTTACTTAAAAACAAATCAACATTGAATTATTCTAAAATTATTGGATTCTTTATACTCATTCTTGGTTGTTTTAGTGGACAAAATCAAGATTTAGCTAAAAAAACGGACCCTTTACTTGATGATGGAAAACTCTATACTGGTGCCGAAATTACAAGTGCTTACGTAGATTTACTAAGAGGAAAGACAATCGGAATGGTCGTTAACCAAACCAGTGTTATTAAAGACAGTCATATAGTAGACAGTTTATTGACCTTAGGATTAGATGTTAAGACAATCTTTGCTCCTGAACATGGCTTTAGAGGAAAAGCAGATGCAGGTGAAAAGGTATTGGATGGTATTGATGTCAATACTGGTTTGCCTTTAGTTTCATTGTACGGTAAGAATAAGAAACCTACTCCTGAGCAATTAAAAGGCATAGACGTCTTGCTATTTGATATTCAAGATGTTGGCGTTAGGTTCTACACATACATTTCAACTTTACATTACATAATGGAAGCCGGTGCTGAAAATAATATTCCTGTTGTTGTACTTGATAGACCAAATCCAAACATCCACTATGTGGATGGGCCTATACTTAAGCCAGAGTTTAAAAGTTTTGTAGGTATGCACCCTGTTCCAGTTGTTTACGGTATGACAATAGGTGAATACGCACAAATGATTAATGGTGAGGGATGGTTAACCGACGGTGCAAAATGTACGCTTACAATTGTACCATGTGGCAATTATGAAAGAAACCTAAATTATATTCTTCCTATAAAGCCATCACCAAATCTACCCAATACACTTTCTATTCTTCATTATCCAAGTCTTTGCTTTTTTGAAGGTACAACATTAAGTGTTGGTAGAGGAACCGACCATCCGTTTCAATCAATTGGCCATCCCAATCTTTCAGGAGAATTTGAGTTTACACCTATACCAACATCAGGTGCAAAGTATCCTAAGCATGAAAATAAATTATGTAAAGGTTCGGATTTAAGAAAAGTACGCCCATTAGAAAACCAACTGGACTTAACATATTTAATTCAATTTTACAAAGAAGCAAATGCTAAAGAGGTACAGTTTTTTAACGATAATAACTTTTTCGAAAAACTAGCAGGTACTGATCAATTAAGACAAATGATCATTCAAGGTAAAAACGCTAATGAAATAAGAGATTCTTGGCAAGACGACATTAATGCTTTTAAGCAAACGAGAATAAAGTACCTAATCTATAATTAGTAAAATCAGATTATTTAAGAGCGAGACTTCTGTCTATTATTTTGTGCTGCTTTTTTGCTAAGGATTATTATCAGGTGAACAGTGTTTGCTTTACGTTGATTTTAATATGTATTTTAGAACCCATATCTAACCTGCACTTTAACTTCGCTCCTAACATCTCCGTCGATAAATTCATTTCCACTAGAAAATGATTCTCTATTTGTCAGGTGTGTTTTAGAATAGCGCAACTCTAAAGTTAAGTTTCTAATGCCACGATACCTTAAATTGATATAATATCGAATCCCTTGATCAAAATATGCAGGGATTCCAAATTCATACAATACCGAATTCTCAAATGCAAAAATTCTACTCTGGAAATCATCGGTATCAAAATAGGCGAATCGTGAAGTAAACGATAAGGGTGAGGCAATTGATTTAAATATAAAATCTTGGTAAATCAAAAAACCTTTTGATGTTTGAATTGCATTCTTGAAAATTGAGAACTCTGCTCTTGTCCTCAATTCAAAACCTTTGGTAAATTGATTCGCTAAATGTATTCTCATTTTATATCTTTGCTGGGTTCCAATTTGTGTTGTTGCCAGTCCATCAACATTATAGTTGTTAAGTTTTGTCTCGTGAGAAAATTGAGTATATATCAACAACTGTCTCTTTAGATAAAAATCCAGTCTTGTATAAAATTCCATGCCTGTTGATGGACGGTTGACAGTAAATCTAAGCCAAGGATGTTTCCAAAAATCAGCGTACGTTCTTAGTTTCCACTTCTTGGCAAGCTGCCACTCTAGTCCAAAATATATACCATTTTCATTGTTGTTACTTGACGTTTCTCCAAATGCATTTGGCAATAAAGCATTGTAATCTTTAGCATAATTACGGTAGTGAATAGCTGCAGACAGGAATCTATTCAAACCGATCATAAGACCAACCATATGTGCCTGCCCTTGATTTAAAGCCATCGCTGATTCTCCAAAAATATTAAAATTCTTATACCGGTAATTATAGTCCAGGCTAATGTTTGTTAAGCTTTCACCGGCAAATCTGTATTTATTATAAAGTTCAGGGCTTCTTTGAAGGTCTCGATCAAAACTATGACTCACCGCATTAACAGCAATGTGTCCTCGTCTTCTTTTATATTTTATAGATCCACCAATAGAAGTGATGCCAATCGCTTTTCGATCTTCAATTTCTGAAAGTGTTCTGTGATTGCCACTTAATTGTAATGATGAGAATAATAAATCTGGTTCATCATTTTCTAATGTGTCGGTACGTATGTTACCATCACGTTTTACATGGCTTCCAAACAAGCTGACCTCGACATTGTCGTAAGGACGAATTGTGGCACCAATACCCCTCATAAATCCATTTTCATTGACGGATGAATAAGGTCTTATTACTCGGCCTCCTCGAATTATTTGAGTTGTAAGTGCCCCTTTCCCAGAACCAAAACTATTGTGAGAAATAAGCCCCTGTCCTAAACTAACGGTAAAGTCACCAATTGCCACATCCTTTAATACTTTTGAGTAATCCTTCAAAAAAGCGTGCACTGATAAATAATCAACTCCTAAATTATCATTGGCAGAAAAGTATTTTTCACCTGAATCTTTCTCAAGAATAAAGCCCATTCTAAATCTATTCTCAAAATTATTCCTATACCTTATCAAAACACGGTTTTCGTCTCCTTGATAATTTGTGGTGCCATCGTCTTTAGGCAGGTATCCTTTCTTATCTTGTAAGACACGACTCCACTTGACAAAAGCCACATGTCTGCTTTCTTTCAGCATTTGAGGCAATGACATTTGAAACCGGTCATTTGCATTGACCTGCACGAATTCCCTTAACCTTATAATATCATTTAATTGGAAACTGGGAATACTTTGAAGCTCTTCCAGTGAGATTAAGTCTCCATAAATCAAAATGTGATCAAGTAGATCATTGATTTGAATTTCAGAAAGTAGGCGCAGTTCTCTTAATTCATCTGCATCTACTCTGTTTAAGTTTAACTTACTTTGCGAGAGAATTCGTAACCGCTCAAGAAGATTAACAAGGTCAATGTTTTCGTCTTGCTCCTCGATGAAGTTCTCTATTTGATCCATTAACTCATTCGATATTTCTTGAGACTGGGCAGTGATGCCTGTCAAGAATAGGAGAATAATGAGTATGTATTTGACCAAAGTTATCTTTTTAAATCTGACACATTTATATTGAGTTTTATACACTCAAACCAATTATAGAAATCAAAATACAAAAAAGGAATATTTTCGTAAGGTGTTTTCGAATAAACTTTCAATTTGATTTGAAGATCGTTGATTTCGTCCTTCATACCAAAGTTCAATGCTTTAACTCCTTTTCCCGTAAAAGTCAATACGGAATTGATTGTTTTATTGAAATGTCCAGCAGTTTTAAACGCTAAACGTAGAGCTGGCAAAAGGTTTTTAACCAACTCAAAATTATTCAGTCTGTAATGAAAGAGTACTTGATGTAATCTCGCATAAAGAGAAATTTCTGTTGATATATTCCCTGCATTTAGAACCTTATTTATGATTTCAATGGCATCTTCATATAATCCTTGGTAAGCCAAGTAGCGAGATTTTAAAAGATTGTATTCATGATCAACGTCATTTGATATATCTCGATTCACATTAATATTAATAGAATAACGGCAATTTAAAATTGAGGAATAAAGATTGATGTATTCAGGAACTTCCACTAGAGCACTTCCGTGTTTTTCTCTTGTTGTATTATAGTCAGATATCTTGTTTATTAGAATTGAATACCAATAATTGTATTTCGATTTATTTTTGTGGAGATAACATGTATTAAGAATAGTACTTAAAGATTGTATGAACAATTTGATATAATGGTCTTCATTTTTATGGTAGGGAATAGTGGCTAAGAGTTCATATTGGTGATACGCATTTTTATACATACCTCGGTAATTCCACGTATTCCGGTAGAAAAGTATATTCAATTCGTGATAATTGAATTGCTGTAAACTACTTAAGCGTCTGTATTGAAAAGAATTAATCTTAGACTGAAATCTTTCATGGCGTAATGTATTTTCCCTGTCATTACGAGTATAGCCCAAAAGTGAAAAGTCTTTTTTTAGCTCATTATACAAATCATCAATTTTCCAGTCAATTTCAAGCTGTGCCCTGGTTTCACTTATGACATTGTCAAAATTTATTTGTGTTAGATCTAAGTGAGAGGCCAGTCTCCGTTTAATCTCTGTAATATTGAGTAGATTCTGAGTATAGTATTCGTTTGAGGGAATATCTAATCTGTCCAAATATATATAACTGTCTTGGTACAAATGTTTATGAGCGAGAATTGTAGCATAGTCTATTTCCTCGTTGATACCAATTTGTGCGTGTTTCTGCGCATATAACAATCTTAAGCTTTTTAGTATTTGATTGTATAAATGTCTTTTCGAGTTAACAAATTGTGCAGTATTCTTAAGTTTAAGTTTGCGCTTTATTAAATCATCGTCTTTAAGAGGGGAGCTTTCCAATAAGTCAAAAATCTTTATGTAGATAGCATCCTTGCTTCCAGGTAATCTATTTGAATACAGTTTAAAAT
>CAJQRD010000072.1 GCA_905480605.1 uncultured Saprospiraceae bacterium | reverse complement strand
TGATTTTGATATATTTTAAGAATGCTGTTTCTGTAGTATGACCAGTAATCAGCATGATTTTTAAGGATGGAATACCACTTTTATAGGCATTGGTAGCAAATGACCTTCTAGCAGTATGAGTGGTAACCAATTCCCATTTGTTCTTTACAGTTGAAAATTCTGTTCCTCCATTGGTGAGGTGCTGAATGATCTTCCCTTTGATACCTACCTTTTTTGCAATTTCCTTTAAGTATGCATTCATTTTTTGATTGCTAATCGGTTTAGGGAAGAGTTGTGCATCTGTTCTGTAAGTATTTATAATACCCTTTAAAATCGGGTGCAAAGGAATGAAAACTGGTGTTTTTGTCTTTTTAGTAAGTATATTCAAAACTTCTTTACCATCAACTGTTTTGAGGTTTTCAGCTTTTAGCCTTGTAAAGTCACTAAACCTCAAACCAGTATAACAGCCCACTAAAAATAAGTCTCTAACTTTCTCTAATTTTTCACTATATGAAAAGTCATATCTGTATAATAATTCTAGTTCATTTTTATTTAGGTAGATGTTTTGTGGTGGTTTTGTTCCTATAACTTGGAAAGCTTTAGATTTATAGTTGAGATTCTTATTTAATCCTGAATCGGTTGCTTCATTTAAGAATACGCCTATAGTTTGCCATATCTTTTTTACATAGTTCTTAGAGTTACTTAATGGGGGATTGTATAAATAGGAATTAAATGACTTGAAAAATTCAATATCAATATCATTAAAATCTGGTTGACATCTATTTTTACTTGAAAACGTTTTTATGTGATTGAAAACTGTTACATAATTTTTTACTGTGCCTTGGCTAAAATTATTTGATTCTGTTCTGTCTTTGATAAAACCCTCTATGAAAGAAAAGAAGGTGTCTTTGCCGTCTGACTTCATCATAAATTCATCAAGTTGCTTTTTGAATTTTGCTACAGTTGGCGTTTCCTTATCAATTATAAATTGTCTGTGAACTGTTTTAACTTTTGACTCCATAGAATCAAGAAAGTTATTCAATTCTGAATACTGTGGATAATGCTTCGTTTCTTTTGCTCTTTGCTTATTATCGTTCCAATACTTGACAGGTATTTTTTGACCAGTTGAGTAGACCAATCTTTTGCCATTGAATCTGTAAACTAATGAAATGAGTGTTGTTTGTTCTTTTCGACTTTTAAGGTTATACCTTACTTCTGACATTGTATCTTAATTGTAGAATAAAGATATATGAATTTTTAGTCAGTTGTCGTCTGGGTTGTCGCTTTTCTTAGTCTATCTTAATCTTTTCTTTGTCTAAATATGCTTAAAATTCCTATAATACTATGTTTTTATGCCTTTTTGGTCGTTTTTTAAGTCCTAACAAACACTAGGTTCGAATCCTCTCGCCCCGACGAAACGGAAAGGAGTTTAACGGTAATAGTTAAGCTCCTTTTTTTATGTGCATAGGTGAAATTATGAGTATCACGTTTGAGGTGTGGGCGTCGTTTATTCGAATATTCTCACCCCAAGGGAACGGAGTTTGGCATTAAGCGTTAAACTTATATTATGCATACAACATATATCTTATATTCAAGTACCTTTTCAGATTTGAGAGAATCAATGGAATTGTAGCTTAAGATTAAAAAGCAAGCAGCAACAAGGCACATACTTAATTTGAATGAATGAGATAGCAATCAGCATGCTTTTGAAAATGGACTAAAGTTTAGGATGTTCCAAATTCTAGATATATTCGCATAGTTTCAAGTATAAATTTGATACCTCGTTCTTAAAAAAAAATATGGAAGTACCTGAATTGCCAAATTTTATATACTATGCTATACCTTTTTTTATCCTTACGATTATTATTGAAATAATAGCTGATACAAGAGAAAAAGCAAACGCTTATGATGCAAAAGACGCTTTTACCTCTATTGCTATGGGGTTAGGTAATGTTTTATTAGGTGTTTTCAGTAAAGTAATGGTTATAGGTGCATTCTTTTTTGTGTATGAAAATTTTCGCTTGATTACGCTTCCCTTTGCCTGGTGGACATGGCTTCTAATTTTAGTAATCGAAGATTTTATTTATTACTGCTTTCACAGGACCAGTCATGAGAGCCGATTCTTCTGGGCAAGTCATGTAACACACCATTCTTCTCAAAAATATAATTTAAGTACTGCTTTGCGACAAACTTGGCCAGGAACATTTATTTCATTTGTTTTTTGGCTACCACTGCCATTGTTAGGATTTCATCCTGTAATGATAGTGGCACAAATGTCTATCAGTTTAATATATCAATACTGGATACATACAGAGTTTATTGATAAAATGCCAAGGTGGTTTGAAGCTGTTTTTAATACGCCTTCTCACCATAGAGTTCATCATGCCACCAATCCACAATATTTAGACAGAAACCATGCGGGTATCTTTATTATTTGGGATAGATGGTTAGGGACTTTTATACAAGAAAAAGAAAAACCAATTTATGGCCTTGTAAAAAACATCTCTTCATTCAATCCATTGTACGTAGCTTTTCATGAGTGGATAAGTATGTTTAAAGATGTATTCACCTCAAAAACATCTGTCATTAATAGAATGAAATACTTCGTCAAACCTCCTGGTTGGAAACATGATGGTAGTGGAACGATATCCGATGATATTCGAGACGAGTGGAAGCGAAATAGTAATGAGTAATTAGTGGTGCTTGCGTGTTGAAAGTATGACACAAATAATAATTCCTAAGGTAAAGTAAGTAAATAAAAAAAGAGCAAAGTGACTTATCTCACTTCGTCGTAACTAAATCAAGAATTAAATGCTACTCACCAAATCAGATTTTCTTAAGTACAAGGAATGCTCATCTTATGCTTGGTTTGTTAAAAACATGCCTGACGTTTTATCAAACCAAGAGATTGATCCTTTTGTGCAAGGATTGATTGAACAAGGTGCAGAGGTCGAAGATTGGGCTAGGGAAAGTTTCCCTAATGGTGTACAGGTCAAATCTTATCATGAAAAGGCAGTAACGACAACTAAGCAATTAATAGAAGAGGGTAATCAAACGATATTCCAAGCGACTTTTTCAGATAAAGAACTCTATGCGATGGTTGATATCTTAGATTGGAATGATAAGCTACAAGCCTGGGATATATATGAAGTAAAGTCAAGTACATCTCAACAAGATACTGAGGGTGGAAAAATGAAAGACGAACATCTTTATGACGCAGGTTTTCAAAGAATATTGCTCAAAAGATTGGGTATGAAAATAGCAAATGTATTTCTTATTCAACTTAATAAAAAATATATAAAAAATGGCGAAATAAATATTGATGAACTATTTGCTATTACTGAAATAACTGCTGATTTGATTAACATGGAAGAATCACTTAATGCAGATATTAACGTTGCTTATAATACAATTCATTTGACTGATGCACCTAAATCTTGTTCTTGTAAAATTAAGCCACGCAAAAAGCATTGCGGAGTATTTTCTTATTTGTATCCTGATACGCCGGAGTATTCTGTGTATGATATTTATAGAATTGGAAACTCACCTACACTTCTCAGAGAATTGGAAGATCAAAATATCTTACAATTTTCTCAGATTAAAGATTTGTCAAAGTTCAATAAAATGAGACTTTGGCAATGGCAAACATATGTCAATAATGAAGAGATAATTCTAGCAGATAAGATTCAAGCGGAATTGGATAAACTTGTGTATCCACTATATTTCCTGGACTACGAAACACTTCCTGCTGCAATACCTAAATATGATGGAACATCGCCACATCAACAAGTTGTTTTCCAATATTCATTGCACATCATCACAAGCAAGGATGCGGATCCTATTCATAAGGAATATTTACATAAATCAATTGATCCACCAATGCAATCTGTAGCCTCTAAACTTAGAGAGGATATTGGTGATGCAGGCTCAGTAATAGTTTGGTACAAACCATTCGAATCTTCAAGAACCAAAGAATTGGCAGATATGGTTCCTGGACTAAACGATTTCTTGATTTCATTGAATAAACGTATTTATGACTTGATGGATATAGTCGCTAATGGATATTATGTGCACAAAGATTTCAAAGGCAGTGCTTCTATTAAAGCAGTGCTTCCAGTTATGTGTCCTGATTTATCATACAAGGATCTCAATATACAGAACGGGGGACAGGCAATGACGACATATCGTGATTTGATATTTTCTGATAAATTTGCAGGCAATGAAAATCAAGTTGAAATGGACCTTTTAGAATATTGCAAGCTAGATACTTGGGCTATGGTTCGGATTTGGGAGGAGTTTTGTAAGAAAGTGTGAGAATATCAGTAGCATTTTTGCATTATTTCTCCAACTTTAATGGCGTCAATACGATTATACATTAAAGTACTTTTCTTTATATTTGAAATCAGCTAATTACTGATATTCAAATTAACTATTAGATATAATTACCCATGAAACAAATTTTAACACTTCTTTATCTGCTTATTGGTTTATCATGCTTAACAGCTCAATCAAATATCACTTCCATAGTGGAAGAGGCCAATCAAATTGTTTCGAAAATCGTAACTGATAAGACTATTTATAAGCAAGTGATTAAAACACTGAATGATGAATTATCAATAATTGAAGTTATTGTTGAAGAGGAAAATATTAAGAAGGGAAAAATTTCAACCTCCACCTATCTGTTTAATCTTTCTTTTTTGAATAAATCTAAAATAGAGCGTAAGATTAAGAAATCTGAAATGGCGCTTATCTTAAATTGTGCGGATGGAGATTTTATTTTAAAGACTGAAGACGACGGTAAATCAAAATATGTAGATGAAGTTAAATTGCGGTGTTCAGGTATTGATGAATTAAGAGACTTGGAAAAAATATTTCAAGAATTGATTTCACTTGCATCCAAATCTTGGGATTTGATTATTATGGAACCGTATACATCTAGTAAACTTGTCGAAGCGATAAACGAAATTGTTGGTGATGTGAAATATAAAGATAATGCTACAGCTCTTCAGGAGCTAAATTTTTCTGTAAGTGAAGAAGATATGGTAACATTCGATTTGGATTATTCGAATGGCAAAAAACAAGAAGTCTTTAAATATATATTTTCACTTGGTAATATTGATGATAGATCAATTAAGGTAGATACGAAAGACGCACAAGTTTTTAATGTTTTGAAAACAAACGATAAGGCCAAGAAAATTACATTAAATGACAATGGTGAATACTCTTACGATAATAAACTGAAAATTTATTTCGCTTCACCTACTAATGCTTTTTTATTTAAATCATTGATTGAAAATGCTATAAAGGAGTTTGAACCTGTATATAGTTCGCGTTTAAATGATGTTTCAAATTGTAGCGAATGTGTGGAAGAATTAAATGGATTAATTTCTAGCATTGACATTAGCAGAGTTAATATTTCTGGCTCTTGCGATTCAGAAATTGAAATCTCAGAAAAAGATAAAACCAAGAGCTATCATTTTAATTGGGGTGATGTTAACGCAAGCTCTTTAAAATTAAAATTTAATGGGAAGGATCAGGATGTTAGTTTCCAAACTGTTAACAATACAAAATTCATTGGTATGTACGAGGATGAAGTTTTGAAGAAATATAATAACAAGTTCAAGTTTAACCTAGCTGATCTTAGTTCGTCAGAGTATATAGCCGAACTTATTCCGAGAGTTGTTGAGCAATGCAAACAAACTTTTGAGCCAACTACACTGGTTGTAATTTCGAAAGATTTTGAAGACTTGGTAATACATGATAGATATCAACAAACTTTGACCAAAGTTGAGGAAAAAGAATGCTCGTATATATTTAGTATTGTAGATTTAGAAAAAAGTAAATCTTCTGAATATGAATTTAACCTTTATGATGTTGATGAAAATCTCTTGGAATTAGATATTTCTGGTAACGATATTTCACTAGTACTTGCATCCCGTTTGAAGGAAAAAGTATTTACCAAGCATAATGAAAAAGGCAAACTTGAGTATACAAATAAGTTTGAGGTTATGTTTGATGATCTTAAGTCTGTTAGGGTAGGGCTGGAAACATTTAAATCTGAAATTAATGCTTGTAAGTAATAAGGTTTAAGTTTTCAATTTGTAGTAAAGGGCAGGTTGTAACTTTTGTAAATGTATCTTCTATATTGAACATTCATTTTATCACAGAGTTCACAAAGAAGACTCGGAGTTACACAGAGAATATAAGGCATTTATTATATTATTGGTTGCATATATGTATTAAAGCTAAATAAAGGGTTTGATTTTTCTTAATTATAAGATTAATTGAAGTTTTATTCATAATTGTCGTTTACTCAAGTTCCCATAAGAAAACGAAGGTGAACATAAGTCTTATACTTAATTTTATTCACAGAACTTTTGAAAAAACGTAGGGGAACATTACTCATTAATTATTACTCATTAACTATTAATTAAAAACCCATAACCCATAACCCATAATTCATAATCCATAATCCATAATTCATAATTCCTAATTCCTAACCTTGCCCCACCAAATAATCTATCTCACTCTTAGTTAAAATCAAATTATAAATAGCTCCAACTTTCCCAAAAGCTGTATTGATGTATTGCGTTTGAATATTTCGAAAATCAATGGAAGTCACTTGTCCTGCTTTAAACCTTGCTTCAGTTATGTCCATGTTTTTTTGAGCCAGTTGAATTTGCTGATCCCATAAATTAAGTACTTCTACTTGTCTGTTGTAATTGTTTATCAAAATGTCCAATTGATTGTTTAGCTCGGCTTGCGCTTCCATGTATGTAAGTTCATCTACCTCTTCTTGAATCTTAGCACTTTGAATATCCGTTTTTGTTTGGCCGCCATCAAAAAGATTATATCTCAAAGACAAATTCACTGAACCATTATAACGTCGACTGTCTTGAAAACCAAATGGCTCTCCTGTCTGTGGGTTGTCGGCGAAGAATTTGAATCCATTTTGAGCCACACTTAGTCCTCCATTCAAATTGACAGTTGGTTTGTTGAATGATTGTTGAATTCTTGTGTTTAGTCTGTTTATTGACTTAAGTAATTCAACACTTTTTAAAGTGAAGTTTTCTTGTTTTAATTTAGATTTTAGTTTTACTGGATCTAACTCTTCGACTTGTGTACTTAACTTTTCTTCGTATTTAAATGATTTATAACCAGATAAGTTTAATGTTTTGAGAAGCGTGCGTTCTGCAAGTTCTATACGTTGTTGTTGGTTTACTAAACCAGTTGAATCACTTAATACCGCAGATTCAAATTGCACAATGTTGAATGTATTGCTTGCACCATACTCATGCCTGGCTTCTTCGTATTTTAATTTATTTGCAGAAACATCCTTGCTGCGTTGTAATACATCAAATTGCTCTTTCTGATAAATAACATCATAGTATTGCTGATAGATTAATCTCAGCAAATTATGAATTTCAGTTTGCTTTTCTAGAGTCCTTTGATTCGTCGCAAGATCAAACTGTTCTTTGTTCAGCTTAACCCTTCCGCCATTGTATAAGGCCCAATTGACATCGATTCCAAGGTTAAGACCACCATTGAAAAAAGTACCTTGTAAAAAACTTGCAGGGTTTTGATCTTCAGTCAATCCACTATTGAATGTACCGACGAGGTCAACAATCGGCCCTTTTCCTGCTTTCGACCATGTGTTGTTGTTGTCTGCTATTTCAATAAATTTTTCAGCTATCTTAATTCCATAGTTGTTTTCCAAACCTAAAGAAATAGCTTTTTGTAAACGCATAACTTCTTGCGCATTCAATACTGTATTGAAAAAAAGTATAGAGAGAATTATATAAAATTTCATTTTTATCATAACTGTCATTTATATGAGAAAGTCAGTAAGTTTTAAAATAGCCATAACTAAAAGTGAGAAGGCGATTATCATAAAGAGTGCTGATATCACATACAACAGGAAGTAGTTTTTCCGTCCTTCAGTAGCTGGTTCGATAATTTCTGCAGACAGATATTCACCTTCATAGAATGACACCGCAGTTCTTTTTATTCTGTTTGATATCATCAATAAGGCAGGTATTAGTACTAGGAGAATGAATGTACCAACCATTAGTCCATATGCTACTGAAATTGCCATTGGAATTAGAAACTTAGCTTGAAAACTTTTTTCTAAAATCAAAGGTGCCAATCCTGCTACAGTTGTTATCGAAGTCAATAGGATTGGTCTGAATCTAGATTTTCCAGTTTCAATAACAGCTTCCTCAAGTGGTACACCGGCTTTTATTTTGTCATTGAATGTCGTTATGAAAACCAGTGCGTCATTCACAAATATACCTATCAAGGCAATTACTCCAAGTATCGAAAATAAGCTAATTGGCAATCCTTGTACATAATGTCCAAGCCCAACACCAATAAATCCAAATGGTATAAGTGCAAAAACAATTAGTGCCTGACTTACGGACTTAAATGTTAGTACAATTACAAAAAACATCAGTAAGAAAATTATTGGCATTACTATCTGAAGACTGGTTTGGGTTTTCTTTTGCTCGCGATCTTCTCCTTCATAACTTGCTCTTACACCAGGGTAATCTTTTAATACTTCAGGTACGATAAGCGTTTTGATGTCACTCAAGACATCACTGACACTGACTTTGTCATTTAGCAAATCGGCTTCTACCCTTACTTCTCTTTCGCCGTCTAAGTGAAATATATCTATCACGCCTCTCTTTGTTTCAAAAGTCGCCAATTCCCGTAATGGGATTGATTGTCCAGAATCTGACCTGATGCGCATATCTGCTAAGTCTGATATATCTGATCTGTCTGTTAAGTCATATCTCAACCAAACTCGAATTTCATCTTCTCCTCTTTGTAATCTCTGTGCTTCTGCGCCAAAAAATCCTTGGCGAACTTGACTTACAATATCATTTAATGTAAAGCCTAGCACTTCTGCTTTAGGGGTTAAATTTAATTTTACTTCCTTTAACCCTTCTTGATTGTTATCAACGATATCTTTAAGGTCAGGAATTTTCCGTAGATTAATCTTTAATGCATCTATGGCTTCTGCAACTTGATCGCCATCAGTGCCTAGCAATGAAATTGATACAGGCTTTCCAAAAGTATTACCTCCGCCAAATGTCAAAGTTTCAGCTTCCGGAACAGGTCCTAATCGTTCACGAATTTTTTCAATAATTAACCTCGCACTTAAATCGCCTCTGGTTTCTCCATCCAACAGTTCAACACTCATAGAACCTTGATAAGTAGATGGCCCTATGTTTTTCCTTATATTTTTAATTATTTTGAATTCGTTGTTAAACCTATCTTTTGAGATTTCATCATCAATTTCATTGATTACTTTTTCTATTTTATTTAAAATATCTGTGGTTTGGTTTTCTCTTGTTCCTGCAGATAGCTTTAAGGTTACGTTGAAACTGTCTCTTGGAATAACAGGAAAGAATGTACTTTTTATCAGCCCACCTCTTAATGCACCTATTGTCATAAATAGACATGCTACACAAATTGCCAGAGTAGGCCAGTTGTATTTTACGGCCCATTTTAGAATAGGCCCATAAGTTTTATCTCTCAGAAATACCATGATATTATCAAGGCCTTTCATAATAGCATTGGGTTTATTTTCTCGCTTTAATGCTTTTGAATGTGCAATATGAGCAGGTAATATCAGCGCACCTTCAACCAAAGAGAAAACAAGTGAAAAAATTACTACAATAGCCATCTCTCTGAAGAAATCTCCAAGTCTTCCATCAATAAAGAAAAAGGCTGAAAATGCAATTACTGTTGTGATGATAGCAGAAAAAACCGCAGGTAATACTTCCATTGTTCCATTAATAGTAGCTTGAACAGCAGATTGTCCTTCTTCGTATCGTTGGTATATGTTTTCTGATATTACAACACCGTCGTCAACTAAAATTCCAATCACGACGATCATACCAAATAATGAGATCACGTTTAATGTGACGCCCAAAAGTGAAGCGAATAAAAACATACCTGCAAACGATATTGGAATTGCTAGCGCTACCCAAAATGCCAATCTGTAATGAAGAAACATCGACAAGAGTAGTAAAACAATTATAAATCCAATGATGCCATTGTTGGTCAGTAGTTCTATTCTTTGAGTAAGTGTTATTGAAGCATCTGAAATTACTTTCGCTTGTACTTCCTCATTTTTTTGATTGAATTCTGAGACATATTCTTTGACATGATTTGCAATTGTCAAAAGATCTTCTTCTAAGGTATTTTGGACAGTGATAATGACACCCAATTGACCATTAATATATGATCTACTAGGATTGTCTTTCCACCTGTCATTGATATCGGCAATTTGAGATAATCTAACAACACCACCATTAGGGTTAAATTTTACAACTATATCTTGTAGGTCCTTAGCTACATATGATTTGTTATTGGCTCTAATAAGTAACTCTTCTGTTTCGGTTTTAATTGTGCCTCCAGTGACTTCAAGGTTTGAAGATCTAACACGAGCAGCCGCTTCCGCGAAAGTTACATTATATGCTCTTAGGTCTTTTTCACGAAACGTTATCTCTATTTCCTCTTCGGGAAAACCCTCTAGAGTTATTTTTGAAAGACCTTCAAATGCCAACAGTTCATCTTCTGCTTTCCTAGCAATTTTCTTCAATGCCATAAGTGGAATGTCTCCGTAAATGGCAAAAGTCAATACACGACCTAAATTCTCCTGTTTAAATATTGTTAATGGCTCCATGTTGACAGGAAATGAACTTACACGGTCAACTGCATTTTTTACATCCTGCAATACCAAGTCAGTATCATATCCTTTTAGAACTTCTACAGTTAAAGATGCACTGTTTTCACTAGAAATCGACGTCACACGCTCAACTCCGGTTAGACCTTTCAAGTTTTCCTCAATCTTCGATACGATACCTTCTTCTATCTCCTCAGGTGATGAACCAGGATATATGGCTTGAATTGAAATATTCCTGCTTTCAACTTCTGGGAAAAAAGTTGTTTTCATCTGACTCAATCCAAAAAGTCCCATGATGAAAAGCAATATCATTAAGATATTACCCGCAATCTCGTTTTTTATAAAATACTGAACTATACTTCTCATTATTAATTGGTTGAGGTTTAATTAATAATTAACTTTCTGTCCAGGAAATAATCCTGCCAATGAACTCACCACTATTTTATCAGTAGGACTTATACCTCTCACAATGACCTTGTCTTTTTTTCGTTTAACTGAGGTGACTTCTTTAATTTGGAGTGTTGAATCTATAACTGTATAAAGTGAATTTGGTGTTATGAAAATACTTTTAGGCAGTTCAAAAACATTTTCAATTAGATTACCTGATATTTCCCCCTTAAGGAACATTCCATCTTTTAACCCCTTTCCTGACACTGAAATATACAATGGAATATTTTGGGTGCTCTCATCAATTTGCGTTCCGATTCGTTGAATTTGGCCATTCCAAGTTTGATCTAAACCGTCAGATTTTAGAGTCACCTTTTGCCCTACTTTGGTGTACTTTAAATCTTCCATCCTTATTGGTGAGGCGATCTCGTATTGATTGGTATTGATCATACTGCATAAGATTTGACCAGGACTTATTAATGAGCCTGGGAAAATGTTCGCTGCAGTGATGACTCCAGAAAATGGTGCATAAATTTTATACTCAGACAAGATTGTTTCTTGACTTTTTATCTGGAAATATTGATTGTATAAATTTCTGCCGTTTATAAAGTATTTCTCTTGATCACTATCCGCTTGTGGTAAAGCCTTAATCGGTTTATTTATATCAAAATCTGTTAAATATTTTTGCCATTTATCAAAGGATTGTGGATAATCAAATTTGATATCAGGCATCATTTGTGTAATCGAAGTTACCAATGAACTTTTTTGGGCTTTCAAATTGAAAGAGGCTTCCTTGTTGTCAATAGAGTATAATAAATCACCTTTCTTGAAATACTTACCTACGCGAATGCTTCGGGGTGAAGGCAACATAATACCTTGAACTCTAGAAGTTATATTGACCCTTTCTTGTGCACGTAACCTACCGTCAATTTCAATTATATTGGGTATTTTTTGTGCTGTGAATGAATTGGTATTTACAGTTCTTCTTTCTTTTTTATTAATTTTCCCGTCAAGAGTTGACTTCTTTTGCTTTGACATGTACTGAAACATTGCCAATCCAAAGGCTAAAATAAGAATAGTAATAAATGCTGATATTAAATTTTTTCTCGTCGCTTTATTCATAGTATAAGGCTGAATTTATTTATCGTTAATAGATTGTTCGTTTTCGTTCTTTATTAAAAAGTCATAGCATTCGCTTAAAACTTTTTTGGAAAGTTGGATTTCTTCTTTAGTGAATTTTTGTAACAGTTTGTTGTTAACACTGGTATGGTGTTGATTAACAACCTTTCTAAGGTCTTTACCTTTCTGAGTCAAAAAAATGTACTTACTTCTTTTATCAGAACTAACGCCCTTCTTTACAATTAGATCTTCTTCTATCAATATAGCAAGCATTTTGTTTATACTTGATTTCGTTTTTATCAATGAAGTACCTAAATCTTTTTGTTGCTGTCCATCTTTTGACCACAGGTCTGCTAATATACCTATACATGAAGAAGGAAAATCATATCCTTGTTTCTTCAATGTTTGTAACATTTGACGTTTTAATAATCTACCAGTTCTGTTGGTGAGGTAGCCGAAATGATCATATGGGTTAAATGCTTTCAATAATTTAGTTCACTTGTGAACTACTATTACAAAGTACTGTAGAAAAGGTTCACTAGTGAACTAAAGTTAATTTACCTTAATAAATGATTAATGCTGAAAATGAAGTTCTAGGTAATGCTCGGATTTTAAATGAACATGGTATAGTAATCAAAGACGCAATATTGCCCAGCGAAAGCGAATATATATACCGCTTTGTTATTGTCCTTTATTTGGGCCATATTCTAATAATGATATGTTTTATTAAATACATTTTAGCACTAAATGAAGATCAACTATATCATTTGATATATAATGCAATTTTGACTATTAGTATGACTAATAATGAATCGTCTTGAGCACTTAATGATATAAGATAAGTTATGATTAGCGAAGTGAACAAAACATGAGATCGCCTTATGCACTTTTTACAGAATTGGTTTTTCTTTAGTAGGATTTATGTTTGCTATTCTTTTTTATGAATATGAAAAATTAAATATCTGTAGGTTAAGATCTAATTCTTATTTCTAGTTGTTTAATTAGAAACTGTAAAATAGAGCTTAATTAAAGTCATATTATTTATTAAACTTGATATTTTAGTTTGTATAGATAATAGATCGTTGCATCCGACGGCGCGCCGATCAGGTTATCGCGCCAATGATTTTCCTCCATTTTTTTCTGATCTATATTATTAAGCTAACTCATCAAGTATGTCTGCCATATCTATATCAAGATTTGCAATCGCAAATGATGGTAAAAGATTTTTTATATAAAATTTGTGACAAAACTGAATTACAATACCTGAAATTAAAGCAATACATCCTAATGTGATATACTCAAAAACTATCAAGCCTAGGGACATTGCAATAATAATAAAGTTACTTTCTGTACTTTAGTGAATTTTAACCATGACTTCTTAGAAGCACTTTTTGTTGGATTGTTTAATAAGATCGTTTTCATTTTTTGTATTTTGTTAATACAAACATAAGGTGAAGAATGGTTCTCCTTTCCACCCTTAAGGGTGATTTCAATTCCCCTTTTCATGTGATATTGAGTATTAATTAGTGATTAAATGCCAATAATTATTCAGCTATTAGAATGAGTATCATAAAATGTCAATATTTACCTTAACCATTAATCCCTAATCCCTAATCCCTAGTTCATAATTAATAATTAATAATTAATAATCCATATTTCCCTATACCAAAACATCACATTGAAACGGATATTATAAATCGCTAAAAAAACGGGTTAGCTAAAAACAAAATTATCTTCTCAATAAATTATATTCTGTCTTATATTTGACGACTACCTCAGATCTGTAAAATTATTTCAACTTAATGCTTACCTTACAAGTTAGAGATTTCAAACTAACATATTTTTTACTTATGGATCACGTAGTTATAATTGGGAATGGTATTTCAGGTGTTACAACGGCCAGGTGGGTTCGTAAGCTGAGTGATAAAAAAATTACCATTATTTCATCTGAAAGTGAACACTTTTTTAGCCGTACAGCTCTCATGTATATTTATATGGGACACATGCGTTATGAAGATACAAAGCCATATGAAGATTGGTTTTGGAAGAAAAATCGCATAGACTTGGTTAATGATCATGTTAATGCTATTGATTACGGTAATAAAAAATTAACTCTAAAAGGAGGTACTGAAATGTCCTATGATAGGTTGGTATTGGCTCTAGGGTCAAAGTCCAATATGTTTGGTTGGCCTGGTCAAGATCTTAAGGGTGTCAGTGGTTTATATAACCTTCAGGATCTTGAAAATATGGAAGCTTACAGCAACGGACTAAAGCGTGCTGTCATATGTGGAGGAGGGTTAATTGGAATTGAAATGGCGGAGATGTTTCATTCTAGAAATATCCCTGTTACTATGTTGGTAAGGGAAGAGAGTTATTGGAATAATGTATTGCCACCAGAAGAATCTGCTATGATAAGTGATCATATTGTCAAAAATCATATTGACCTCAGGTTGGGTGTAAATTTGGCAGAGATAAAAGATGATGGTACAGGCAGAGCCAAGTCAGTGATTGTCAAAGAGACAGGAGAAGAGATTGAATGTGGATATGTGGGATTGACGGCAGGTGTTAGTCCAAATGTTGGTTGGTTGAAAGAATCAGGTATTGAGATTGGTAGAGGGATAAAGGTTAATGAGAATTTGAAGACCAACATGACTGATGTTTACGCTATAGGTGATTGTGCTGAATTACTAAATCCAAATGAAGGAAGGCGTGGAGTAGAGGCGATTTGGTATACAGGTAGGATGATGGGCGAAACAGCAGCGTATAATATTTGTGATAAGCCAGTCAGTTATGATCCAGGGCTATGGTTCAACAGTGCCAAGTTTATTGATATTGAGTATCAGGTTTACGGAAATGTTCCTGCTCAAATGCCAGAAAATATGGCAACACTGTTTTGGAAACACAGTGACAATGAAAAATCAATTCGAATCAATTATGATATGAACTCAAATGATGTTCTAGGTTTTAATTTGTTTGGAATCAGGTACAGACATGAAGTTTGCGAAAAATGGATCTTGGAAAAAACAAATGTTGAAACTGTTTTGCAGAATTTAGGATTGGCTAATTTTGACCCTGAATTTTATAAAGAATACGAACAGGATATTATTGATATTTATAACAAGCAGACAGGTAATAATTTAAAACTTAAAACCCGTCGTGGTCTATCTAAAGTTCTCTCATTCTTGTCAAAATAATATCTAAAAAAGCAAACATGAAAAGTATTCAAAATATAGGCTTGCTCTTGTTTATTGCCGCCCTTTTAATTTTTATTGGAATGTTGGGTTTGGGAGGAAATAAACTGACTCAAGATTTACTGCCAGGTAAAACAGAAGCACATAAAACAGCGATTTCAGATGCTGCAAGCCAAACAGGTATTCTAGATCAAGAAATGGGATCTATTGATTTTATATCTAAATTGAAATCTACCATAGCAATAGCACAAAGTAATCAATTGACAGCCACTATTCCAGAAGGTGTGGGAGAATGGGATGTCAAAATTGGATACTGGGAGGTTGATGGCTATGTTCAATCAACGGTAAAATCAACAGCTAACGGCCCTGTGCATGATAACCCATGGCTATTCTTCTTGATGACTTTTGGGTTGGCGATACTGGGAGGACTAATGTTTATTTTACCTAAATTCAAAGAGAATCCAGGTCTAAAACACAATGGAATTTATCATGATCCTTTGACAAGAGGACTTAAATTTAATATCCGTACAGGCATCCTCTTATGTACAATTGTAGCAGTATTGGTTTATGGGTTTTTAAGATTAGGAAATGCATTTTGGCCTATTGTTACTTTGTTCATAGCAGGAGCAATTACATACTTTGTGTTTATTCGAGAGAAGTCGAAAGACAATAATCCACAAAGATCCGCATCGCCAATCAGCACAGCTTGGTTAGGTGTGATCAGCGGTTTTGTTTTGATAAGCTTTTACATCTTATTGTATTGGAAGTCTGAGTACATTACAAACTGGGTTGAAATGGTAAATCCATTGAGCAATATATTGAGTGGAGGTGATGCCAGTCAATGGTTTTTATATAGTCTGATGTATACAATCATACTTTTGGTTATGGGGGTTAGAATGTTGTCAAAATATCAACACAATAGGTATGAACAAATACGTACACTGTCTGTGATGTTTTTTCAAACAACATTTGCATTTATGATTCCTCAAATATTATCAAAGTTAAATCAACCTTCTGTTGATTTGAAGAACATGTGGCCTTTGGATTATTCATTTTTCTTTGACTATAGAATTGACGATTTGATCAAAGAAGGAAATATTGGATTGTTTATGCTCGGTTGGGGTATTGCTTTGTTTCTGATCGGTGTTCCATTGTTTACATACTTTTATGGCAAGAGATGGTATTGTAGTTGGGTTTGTGGTTGTGGTGGACTTGCAGAGACTATGGGTGATCCGTTTAGGCAATTGTCTGATAAAAGTATGCGAGCCTGGAAGTATGAAAGGTATATTATAAATGGTGTACTCGTTGCAGCTGTTGTAATGACAATTGGAGTTTTGTACACTTACTTTACAGGATCATATAAATTAGGATTTATCAATACCTCTGATTTGAAATCTTGGTATGGCTTTTTTATCGGTGCAGGCTTTTCAGGAATTGTTGGGACTGGGTTTTATCCATTAATGGGTAATAGAGTTTGGTGCAGATTTGGTTGTCCTTTGGCTGCTTATTTGGGTTTGGTGCAGAAATTTAAAAGTAGATTTAGAATTACTACAAATGGCGGACAATGTATTTCTTGTGGAAATTGTTCAACTTATTGTGAAATGGGAATTGATGTAAGATCTTATGCACAAAAAGGTCAGGATATAGTTCGAAGTTCTTGTGTTGGATGTGGCATTTGTTCTGCGGTATGTCCAAGAGGGGTTTTGAGATTGGAAAATGCAGATGGTGACATATCTGAAAGAGCAGGCTTGCTGCGAACAATTCATATCACTGAAGATGAGGTGAAAATCTTGAATCAATAAAGGAAAAACTCACTAATTGTAAGTTCAAATAAACTAAAAATGAAGTCTTATCGATATAACGATGAGGCTTCATTTACCATTATAGGAGTTCAAAAAACTTTAGATATTGGCTTGTCTCCTGTTGTTACTATTTTGATGGGTGTTGTCTCAGCTGTTTTTGGTGGGATTATACGGGATATGCTGTCAAATGTGTTGTTTTTTTAATTTTTACTATTTTTATAATTATGAAATATCAATTAATTCTAAGCTTTGCATTATTGACCTCAATTATTAATGCTCAAGTCATAGATTCCCCATCGGATGTAGTGCATAAATTTTTTATTGCAATGAATGAGGTAGATACCTCATATTTGACAAGTGTTCTTCATAAAGATGCCTCCCTTTCAAGCACTATGTTGGATCCAAATGGTAAAGGGATTATATCTGTGTCTTCAGTTGATCGATTTGCTCCGTCAGTTGCCAAATCCCTACCTGGAGACTTGAATGAGCAAATTTCAAACTTACAGGTTGAAATAGACGGCTCGCTCGCTAATTTGTGGATGGACTATACTTTTTATTATAAAGGTCAATTGAGTCATTGTGGCGTAAATAACTTTACAATGGCTTTGGAAGGTGAGCGATGGAAGATAATTTCACTTTCTGACACAAGGAAAAAGGAATCTTGTGTTTATGAAGAAGAAAAAAATGCAATAAATAAATTGGTAGATGATTGGCATTTAGCAGCTACAAATGCAGACAGTATATCCTACTTTGATTTAATGACAGATAACTCGATTTTTATTGGGACAGACAAAACAGAAGTATGGACAAAGAATCAATTTTTGGAATTTGCTTCTCCATATTTTGCAAAAGGTAAAGCTTGGGATTTTAAAAAAGTAAGTCGTAATGTATATTCGAGTGACTTTAAGGAGTTGGCTTGGTTTGATGAATTGATTGATACTTGGATGGGGCCTTGCAGAGGATCTGGTGTAGTTGTGAAAATTGATGGCCATTGGTATTTGCAACATTACGTTTTATCGGTTACTGTTCCCAATGATGACATAAAAGAGTTTTTGAAGATTTATGAGAAATAACTGATTTCTATATCTGGTTAAAAAAAAGACCTTCTGGGAATAATTCTCAGAAGGTCTTTTTTATTATCTTTTATTATTTCTAATCAGATTGTGTATAGCACTTGCATATTGATGATTAAACTTTTTTAAGTCATCTTGATATTGGGTTTGTATTTGGTTTAATACCTCATTGGGCATACCCTCAATATTCAAATTATAATCCTCAACAATCTTCTTCAAACCAGTACTTGCTAGTTTCTGTTGTTTTTGACCTATCTTTTTAATTAAGTCATCGAATACAGATTTTGGTGCAGTAGCTACATTAGGGTCTTTTTTATTCTGTTTTCTGACACCATCAATACCATCTTTGATCATGTCCAAAATGCTTTTAGGATTTCTCTTTCCTTTCTGCATTTGCTTATTCTGATGCTTATGATCTAATTTTGTAACCTCACTTCTCAACAAATCAAATATTGATGGATCTGCCGTTTCTACATTTTTGTCTTTTTGATTTTTTACTTGTACGTCTTCAATTGTCTTTTTTAGGATGTCTAATATATTTGCCATTTTACTTTTAATTAAGGTGAATTGTAAAGATGGTAATATATGTTTTAGATTTTAATTAGGAATTTATTTTTTCTGCGAAGTACATTTTATAACTTGTAGAGATTGGTGATTCTTGAAAATTTCAATGCATTTAAAGTAATTTTATCGATACTTTATCAATTTAAATTTTCTCTTATATCAATTTAAACATTAATCGATTAATTTTGTCTTCAATAGAGACAAAATAAATTTGAAAGGAACATGACAATATTAGCTAAGATTGGAATTGTATTGGCAACAACAGCAACTATGGAATTTGTGGCTTGGTTTACACACAAATATCTTATGCATGGTTTGTTATGGTCATGGCATGAGGATCATCATGATCCTATGCAAAAACATGGGTTTTTCGAGAAAAACGATCGTTTCTTTTTAGTTTTTGCCATTCCATCTGCATTCTGCTACATGGCAGGAACATTTGTTGATGGGTGGAGTGTATTGTTGTTTGTTGGAGTTGGAATTTCTGTTTATGGTATGATTTACTTTTTAATACATGACGTATATATACATAGAAGGTTCAAGTGGTTCAATCAACTAGATAATAAATATTCAAGAGCTATATTAAGAGCGCATGGCGCGCATCATGCCATTAAAACAAAAGAAGATTGCGAGTCTTTTGGTCTCTTGGTGATCAATCGTAAGTTTTTTAAGAAAAGAAAAGATTGGAAAAAGGAGTTAACGACGATGGCCAATCAAGAGTAATTCAATCTTTGTCATGTATTAAAATACATGTTAAATTATAAACTAATCTAAATTTATTCTATTTTCAGAACTCATGGATTGTGATCTTATTACATCCAGTTCTATGATGAAAGAGGTGCCTTCACCTTCAACTGACTCAAAATACAGCCTGCCATTCATTGATTCGATCATGTTTAAAGCAATTGCGAGACCCAACCCTGATCCTGAATCTTTGGTTGTAAATTTGGGTTGGAAGACCTTCTCTTTCATGTCATCAGGAATACCCATACCATTATCTGTAATCTTAATTATCGCTTTGTTATCTTTTTGATATAAATGTAAGTGGATGAATCCTCTCATTTCCTTTGGAATAGCTTCCGTAGCGTTTTTAACAAGATTGTTTAATATTCTGATGAGCTGATTCTTGTCTGCATAAACATAAATGGTGTCTATAGGTTCAGACAATTTTATATCCATATCATCTCTCTTTCTGAATAAATTATGGACGACTTCTACGACAGTATTTAATTCTATTTTTTCATTTGAAGACTTTGGCAGCTCAGCAAAGTTTCCAAATGAATTTGCGATTTGTGTTAGATTGTCTACTTGCTCTAAAAGGGTTGTTGCTATTTTTTTTGCAATTGAATGCGCCTCTTCAGGTTTTTGCTTTATCGCTTTTTCCAAGTGTTGGATGTACATTTTCATTGGCGTTAGAGGATTCTTAATTTCATGTGCAACTTGCTTTGCCATTTCTCTCCATGCCGAATCTCTTTCTGTTTTTGCCAACAATTGTGCGCTATCCTCCAATTGATTAACCATGTTGTTATAATTCCTAATCAAAGTCCCAATTTCATCTTCTCCTTCCCATGTAATCAACTCATTTCGCTTTCCAAATTTCAGTTGTGACAATTTTTGATTTAGGATTGACAATGGTTTTGTTATGGACCTTGCAATAAAAACTGCGAGTACACTTGCGATTAAAAACAAGAATACATACACATTGAAAATGGACCCTAGAAAATCAAATACATTTAACTCTTGATAGCTGTTTGATCTGTTAGAGACTTTTACAAATCCGATTAATTCATTTTCGAATTTGAATGGTAAATAACTTAAATTGACTTTGCTATCTTTGTTTGAAAATGCAACTGCATCTTTATATTTTGTAAAGTAAGCTAAAGGAAAATATTCTTGTTGAAACTCATTAGAAGTTAAAGCATTGAATGTCAAGTCAACATTATGAATATTTTCAATATAGTTCTTGTAATTTGTACCAATAGCATATGCCTCTGCAGGACTATTTGCCAGTTTCGCACGTGAGTTTAAATCTCTAGACAATGTTTCTAATTGCTCAGTTCTGTAGGTCTCATTTTTATTGTCTATAAATGTCTTTAAGAATGAACTGGTAATAAAAGCAATTAATATAAACGAAAGTAAGATAACCAGAATCAGAGCTATTTGAATTTTTGAATTTAAGGACTCAACTCCTTTGATATTGTATGGCCATGTCTTTGATAAAAACACTATCCAGTGACTTGTTACGCCAAGACCTATTACCAATATGATGATAAAACTGAATAAGAATGAAAATAGCGCAATAGGTTTAAGAATACTACTAAAGGATTTTCTACTTACAATAAATGTATTGTCGTCAATAATATGTTTAATGTAAGCATTAGAATTTGCGAAGAAATGCGAATCTTTTTGACTGTTCAATCGAGTGAATATATCCTCGTTCAAAGCAAGGTTGTGTCTGAGTTGTTGGCCATCCTTTTTATAAATATATGGGATGTCATTTAAGAGCGAAGGGGATATCTCTATTCCAGTAAAAAGTTTAAGACTGTCTTGATGGTCCTGCGAATACCAAAGTACATTGAGCAAATTGTCAAAATAGTAATTTGGGGACATCTTATCGAAAACCAATGTGTCCCGTAGTTCATTAAAATAACTTTTCTCATAATCGTGAAGAATGTCAATTTTAATATTTTGATTGTTGTGTTTTTTTCTTAGAAAACTTACAATATCTGATTTGTCATAGTTGGCTTCATCTGGCAGTACTAACAATTCAGCCAGTGAATTATTGATTTCAACCAAGGTCTTGTTTTTAACCAGGGAATCAATAATCTCAGGTTTCACATCAACGAAAGAACTTTTTAGAAGATCACTTCTTTTTTGTATCTCACGTTTTATATCATAATTAAAAAATAACGCTGATAAATAAAGGCCAAAAAATATGCCCCACCAAATTATCCAGGTGATACTTTTTGATGTTACATCTAGAAAGAGATCTAGAAGGATAAAAAAGGATAGAAAAAATAAAAATGTAAAAAAAATATTCAACTCTAAACGGAAAAAATAAATCAAAATACTTGCTGCAGTTGTTGATAAAACAAGACTCAAGTATAGAGATTTTTTATCTCCATTTCTTTTCATGTTTTTGATGAAATTCACGGCATAGATAAATATACCTGCTTGTATTAATAAAATAGAAAAGAATACAGCTATACCACTTAGTTCAATTTTCGATAGATCATTTATTGATAACTTAACTTTATTGCTGAAGGATAGTATTTGAATCAATCTGATGTGTCCAACTATCAATAATGAAATCAATAGAGAATGCAGAGCGTTGTATTGGTCAAAGTTTTTTGTTGGTTGCTTTGTGAAAATCGATTTAGAAAAACTTGACAACAAGAGAAAAGTGATTATGCTATCAAAAAACAAATCATAGGTGCTGTAACCTTGCCAATCTAAAACTTGATGCATTAATACGCTATTGTCATAACGATCATGCCAATGGGGAAATATTAATAAACCAATTCTAATAATAAAAAACAATGGAATGCCCCATTTTGTATTTGATGTTATCAATTTGAAAGAACCATATAAAAACAAAATGAAATACAGTAATAAAATCAGATTGCTTAAATTTTGAGGACGATAATGTCCAATAATTTGTATATTTTGACTAAGCAACAAATGACTTCCTTCTACACTATTTGATAATTTGAATTGATGTGCTAAATTGGCATCATGATTAATGGACTTAAATACTTCTAATTTTTCATTAAAAGGATTTATACATATTTCAGATTGAAAACCTTGCGTCTTGAATGTTTTACAAATTGTATTGTGGTCTTTGTTATTTAGGCCAACAATGAGATTTCTTTTGTCCCTGATTTGTATGCTAATATGCGCGTTTTTGAATTCCTGCTCAATTTTCTTAATTCTATTGAGCTGATCTATATCCAATTCCTTAACTGTGAAAAGTTTACTTTCTAACGCGCTAGAAATAAGTTTTGATGTATTGTTGAGCTTTTCACTTATATAACTTTCAAGCTTAATAACAGAAGACTGTTCTGAAGTATTTTGATAACTAAATATATCCAAACACAGAACAAGAAGGAAAACTGAAAATAATATATATACTTGCTTAAGCATTTGATTTGATCACTTCAATGTTATAATATAGCGCAAGTTACATATTATATTTTTATTTAATGTATTGTCTAAAGTAATATGCTTTGCCTAGCTCTGACAGAGCGGAGCTTCCTACTATTTTTTAATTGCTACTTTTAATAATAAAATTCCAAAGTATTGATAATCAACAATTTGAGTCGGTTAACAGAGCTCCGCTCTGTCAGAGCTCCGCTCTGTCAGGGCGGAGCTTTACATTTTTCTAAGTATTATCTAGCAACTTTATGATATAAAGCCGAACTTTGTTTCGTATTCTATCGCTCTAACGTAGGTTGGAGAGGAAAGTCCGGACAACGCAGAGTACTGTACCATTTAACGAATGGGGTCACTACTTGATAACTATCAGGAAGAGATACAGCCAGTGTCACAGAAAATAACTACCCTAACTTTTTAGGGCAAAGGTGAAAATGTGAGGTAAGAGCTCACAAGTTCTGATGGTAACATCAGGATTGGATAAACCTTACAGGTTGAAATGTCATGTAAACCTCAATTCTATTGCTACGGCATAAGATTAATGTTACTCGCATTATTGATTCGTCAATTGAGGAGGGTAGGCAGCTTAGATAAATGATAGAAATTCTCCCGATAACTATCGGGATGAATACAGAATCCGGCTTACAACTTTTTAAAAAAGCATTTGACTTTCGTCAAATGCTTTTTTTGTGTCACCTTTAATCAAGAATATCTCCCAAAAAAAAAGAGTTGACAATTGCCAACTCTTTTTTTATCTATTGAAATATTTGGATTATTGGTCTTCTCCATAATCACCAGTTAATGCTTCAAAATCAAATTGGAGTGTAAATCTAAGTGTATTATCAAGAGGGTTTCTTCTATTGTTTGTTGGTACCAAGTATGAGATATCAATTGCAAATACATTGTACTTAAGTCCAGCGCCTACAGTAATAAATTGTCTATCACCCTTAATTGGATTTTCGAAATAATATCCTGCTCTAACTGCAAATTGTTTATTGTACCAGTATTCTACACCTAAAGAGAAATTGAATTCTTTCAACTCCTCATTTAATCCACCTTGTGCATCCCCAAAAGAATTAAACAATGCTCCAAAGTTTGATTGTTCTTTGTAATCTGGTTCTCCATTTCCGTTGGCATCATAATCTGGATTTTCTGTTGTTTGACCAGTTTCCGCATCAATTAGTAAAGGTGATTGAGGCGATGGAACCAATAATTTATTTACATCTAAATGAAATGACATAGAGTTAAAATCATCAAAATTTAACAATAAACCAGCCCCAAGACCCATATTTGAAGGTAAGAAATCTTTAAATTGACTTCCAGTATATGTGATTTTTGATCCTAAATTAGTCAAAGCACCTCCAATTGTCCATTCACTTCCATAAGCTGTCATATTACCAGCTTTTTTATAAGTAAAAGAAACATCTACAGCAAATGCACTTGCAGCATTAATTGGTGTATTTCCAATTGCTTGACCAGCCGCCAAATTTGAATACATATATTTAGCCGTAAGACCAGCAGAAAAATTTTCTGATAATTTCCTGTTGTAAGAAAACGCAAACTCTAATTCTCTAGGTCTACCTGTTCCTGACGAATTACCACTAAAATCCGTGAAGTTGATCTCTCCCAAAGAGAAAAATCTCAATCCGAACCCCAATGCCTCTCTTTCATTTACTTTTTTATAACCTGATAAGTAAGCTAAATAAACATCTTGAAGTCCTAAATTTCTTAACCAAGGCGTGTAGGTAGCTGCAAAACTCATGTCCTTTTCAACAAAAGCTAATTTTGATGAATTGTAATGAATTGAATTGGGATCTGCTGATGTTGTAATTCCAGCATCTCCCATCGCACCTCCACGTGCATCAGGAATAATTCTTAAAAATGGCATTGCAGTTAGTAATGCATTTGGCAAGCATTGTCCATCTGAATCTATTACACACCTCTTAATAGGGTCATATTGGCCGTTGGCATCTGACAGATTGAATAATAAGAATATGCTAAGTATAGCTATTGTCTGTTTCATAGTTTAAAATAATATGGAAGCAAAAATAATATTATATATTAGTTTAATATAACTAGTTTCTGAAAATCGCTTTCACGACTCAAATTTAACTGATTTGATGTGATTTTTATTTTGTAAAAATAGATTCCTTCTGGAATAAATCCTGTATTGAGCCCATAAGAGTCGGTTGAACCATTCCATTGAATATCATTTATAAGGCGACTACTGCCAGTTCGCTGGGTTTTTATGTTCCCTACGAGTTCTCCTGATATAGAGAAAATGCTAATCAAAATGTCTAAATTACTACCGCTTAGATCATGTTCAAAGCTAAATTGTGTGTCTGAACTAAATGGATTTGGATAATTTAAAACATTGTTTATAAACCCTTCTCCACTTTCAACAACAAGAAATTCCGTTCTTTTTTCTGAAGAATTATTTAAGATATCCCACGCTTTTACATCAATACTGTGCAGTCCAGGATCAAAACTGCTCAATTGATATTCTATTGAACCAGATCCTACTTTATCCAATGTAGCTTGGAAAAATTCATTTAAAATTAGATTTTCTCCACTTTCGTCATCAAAAACAGCTGTGATATCATGACCAATACTTGTACTGCTAAGATTTATGCCGTTTTCATCTGATAGATCTACGATCATAACCGGACTATTTCCTGTCTGACCACCAAAAACAAACGATCTATCATCTAAAAATATATCAATTTCTGGTCCTTCGTTATCTGCAATTCCATTATCAGATGTTCCTCCTATAATTAAATTACCATAATGACCTCCAGCATCTTTAGAAAGGCCGTCTGTGGCATAAAGACTGATACTTCCGGGGCCGTATTCAAAATTAATATCCTTTGGCAAAATGAAATCTATTTCGAATTGACCATCTGTAACTGTAGCACTTCCTTTGTAGAGTATGTTTTTTCTTAATGTAAAATCAAAAATCTTCTGTTCTCCATCATTGTCTAGAGTTTTAAGATTACTTGATTTATCAAAAACTGTCAACAATAATGTTCCATTGAAATCTGAAAGCGATTGATCTTCAAAATTGGCAATTGTACCAGCCAACTTCATTCTTCCTAAGGCGCCAAGAGTATCAATTTGATTTTCAACAATATCAATACTATTTATCTTGTTCAATACAATTTTATATTCTGGCAATGCCAATTGTTGGGATGGATCGCCAAACAATAAAAATTTACGTGTGTTGCTTGAAATGGTATCGCTTGAATTGGCATTTTGAGACATTCTAATAATATCTCCAAATCTAAGGGCTTTACCTTCGTTTCTTGTAAATACAGTTTCAAAAACCTCGCGTGTTATTCTTTCATTTTGTGAAGAATAAACTGCCCTTACGGTTGAAAATAAAGCAATAGCACCTCCTGAAGGATTTAACAATGCTTGTTCACCTGCTGAAACAAATGATGGTTCATCAAACCCAGTAAATGAACATGTGGCAGTGATCAATAAAGGTAATCTGTCTTTATTTTTTAAATTAACGATATCACTCGTTTGAAAAACACGTTCTTGAGCCCAACCTTTTGGCCCTCCATGCCCCAAATAATTAAGAACAAGTTGTCCATTAAGTATATTGGCAATCAATGCATTTTTAGCATCTGGATATCTAGCACCTCCTGGAGTTGCCTCTTGATTAAAAGCATCAAAATATACTTTTTGCTGGTTGAATTCAGGATGAGCGGCTTCTGTGAGTCTTGCAATTCCGTCTGCTTGTCTTATATGAGTATTACTGTCTTCATCATCAGCCGTGAATCCTAATCTCAATTTCCAATCGCCCAAAGTTTTTTCACTTGTATCATAGTGTATTATTTTGTCGATTACACCCATAGCTTCATTTAAAGATTTGGCAGGTATGCGACCTACGCCAATATCTAATGCGCCATTAAGTGAGTCTCCACCTTCACCTCCAGATAGTAAAGCATAAAAATCATCTGATGGAAAAGCTTCTACTGGATGAAGTGATTCATTGGTTTGATATGTTGGGATGAAATTCTGGTACTCTAAATCTGGAACCAATCCTCGAAAATCGTAAGTCCCATCTCCAAGAAGCAACATATATTTAAAATTAGAATCTCGATCGTAAATCATCTTGGCAAAATCACGTACAGCCGATGGATCATTTACACCACCAAATTCATTGTAAATTTGTTCAACATCTGCTGTAACAACCTGAAGTCCATCGTGCTGAGATCTGTGTTGTGATAATTTTTCAGCGGCTTCTTTAAATTCTTTATAATAAACAATAACCAGGTCTGCTCGATCAATAGAATGAAGGTTTTGATTTTCTACCTTGCTGATATACTCGGGTTGACTTGTAACATCATTTTCTTCGAAGATTATAAATGTGCTTATCTCTCCGTTATTTATATATGAAAAATTCTTACTGTTTCCTGTTCCATTAGGTTCTATCTTGAGTACGTTTGAAATATCTGTAATATCCCAAACAATAGCCTCGCTTGCATTAAATTCAAATCCATAACTCGAGTAATTTGCAGATTCCCTATCAAAAACAAAAATAGGCTCGTTATCGTAAACAATGTTTTTGCGTGTTATCAATTGGATATAGTCAAGCCACGCTTCTGGATTATCTCCTCTTTTTGAATAGGTTATAGATATACTTGGACTTCCAGTTGTCAAATCAATATTTTCATTTATTGATTTCGTTTTCGCATACACGGCCTCAATATTCCCAAGGTCAGTTGAAGCTATGTTTTTTGAAAAGGCTTGTCCGTTGATGTCAAGCTCATAACTGGTTGTTAAGTTTGATCTAGAAGCAAAATTTGCTTGAACATTGGCTCGGGCATTACTTACAAGATTAGGGATTTCAAAGAAACTGTCAAATGATTGTTGTGTTTCATTTGTAAAAACTTCTCCAAACCATTGTTTTCCAGAACCTTGAGTGCCACCAAAACTCCCCAATAAATTAAATCTATCTTGTTCGTGTCTAATTATTGTTTCGGTGGAATTTGAAATAAGATCTGTATTGCTCAATGAAGGTTGAGATTCAACTCTCACAGGTTGACTATCATTTAATTTTAAATAGAAGTAATTTTTAGTGTTGTAGACATTTTTTTCAAATTTTATCTCACTGTTTGAGACATGAAATTTGTCAGCACCTTCCATGTAAACTATTAAATAATCACCCGGATCAAAGGAACCATCATTTTCACCAGAAAATAAAATCGGAACAGCTTCCAAATCATCAATTCTAGATTCTGAAAGTATTTGAGGTACAATTCCACCGCCAGAACTGTATATATTTAGATTCTGAGGATTAATGGAATTTATATTTATATCTTCAATACTATTTAAAAAATCATAAGTGATCCTATACAAGCCATTGTTTTCAACAGCAAATTTGTAAATGTCACCAGAACTTAGGGCAGAAGATGCCTTCTTTTGACCAAAAGTTGTAAAATTACATGCGATTAAAAATAAGATCAGTTGGATTTTGTATTTTCTCATGATTTGAGTTAAAATTATATTCGTTATTGAAACGTTAAGTTAATCTCTGTATTGTAATTTAAAACTTTATTCTGCGTTTTTTAGTTTTATAAACCATGACCAAACGACATTTGAGGATAAAAATAGTTTTGTACATAACAATGTTTTTTTGTTGTGCCCAATACAATTATGCTCAAGACTTAATTTTTAGTCAATATTATAACTCTCCATTACATATTAACCCCGCATTTGCAGGAATTGTTTCTTATCCAAACTTCACACTTAACCATAGAAGCCAATGGCCTTCTTTTTCAAGAGCTTATACATCTTATGCTGTAACATATGATCAATATTTTGCAAAATTTAATAGCGGATTAGGCTTCTTGGCAGTGACAGATAACCAAGGAGATGGGACAATAAAATCCACAAAATTTGGTGGTGCATTTTCGTATAATATAAAATTCAATGGGGAGTGGCAACTTAGATTTGGATTAGAGGCTTCTTACAGCCAAAACAGACTTGATTGGGATAAATTAATATTCTTGGATCAAATAGATATAGAGCAAGGGCCATTTAATTCTGCGGGATTGCCATTTCCTTCAAATGAAACCCAACCAGATAATTTAGCAACTGGTTATTTTGATTTAAGTATGGGAATGTTGCTTTATACACCTGATTTTTACGTAGGATTAACGTTAGATCACTTAAATAATCCAAGAAATGGATTTTTATCTAAACAAAATACAGGCTTCAACTCATCGCTACCATTGCTTTTTTCGTTAAATGCAGGAACTCAAATAGTTTTAAAACGAGACAATAAGAAAAAACCTACCACGTTTATATCTCCAAATGTTATATTTGCATTCCAAAGTGGTTTTAGTCAGATAAATCTTGGAGCTTATATGCAAAAAGATATTTTATTTGGCGGAATTTGGGCAAGGCATACAATCAAAAATATTGATGCTCTTATATTTTCGGCTGGAGTAAACTTAAATGATATCAAAATTTCTTATAGTTTTGATCTCACATTATCTAGTTTGGGCGTCCAAACAGGGGGAAGTCATGAAATAGGTATCACCGTAGGTTTACATAAGCTAGAAAAGAAAGAATCAAAAATGAATGATTGTTTCAGTTTATTCCGTTAATTTACGGAACTGTTTTTGTAGGTATATTTAAAAATTTAATCAGTTATAATGAGACAGTGTATTAATTCATTATTTTTATTTCTAATCGCGGCATCACTTTTTACTTCTTGTAAGAAAAAAACCGGCGGTAGCGGAGAATTATCATCATCCACAGGATGGGAATACAACAATCCGGATTACGGAGGGTTTGAGAAATTAGATTACGAAGGCCAAATAAATGGACCTAACCTTGTTTTAGTAGAAGGTGGTACATTTTCAATGGGTCTTACGCAACAAGATGTTACTTTCGATTGGAATAATATTCCAAGAAGGGTAACTGTTTCTTCATTTTATATGGATGAAACCGAAGTAAGAAATATCGATTGGAAAGAATATGAATACTGGACTAAGAGGGTCTACAAAACATATCCTGAAGTTTGGCAAGATTTATTGCCTGATACATTGGTGTGGCGTGAAGAATTAGCATTTAATGAACCTTTAATTAGAGCTTATTATAGGCACCCTTCATATGACAACTACCCAGTTGTTGGTGTAAATTGGGACCAAGCTCAAGAGTTCTGTAAGTGGAGATCTGACAGAGTAAATGAGATGATTCTTATTGAAAGAGGTGTTTTCAATCCGAACACTACAGAACAAATCGATAGCGAAGCATTCAATTCGGAAGCTTACTTAGCTGGTCAATACACTGGATCTGTACGTAAGAACATGGAAGATGTTTCTACAGGAGGAGAAAGAAATGTAAGATATGAAGATGGTATCTTACTACCTGAATATAGATTGCCTACAGAAGCTGAATGGGAATACGCAGCGTTATCTTTACAAGGTAATCAACCAGATACTGGTGATGAAAACATCATGGAAAGAAGAAATTTTCCATGGAATGGTGCGAATGCTAGATATCAAAAGCATAATAAAAACCAAGGTAAAATCATGGCTAACTTCAAAAGAGGTAGAGGAGATTACATGGGTATGGCAGGAAACTTAAATGATAAAGCTTCTGGTCCAGCTCCTGTTTCAACTTATTTGCCTAATGATTTCGGTTTATACAATATGGCTGGTAATGTAAGTGAATGGACACAAGATGTTTACAGACCTTTAACTTCATCTGATTTAAGTGATCCTGAAAATCATGATTTGAACCCATTTAGAGGAAACCAATTTACTGAGTTAATTCTTGATGAAGAAGGTAAGCCTGTTGAAAAAGATAGCTTAGGTCGTTTGAGAGTTAGAATGGTTGAAGATGATACTTTAGGGCTTAGAGAAAACTACAGAAGTGGTGATGTAAGAAACTTCGATGATGGAGATAAAGAAGAATTTGTAAAGTATGAGTTTGGTGATTACACTTTGATCAGCGATAAAGCAAGAGTTATCAAAGGTGGATCATGGGCTGATAGAATGTATTGGTTATCTCCTGGAACAAGAAGATATAAAGACCAAGACAAGTCAAGTAGCAAAATTGGATTTAGATGCGCTATGATCAGAGTTGGAGGTGAAACTGGTAATGAAGACATGGGAGGTATCCAATTTCAAGAAAAAGGAAGAAAAATTAAACGCAGATACAAATAATTGTATTTAAAAGGAATATTAAAAGGCTTTTGTCACTAAGACAAAAGCCTTTTTTTTGTAATATTTGTAACTATGAAAATGTCTACTGCAGATTTATATAATCTTTATTTGAAATCAAGTGGAGTCGAAATCGATTCTAGATTGATTAAGTCTGACAAACTTTTTTTTGCATTGAAAGGGGAGCGCGTTGATGGGCATCAATATGTTGAGAGCCTTATCGCAAAAGAAAACGTTTATGCAGTCATTGATAATAATAATTTTTATATAAATGAAAAGACTATTCTTGTTGAAAACGTATTGAATTGTTTGCAAGAATTATCTACATATCACAGGCAACGATTCAGTATTCCAGTAATTGCCATTACTGGCTCGAATGGAAAAACAACAACCAAGGAGTTAGTCCAAGCCGCACTTAGCCAAAAGTATAAGGTACACGCAACAAAAGGTAATTACAACAATCACTTAGGTGTTCCATTGACTTTATTGGCTGCACCATTAGATACAGAAATCATGATTATCGAAATGGGTGCTAACCATATCGGAGATATTGATGAATTATGTAAAATAGCATTTCCAAATTATGGACTAATAACGAATATTGGCTATGCTCATATTGAGGGTTTTGGGTCATTTGAAGGTGTAATACAGACAAAAACGGAGTTGTACAGGTTCATAGAGAAAAATGGTGGGGCTGTGTTTTACAATGGTGAAGACAATGTGCTTTCTGAGAACCTTCCTCCAAAAATTGATTCTACAAAGTATCCCTGTAAGGATTTGGTGATTGAGGACAATGGTTTAAGTTTGAAGTTGACTTATAAAGAGCTAGAAGAGTATAATTCTTTATTGTATGGAATTTACAATGCAACAAATATTCAAGCAGCTTTTGCGATTGGAAGAAAGTTTGATGTTCCGGCTTCGATGATTCTTATGGCGATAGAAGAGTATATTCCTGAAATGAATAGATCTCAAATTAAGAAAATTGGGACTACGACATTTTTAATGGATGCTTACAATGCCAATCCAAGTAGTATGAAACTGAGTATTCAAAGTTTCGGTAAAATTAAAACTAATCTGAAAAAGGTTTTGATTTTGGGTGATATGAAAGAATTGGGTAAAGACGAGATTGAGTTTCATGAAGAGGTATTAGACATCACCTCGACGCTTTCATGGCATCAAATCTATATAGTTGGAGAAATTTTTTCGAAGATTGAAAATAACTCAGTAACGTCTTTCGAAAATGTTGACTCATTGATCAAGCATATCAAAGAATCGAAAGACATATTAGATCACTCTATTGTACTATTAAAAGCATCTCGGTCAATTCAACTTGAGCGATTGATCGATCAGTGTTTTATAGGATAGATTAATTTTGATGTGATGCTCTTGAAATCCTAGCTTCCTTTTACAGCGATTGTTTCACCTTCAACAAACAATTGAGCAGACATTAAATCAGGGATTTGACCAACTCTTAGGGAATTATAGTCATTTTCTGAACAAGGCACTTGCATTTCTGATATTGGGTGTTTGAACCACCAACGGTTTGTTATTTCAGATTTAATAAAAACTATAGCATCATCGAAAAATTCGCAATCTACAAGATAAATTTTCTTGTTTTCTGCTTTATCATCAATGTTTTTATGTGTTTTTCCTTCTAAATAATACCAAATCGATGTGGTGATAAAATCCCAAATATTTTCATTTCCCGATTCCTCTTCAGCATTAATAAAGAAGAAATCAAGTTCTGAGGATAAACCTGCATATCTAATTAATTGACAACATTCGTAGATGTCGATACCTGTAATTCTAGATCTTTGAGAATAACTGTCTTGCTTTTTAACTGCACTTTTCTTAAAGAAGATTGACCTTACTGCTCTCATTTTAGATTCAGCGGCACTAAAATCCTCTCTTAATTCACTTAAAGAAATTGAATTTGTATTGACTTCATTTGAAAGGTGTCTTTGGTATCCAATTGTTGAAATACTTGAATGACAGCTATTTGAGACGATACAAGCTCTATTGTTGAAGATGGATAAATACTTATTCTCATCGTCGTCATTTCCTATAAAAATGACACTTGAATCTACCGTAGTACTTTCAATATACTCAGTTTGATCTGACTTGTTTACTAAGCCAATTCGGATATTAAGTTTATCAAAGACATTACTCATTCCTTGGGCGTTTTTCATGAAAATATCCAAGAATTTTTGCTCACTAAAAATGATATTAATGACGTTTTGAACAGCGTCTGCATCAAATGAAATCAACTTTTTAAGGAATTGACAATTTGGCGCCACTTCTGGACTATAAATGTCATTGTTTTTGTCATACCACGTAATATTCATCGATAATAGATTTAAGTGTGTTACGCAAAAATACTATTATCCTGAAAATAAATAGTTTAAATATTGCAATTTTTTATAATATATTTTATTAATTTTACAATAGTTATCTCAAGATGTATTGTTTCCTTGAGTTTTAGCAAGGTATATAGAGAAATATATATATGTATAACTACAATTTAAGCCTTATGGTCTCAAAGTTGAGAATTTTGGCATTTTTACTTTGCCTGTGCCCTCTGATACTCTTTTGCCAAGAGAATCCAGAATCTGGAGATCCAGAATTAATTTTGGAAGAAGAAGAGGAAGAGATTTATGATACGTGGACAACTCCACATATCACAGATGAAATGACTGTCGATGAAGAGCAAAATAAAAGCTGGCGAATGGGTGATTATAAATACTCATCTAAACCTAAGCATTCATGGGAATTTGGATTGCACTTTGGACATTTTCTAATAGATGGTGATATCAATAGGGATATTCCTGGTGGCTGGGGTGTTGGATTACACTTAAGAAAAGCATTTAATTATGTGCTTTCTTTACGAGGTTCAGTCTTTTATGGAATGACACGTGGAATTAAAAAGGAACCTGCTTTTCATCGAAATGTTGAAAATGCTAATGGAATTGGTGGTGGATTGGTTGAAAATGTATTTACTGCCTATGACCCAAATACAGGTGGCCCTGGTGTATGGTTTCCTTCATATGAAACAAGATATATTTCTGCGGATATATCAGCTATCCTTAATATTGGAAATCTACTATTTCACAAAGAGCGTAATAAGTGGAATATTTATATGGGTGTAGGGGTCGGCGTAGATACACACGAAGCTATGCTTGATCTATTAGGTGCTGATAATGCTCCTTATGAAAACATTATAAACCAAGTTGGATGGACAAGAGATAAGTTTAATTCTTCAGCTGGAAGATCAGAAATTGAAGGAAAGTTGAGGGACATATATGATGGTACTTACGAAACTAAAGGCTTTCAAAAAGATGGAATATTTCGTATTGGTGATGATCTGAATGTACAAATTATTTTTATTCCAATGGTTGGTTTCTCTAGAAAAATAAACAAGAGAATTAATATAGGAATAGAACATCAAGTATTTATTTCTGATAATGATTATCTAGACGGCTTAAAGTTTAGAACGTCTGCAGATCAATCCAACAATCTTGATGTTGGACATTACACCAATGTAAGAATAGGCATCAATATTGGAAACTTTAAAAAAGTAACTGAGCCATTGTATTGGGTTAATCCTTTAGATCAAGCTTTCAATGACTTGGCTATTGCTAAAAATCAAACACAAATTGACTTGGTGGATGAAGATAATGATGGTGTTATAGATATTATAGATCAAGAATTGGATACTCCTGAAGATTGTCCTGTTGATACAAGAGGTATTTTACTTGATAGTGACGGTGATGGAATTGCAGATTGCGAAGATAGAGAACCATTCTCAAGACCAGGATGTCAAATTGATGAATACGGGATCGCACAATGTGATGACGGATTCATAAAAGAAGAAGATATTGATAAATTAATGGATATTAGGTTGGAGAAATTCAAAACTTCTTATGCTTATGTATTCACCAACGGCGGTGTTGGATCTGATGATTATACTGGCCCAACTAAAACTATAGAAGGAGAAAGTTCTGACGGTTTATCTTACGTCGTAACAATCCCGACTGACAATGTTGGAAATATTATTGAAACAGATAGAGCAACTAAAGTTGTTACGAAACCTGACGGTTTTACATACGATGTAGTTCTTCCAGTAGATGAAGAAGGTAATTTTGTGGCTACAGATAGAGCTATTAGAACTGGTACACAAAGAAATGGTGATGCATATATTCTAACTTCTCCAGTGGATGCAAATGGAGAATTTTTGCCATCAGATAAAGCGAATAAAGTTGTGACTGATTCCGATGGATCACAATATGTTGTAACACTACCTGTTGATTCTAACGGTGACTTTAAGGCTACAAGAGGAGCTACAAAAACATTTCTTAATGATGATGGATCTGGGTACGTTGTAACCTTACCTGTAGACAGTAAAGGAAATTTTGTGGCTGCAAAAGATGCTAGCAAAACTGTTGTTAATGCAGACGGAACTGGTTATGTTTTGACACTTCCAGTTGATAGTGATGGTAATTTTGTAGCGAGCGACGAAGCTATCAAAACGGTTAGAGAGTCTGATGGCACTACAAGTAAAACTAAAGTACCTGTAAATGATAAAGGTGAGATTGTTACTTCTGGTAATGATGTAATTGAAAGCGGATTTATACCTGCATCAATAAATACTACTCTTAATAATTATAGGACTGAAATTTTTAAAACATCTAATACTCCTTCACCAAAATATGGCAAAGGAGGAGGTTATGCAAATGCTAGAAATAACCCAGGTGGAAGCCCTGGATCCAATTCTACATATGGATCTGGTGGTAACATTGTGACTTCAGGATGTGGTGATTGGTTCTTACCAATGATTCACTACGATTTAAACAAGTCTAAAATAAAACGAGAATACTACAGTCACTTGCACAATGTTGCTCAGGTAATGAAAAAATGCCCTGATGTTTGTGTTGTTGCTCAAGGTCATACAGATACAAGAAGTACTAATGATTACAACAAAGTGTTGTCATATTTAAGAGCTAAAGCAGCTGTTGATTACTTGACTGATACTTATAAAATCGATCGAAGTAGAATTAAGTTGATGTACGGTGGTGAAGAAAATCCAATGGTGTTGTTACCTAGGTCAGAAGCACATCACTTTATGAATAGACGTGTAGAATTTAGAACGTGTGAAATCAACGATTTTGATATGATTGCTCCAGAGGGGGCTAACAGAGCCATTCAATCAGGTGCTGCTAAACCAGATTTTTACAAAGGAAATAAAACTTCAGGTTACTAGAATAAAAAAGGAAACTCCGAAAAGGTAGAATAATAATTGAAAGAGGGAGATGTAATATTCTTCCTCTTTTTTTATAAGAGAGATATAGGAGGGAATGCTTTTTTTTGAGATGAACATTTAAAAAAAAATACGAGTAGCCGACATTGCCCACTACTCGTTTTATTTTATTACAATTTTGCTTCTTAGAATTTAAGCCAATAATTTTACTGGATTCTCTAAGAATGCTTTCAAGGTTTGTAAGAAAGCAGCTCCTTTAGCACCGTCTACAACTCTGTGATCACAAGACAATGTAACTTTCATCATATTTCCAACAACGATTTGACTGTCTTTAACAATTGGTTTTTCAACGATTGAACCAACTGCTAAAATACAAGCATCAGGTGGATTGATAATTGCAGTAAATTCTTCAATGTCAAACATTCCAAGATTACTTATCGTAAATGTATTGCCTGACATTTCATCAGGAGAAAGTTTTCTATCTCTTGCTTTTCCAGCCAATACTTTTATTTCACTTTTGATCATAGTCATAGATTTAAGATCACAGTTTCTCACCACTGGAACCATTAGTCCTTCGTCTATAGCTACGGCTACACCTATGTTGATATCTCTATGATAAGTGATTTTATCATCATACCAAGAAGAATTTATAGCTGGATGTTTTCTCAATGATGCTGCACTGGCTTTAACAACCATATCATTAAACGATATTCTTACTTCAGCGTCTTCATTTATAACTTTTCTCGCAGCTATAGCATTGCCCATATTGATCTCTATAGTCAAATAGAAATGTGGTGCAGTAAATTTACTTTGGCCTAACCTTTTGGCAATTACTTTTCTCATTTGAGAAAGAGGTTTGTCGCCATACAGATCTTCATTTAAATTTGATTGAAGTGCTATTGGAGATGCAGATCCGTTACTTGTAGAAGGAACCCCATTTTTAATAGCATCATCAATGTCTCTTTTTATAATTCTTCCACTTTCTCCTGATCCGCTAATTCGTGCCAAATCAATACCACTATCTTCAGCCATCTTCTTAGCTAAAGGAGATGCTTTTAATCTGCCATCACTTGATATCGGCGCTGCAACTGGTGCCGGGGTAGCTTTCGGACTTGGTGCAGGACTAGGAGCTTTGATAGGTTCAGCTTTTACTTCTTGAGCAGGAGCTTCTGGTGAGCCGTTAGAACTACCTCCACCATTTTCATTGGCTACTTGTTTCAATAGTTCAGAAATATCCTCTCCGGCATTTCCGATTATTGCAATCACTCCTTCCACAGCAACTGGTCCTTGTTCAACTCCAATATATAATAATACACCATCATTGAAACTCTCAAGTTCCATGGTGGCTTTATCTGTTTCAACTTCTGCAAGGATATCTCCAGGTGCAACGTTATCTCCTACTTTTTTCTGCCAGCCTACGATATTTCCTTCTTCCATCGTATCACTTAATCTCGGCATTCTAATTACTTCAGCCATATCAATTTTTTGTAAGTCACAAATGTAATGCGCTTTGTTAAAATTATCAGTCTATTTACTGCTAAGTTGGGTATTTAAATGAGATTTATTATCAATATTTCCCTTTAAATGGCATTATATTAACAATTAGTATAATAAGATAGGAGTTAATTCAAAGTATTAAGTACCAATTTCCTATTTTTGGCTCATGAAATTTTCATCAAAAACGCTTGAAAAGGCAGTAGAAGCAATGAGTGCCCTACCTAGTATCGGTAAAAAATCAGCTTTAAGACTGGTTTTGCATTTGGCCGATAACAAAGGAGAGAAGAAAAAAAGGTTAATTGATGCGATTGAAGCTCTGCAAAATGAACTGAAAGTTTGTGAAAAATGCCATAATTACTCAGATACCAATATTTGTAATATTTGCTTTGATCCTGCGAGAAATAAAAAGATCATATGCGTTGTTGAATCTGTAAAAGATGTGATGGCTATTGAAAATACCATGCAGTTTAGTGGTGTTTACCATATTTTGGGTGGTGTTATTTCTCCACTTGAAGGTATTGGCCCAGAAGATTTGAATATTTACAGCTTAGTGGATCGACTCAAAAATCAGGAAATTGATGAACTTATCATGGCGATAAGTCCGACAATTGAAGGAGATACAACGATCTATTACGTTTCAAAATTAATAGACAATGCAGTTTCAATTTCAACCATTGCCAGAGGTGTTTCATTTGGTGGGGAACTTGAATACGCAGATGAATTGACCCTCGGGCGTTCTATTCACAGCAGAACTGAGTACAATAATTCAATGTCGGTATAGCGTTTGTAAGAGATAAAGCATAATTGGCTAGATTTGCCAATAGACTATACAAGAAGGAAAACCACTCATGACTAGGATAAGCATTGTCATCGTTAATTATAATGTCAAGTACTTTATCAGGCAATGCTTGCAATCTATCTATAAATCTAAGATATCTGCTGAACTGGAAGTTATTGTTGTGGATAACAATTCTCAAGATGGTTCGGTAGCAATGATCCGCAATGAGTTTGAAAGTGTCATTCTTATTCACAATGCTGAAAATGTTGGGTTCTCAAAAGCCAATAACCAAGGTTTTCAAAAAGCAAGCGGTGAGTTTGTTTTGATACTTAATCCAGATACTATTATTGAAGAGTCGACATTAGAAGTCTGCTTGGATTATTATAAATCTCATAATGATATCGGTGCTATCGGTGTAAAAATGCTTGACGGATCTGGTCAGTTTTTACCAGAATCGAAAAGAGGTTTTCCAACTCCAATGGCATCACTGTCTAAAATTTTGGGTTTCTCGAAAGTGTTTGATAAATCATCCATTTTTAATTCTTACTACATGGGGCATTTGTCAAATGATGAAGTGCATGAAGTTGATGTTTTAACTGGAGCATTTATGTTCTTGTCCAGAAATATATTGGATCAAATCAAGGGTTTTGATGAAGATTACTTTATGTACGGTGAGGATATTGAAATGAGTTATCAAATAAGACAGTTGGGCAAGAAGATTGTTTATCTTCCTCATACAAGCATCATCCATTTTAAAGGAGAATCTACAAAGAAAAACAGTATTCCATATTTGAAGAACTTCTATGGTGCAATGTCAATTTATGCATCGAAGCGACATAGTGGAAAAGGATGGATGTGGAGTTTGATTTTAAATATTGGAATCATTTTTACTGCATTGGCGGCAGTTTCTAAAAGCATACTTCAAAAAATATTAAGGCCTCTTTTAGATCTTTCAATATTATTTGGCGCTTCAAAATTGCTGCAATTATTATGGGGACACTTTTATTATAATAATGCAAATTATTATGATGATGCACCAGTCGTTTTTAGCGCACTTTTAAGCATTACAGCAATTGTTTCGATTTATTATTTGTTTGGTCACTACGATAAAAAATATAAATTTAATCAATTGGTGATCAATTTTATTTTCAGCGTATTTGTGGTTTTGTCGATCTATGCAATATACCCCCTTGAATGGCGATACTCAAGAATTGTGCTTGTAGGTCTAACTTTATTTACTCCTTTCGTTTTGTTTTTCACAAGGTGCTGTTACCACAAATTACTTTATGGGAAATGGAAGTTCAATGTCGAAGGTGAAAGGCGAATAGCAATAGTTGGTTCTGAAGATTCATATTCTAGAATTACAGATGTTATAAATTCACTGGGTGAGAATTCTCAGTTGCTTGGCAGAATATTCAATAAGGAATTTAGTACAACTTCATTGGGAAGTTTAGAGAATCTAAATAAGATTGTGGAATCAAGAGATTTGAATGAGTTGATATTTTGTACTAAGGATATCCAGGTAGAAAAAATATTTTCAACCATTGCTCAACTTAATCAAGACATCTCTTTTAAAATTGCAAGTGATGACAATTCTAGTATTTTAGGCAGTAACTCAAAGGACAGAGTAGGTGAGTGGTATACATTAAATATTAATTTGAAGATCAATCAAAAGGTACATCGTCGAATTAAAAGGTTGGTTGATCTTGGAGCTTCTTTTTTCTTGTTTTTACTTTTCCCAATTGCCATTTTTTTTATACAAAACAAAGGGAAGGTTTTCAGTAGCATTTTTTCAGTTTTCTTAAATAATAAAACGTGGATTGGGTTTGATGTTACAGATTCGAAAATTAGTAAATTGCCTTTATTGAAACGTGGCATTTTTTCTTTTAATGAATGGAAGAAAAACGATTCCTTGGATGCGCATCAGAATAATATATTTTACGCTAGGAATTATAACGTTTGGACTGAGGTAGAACAGATATTTAAGAATCTATTTTCTAAGGATTGAGTCAGGTATTTTTTGCGTTATGAGCTTATCATTATTAACAGTGGCAATAACGTAATTCTGTCTTTTTATATTGATGATTTCTAAATCTCTCACGTCACCTCTCAGGTACAAATCAGAATTTTTTAAAGCCACTGAAGTGAATTTTCCTTTGCCATCGCCTAAGCACAATCCACCTTTGTTGGCATCATATCTGACGGTTTCAACTTCTGTGGAATAATGATTACCCCCATAAAGAAAATCCAAGTTACCATCGCCATTAAAATCTTGAACTATAAAATCTTTAATCGTTCCAATTTGTGTCATATGCGGAAGTGCATCCACCTTAAAAGAATTACCACCAAGGTTTTCAATATATAAATGTTGGAAATTTTCAATGGTTTTATTAAAAGCCGTTGAAAGTTTTTCTGGGGTATAAATATCTATTAATGTAGCTCTGGCAAATGCATCGTATGTTTTAAATTTTTCACTTACAAAAGGCATTTCTTGTGTAGAGCATTCTTTACCTCTGACAGGAATTAATTTGTCTCTAAACATTTTTGCCAATACCACATCATGATCACCATTGTCGTCAAGATCACCTGCGAAAATTTGAAATGTTTTTTTAGGTGAAGCTTTGAATTTGTTATTGAGTCCAAGATTACCAATGACAAGATCTTGATCGCCATCAGAATCAAAGTCACCACTGTCAATAGACCAATGCCAGCCATTTAAATTTTGGTCTGATATCAGTGGTTTGATTTCGAATTTACCATCAGTATTGATCAAGATAGTAGGTGCCATCCATTCTCCAACCACAATGATGTCTAAATCTCCATCTTGGTCAAAGTCCCTTGCTTGTGCATCAGTTACCATGCCCAATGATTTAAGTGAGGTATTCCACTGTGATGATTGATCAGATAAAATACCAGCATTATTAATCACTATTTTTGAAGGTGACGCATTTGGATACTCACCTGGTTTTGATCTGCCTCCTATGAAGATATCTTCATAGCTATCATTGTTAAAGTCTCCCGTGACAACACATTGGCCATCAAAATTTGTAAAAGATAAATTTCCTTTATAGTTAGAGAAATGACCACTGCCATTATTAATGTAAATTCTATCAATATTGTTTTTGGAATCTTCATCAAACTCGCCTCCTCCACTCACCACATAGATGTCAAGGTCTCCATCATTTTCTAGATCAAATGCTACTGACATGAGATCTTCATGTTTTCGATGGTTTTTAAAAACAGGTTGAGAGCTAAGGGTAAATTCACCTTTTTTATTTTGGATGAACAACTCTGAAGATTGATTTGCTGCTCCTCCAAAGAATAGATCAACTAAACCATCTTTGTTGAAATCAGCCTTCGTGATAAATGGACCGTTTGTAGATAGTTTATGCGGGAGTAAAACTTGCTTTTTATAATCATCAAATTGATTTTCTTGGTGTGTGTAAGGAATTGATAAAGTACCAGAGCTGTTTGTTTTTGTTGTTGTTATCCTTCTCTTCCTTTTGCTTTCTTTTTTAAAATCAACAATTATTTTTTGGTTGATAGCTGGATTAATTATTGATGTACTTTGGAGATTGTTCCAATTTATAACAATGGAATCAACTCTATTTCGATTGTTTAATCCAAAGTGCGTTATCATTTCAGAAGAGGACATGTAGCCTCTTGCATTGTTTGTAGATGCAATTTGATGTAAATCGCCACTGAATAACTCTATTGTTGCTCCGATTGCAGATGTGTTTTTATCTGAGCCTTTCAGCTTTATATTGATGTAGTTTTTATGTTGACTTTGGTTTTTAAATATTGATGCTTGGGCATTTGTATTGTTAATTACAATGTCCATATCTCCATCACCATCTAGGTCAGCATAAGCCATTCCAGACGAGAATGTTTTTTCGTAGAATCCAGAACTATTTGTTTCGTTTTTAAAATTAAGATGACCATTGTTTTGATATAAAAAATTAGCAACCGGTGTAGAAGGAATTGTATTTAGTACAGATTGATAATTGCTTTGATTGACTTCGAATTTTCCATTTTGCAGATTGGTATTTATAAAATCATTATTTCTTAGATCACGTAACAATCCATTGGAAATGAGTAGATCATTGTTAGAGTCCGAATCCAAATCTACAAACAAGGGAGACCAACTCCAATCGGTATGACTTATATTAAGAAAGTGTGCGATTTCTGAAAAATAACCTTGTCCATTGTTGACATGTAAATTGTTGACTGGGTATTGATAATAATTTCCTTCGTCAACAAGCGACCAGAATTTTTCAGGTTGCATGGATTTCATATTTGTCTTGGATCTGTAATGACTATTAAATGCCATGTCCAATGTTATGAAATCCAATAGGCCATCATTGTTTATGTCAGCAGCGTCAGAGCCCATGCTGTAATATGAACTATGGTCAATGCGTTCAGAAATTTCATTTTTAAATGTGGCATTTCCATTATTCATATAGAATTTGTCACCATTGTCATAGTCATTACACAAGTACAGATCAATGTTTCCGTTTTTATTAAAATCACTAGCAATAGCACTAAGTCCGTAGCTTTTGTTTAAAAGATTTTTTTTATATGTTACGTCTTTATATTTTCCATTCTCATTTATAAAAAATTTATCTGAAAAAGGTAACTTTTTTACAGTTTCTGGTTTGGCATATTGTGCTGCATATTGATCCATAGGTTGATTGACGAGATACATGTCAAGATCGCCATCATTGTCCGCATCAAAAAATTGACTTTGTATAGAATAGCCTGCATCATCTAATCCGTAATCTTTAGCTTGTTCTGTGAATGTCAAGTCTCCATTGTTAATAAATAGTTTATTTGTTCTCACCCCTTTTTGAAGAAGAAAGAAATTCTTACAAACATAGATATCCAATAGTCCATCCGAATTTACGTCGACCATAGTCACTCCGGTTGACCATAATTTATCTTGAATACCTGAAGATAAACTGATGTCTTCAAATTTAAAATTGCCTTTATTGAGATATAACTTATCACTCACCATATTCCCAGAGAAATAAATATCTGGTAGATTGTCATTGTTGATATCCCCAATCGCAACGCCCGCACCTTGGTAAATGAAATTCCAAATGAAGGCATGCAATTTTGAATTTTCTTTTATTCTGTTTGAAAAATTTATTCCAGTTTCTTGAGGAGTAAGTTTTTGTAATTGAATATTGCTTTTAGCATTCTTAATTACTCCTTCTGGCTTGACGGACTCTTCTTGACATGATAATATCAACAAGGCGGTGAAAAGAATACAGAGCAGGAAAAAATGTTTAGAGAGATAGTCACTTGCCGTCATAGTTATTATTGATACTAATTTTTTATATATAGCATGACTAAAAATAAGTATTTATTATAATTTATAACTATGCAAAACCTCTTTTTATATTTTTTCGAATAGCCTTTTAGTTTTATTGGGTTAGAAACGCATTTATAATATTCGAATTCGAAATGCGTGTTATTTATTTATCAGTAGATTTACATTTATAAAGTAATATTAATCATGAGTCAAGCAGATTTAAAGAAAAATATAAAGAAAGAAGTCAATTCACTTTTCAAGCAATTGGTGCAAGTTCGTAGACATATTCATGCGAACCCTGAACTCTCTTTTAAAGAAAAAAATACCAGTGCATTTGTAAAGAATATTTTGGATGACCATGACATCAAATATACATCTGGGTATTGTGTGTATGGTATAGTTGCCGAAATTAAAGGTGAACAAAAAGGCAAGACAATTTATTTGAGAGGAGATATGGATGCATTGCCTATTAAAGAGGCTAATAATGTACCTTACAAATCATCGGTTGAAGGTGTTATGCATGCTTGTGGTCATGACGTTCATACAACTTGTGTATTGGGAAGTGCATTGGTGTTAAATAAGTTTAAGAAGCATATAAAGGGCACGATCAAAATTATTTTCCAGCCGGGCGAGGAAAAACTACCGGGAGGTGCATCCATTATGATTAAAGATGGTGCGATTTCGAATGTAAAGAATTCTAAAATTCTTGCTCAACATGTACATCCTCCATTGGAAGTGGGAAAAGTGGGTTTTCATGCTGGTGAATATATGGCAAGTGCGGATGAGATATATTTAGAAATAATAGGAAAGGGAGGTCATGCAGCTTTACCAAGCAATTTTATTGATACAATATTGGTGGCATCTCAAGTGATCACAGCATTACATACGGTTGTTTCTCGTTATTCTGATCCTAAAATCCCGACAGTATTGAGTTTTGGAAAGATATTTTCAGATGGCGGCGCTACGAATGTGATTCCAGAAAAAGTGCATATTTTAGGCACGATGCGGACCATGGATGAGGATAATCGTAAGCATTTGCATAGTGTAATAAAGGACATGGTTAAAAGTACGGTTAAAGCTTATGGTGCAAAATGTAAGGTCAATATTAAGTATGGTTATCCAACATTATACAACAATATTCCACTGACTGAGGAATCAATTGGCCATGCCCGCGATTTTTTGGGTTCGAAGAATGTTGTTTTGCTTGATAAACGAATGACAGCGGAAGATTTTTCATACTTTTCTCAGATGATGCCAGCTTGTTTTTACAGACTGGGTACTGGAAATATTGCCAAGGGAATAACTTCACCAGTGCACACTTCTACCTTCGATATTGATGAAAAGGCATTGAAAGTTGGTGTTGGTTTGATGTCGTATTTGGCTATTATGTCTAGCTCTAGTTAATGACTAACAGTTAAGAAAGTAAGGTATTTAAGGTGAGATTGACAAGGTTTTGCCAGGACATGGCATGTCTTAAGACATGCCATGTCTATTTTAAACGTTTAAAATGCCTGTTTATAGCTAGAATTTGATATGCAAGAATGCTAAAAGGTACTTCATATTAAATTTATTCATAATTTGTAATAAACATATTTACAATCTATTATACATTATAAAATATTTTAATGTATCTTAGCGGTTCATATAAATAGAAAGTAAACTATGGCTAAGATCCTGATAGTCGATGACGACAGAAGTATTCGAAGAACATTAAAAGATATTCTTGAATTTGAAAAGTATGATGTTGAAGAGGCTGAAGACGGCCTGACTTGCTTGGTTAAAGTTAAGCAAGATAAATTTGATGTTATAATCATGGATATCAAGATGCCTAAAATGGATGGAATGGATGCTATTGATAGACTCCAAGATTTATATCCAGACATTCCAGTTATTATGATAAGTGGTCATGGTGATATCGATACTGCTGTTGAAGCCGTAAAAAAAGGAGCTTTCGACTTTTTATCGAAACCGCCGGATCTAAACAGATTGTTGATTACGGTGCGAAATGCGTTAGATAAATCTACTCTAATTGTGCAGAAGAAAACACTTCAAAAAAGAGTAAAAAAATCTAATGTGACTCAAATAGTAGGTTCTTCTCCTGAAATAAATATGATCAAAGAAACCATTGCAAAGGTTGCACCAACGGATGCACGTGTTTTGGTTCAAGGTCCAAATGGAACAGGTAAGGAATTGGTTGCTAGGTGGTTGCATGAAAAGAGTGGAAGGAATTCAGGACCTATGATTGAAGTCAACTGTGCTGCTATTCCATCAGAATTGATAGAATCAGAACTATTTGGGCATGAGAAAGGATCATTTACTTCCGCTCACAAACAAAGAATAGGAAAATTTGAACTGGCTCATAAAGGGACATTGTTTCTTGATGAGGTTGGTGATATGAGTTTAAGTGCTCAAGCCAAAGTATTGAGAGTACTGCAAGAAAGTCGAATTATGAGAGTTGGTGGGGAAAAGCAAATTTCTGTCGATGTTAGAATTGTTGCGGCCACAAATAAAGATTTAAGAAAGGAAATTGCTAAAGGAAACTTCAGAGAAGATCTTTTCCACAGATTGGCTGTAATCATAATGCATGTTCCTTCATTAAATGATAGAAGATCGGATATTCCTGACCTGGTTGAACATTTTAACGATCAAATCTGTAAAGAGTATGGTGTTCCTGCTAAAGAAATAGAGCCTAAAGCAATAAAAGAATTGCAATCCATCAACTGGACAGGTAATATTAGAGAGCTTCGCAACGTTGTTGAAAGGCTAATAATCTTAAGTAAAGACAAGGTTACCAAAAAAGATGTTGTAGATTATGCTGTTTCTGTGAGTAATCGAAGAGACAACTTACAAGATCTTTTTGATAGATTTAGCAGTTTTGCAGAAATGCGAAATTACTTAGAAAAAGAATTTGAAAAATATAAAGGAGTACTGGCATAGCCAATATTTGAATTTATTAGATAAAGTGACAAATCCCTTGATGGTTCTAAGTACATCAAGGGATTGTCTATGTAAAAAAGAAAACTTATGAGCGATAAGAAAAAAGGAGCAAAACAATGGTCAGAAATTAAGGGTGAAAACTCTTGGACCATGTTTAAAGTAATTGCAGAATTTGTAGATGGTTTTGAGAAAATGAATAGAATGGGACCTTGTATCTCAATATTTGGATCAGCAAGAACAAAACCAGACAATAAATATTATCAATTGACTGTCGATATTGCTCAGCGCTTATCTAGTGAAGGATTTGGTGTTATAAGTGGTGGAGGTCCTGGTATTATGGAAGCTGCCAATAAAGGTGCTTATTTGGAAAATGGATTGTCTATTGGACTAAATATTGAACTGCCATTTGAGCAATCTGGCAATCAATATATTGACCCAGATAAAAATATAGATCACAGATACTTTTTTGTAAGAAAAGTTATGTTTGTAAAATATTCACAGGCTTTTGTGGTTATGCCAGGTGGATTTGGAACTCTTGATGAATTGTTTGAAACGCTTACTTTGATTCAAACAGATAAGATTTCCAACGTACCAATTATTTTGGTTGGAAAGGAATTTTGGACAGGATTAATCGATTGGGTTAAAACAACAGTTTTGGGTGAGTTTGGTAATATTGCTGCAAAAGATTTAGAGTTGATTCCAATTGTAGATTCTCCAGAAGAGATTGTTAAAATAATTACAGATTATTATAGTGATCAATCCGAGAATAAGTTAGAGCCAAATTACCAATTGTAAAAGATTTGTTTATTGTCGTTTTATACGAAATCAATTCTAACATAAAAAAATAAGGAAGAGGTGTGCGCACCTCTTCCTTATTTTTTTTATTGTGATTGTTCATTTGTAGGGATCGAAAGATGCGTGACGCCTATTGTGTGGTCATTGACATTCCTCCTTGGCAAAGCGAAGGCTACCAGCCTATCTCTTGGTTTTGTAATATCAATCAGAAATTATCCACCTAACGCCCATTCTGAATCTTGCATCATATTGTGGGTAGTCAACGATATTATAATGAACCTCTTTTCGAAATGCATCAACAGCATTGTTGTATTTGAAAAATATTCGAAAGGCATCCACTTGAAATACACCATACACTTCAGCATAAGGAAAATCTTCTATTATATCACTCGTAGGATAAAAGCTGCCACTGGCAGGTTGAAATTTTAAGAAACCATCATATTTTGTGTAGTAAAATAGAATTCCAATTTTGGCTAGTAATCGCTTTTTAAATAACCGACTTTGCAAATACAAATTGTGCTGGGAATATATTTTAGGCATTTGGTAAATGTTGTCGGTAAATGTCTGATATATAGCTGAATTTTCTAAACCAATAAACTTCCAGAAAAGATTTTGTTTTACAATGGCTTGAAAGTATTCTGTTGATCCATCCAATTGCATTGGAACTGATTCCTTATTGTTGTAAATGGCTTTGTCAATTAATCCTGTGTTTGCTTCTAAAAGAATGCCCAGTTTTTTAAAATTTATGTTGCCACCTACGTGAGCTGTATTTGCTTTTGTGAATTCATTTTGATATACATATTGCTCCGTAGAAACAAATGAGTTTTGGATTATTGAAGGATCGTAGCGAAGCAAATTCGCATATGCATTTAAGTGAATATTTAGAAGTGGTTTTATTAAAATGTTTCCCTTCAATTGAAAGTTTCCAGCGTTTTCTCCAATACCCAATTCAGCAAAACCATTGAGGGTACTTACTTTACCTAATTCTAATTGTAAATCTGCAAAGACACCCAAGTCATTTGTTAATTCTGAATCAATGGTGTTGTTATATTTTAACAGTTTATACTTGAAGCCAAGTGTGAGATCAAAGTTTTTTACATCAAGTCCAATATCTAATTGATTTGATAATCTACCAAAAGAATTGACAGACCTAATGCCTCTTGAGTCATTTAGGTAGGACAAATAAACTAGAGAGTCAGAGGTAGTACCCACATCATCATCACCCATTTGATAGTAACCATGTTCAAATGAAATTTGATGATGCATTTTAAACTTGTTGTTTTTGATGGCCCAAAAATTATCAATACCATATGTAAATTGCTGGTGTCTTGTTTTTGAACTTCCAGATAGATTTATATCAGCTGTGTTTCTTGGATTTCGAAATGTAGTACCAGGCAACAGAGTATTGAGATTGTATGCACTATCTATTCCTCCATTGTGTTCTTCATTAAAATTGTTGGCCAAGAAACTAATGAAAATATCGTGATTTTTTTCTTCATTATGTTTCCATATTCCAATTCCCAATCTAGTCATTTTAGTATTTTGATCTGGATAGAATCCTTCTTGTTTGATTCGTTCATAATCAATTGAAAGGTTAACATCGTTTGCAAAGTTTTTACTGAACTTTGCCTTAACTTCAAAATTTTGCTGGCCGCTTAGTGGAGAAAAATATAGATCATTGTATGCTCTGTTGATTTTATAATATTTTAAATCCTGGAGTTTTAGCTTGTGAAGATCGTATTGATGATATCCGATATCTGTATAAATATCTCTATCGTTTCTATAGATTATTTTTTTGTGGGCAGAACCATAATTTCCTAGGTTAAAAGCGGCCGTATCAAAACTTCTGTGTCTACCAAATATTTCAAATTTAAGAAGGGTTGTATCGCTAAACTCGAATTCTGCTTCAATATCTTTAAGCTCAAAATATTTAACATAAGCCTTTTCTAGTGGAATATCAGTTTGCGCAGATGAGGAGGTTGTAGTATTAGAAGACATTTTAGTGAAGTCAGGTCGATTTTGACTTCTTAAAAGTTGGCAAAGTGATATGTAAATCACCAGTTGAGCTATAAGTAAAACCTTTTTTGTATTAAATATTTCCATACATCTTTTAAAACGGAGGAAAGATATTTAAATTATATGATATGTTTGGATGTTTGATGTTCTTTAGGGGATGTTTTGTTCTTTTTTAACCCACTTAGATAGGCTCTGTATAGGGTTAGATCTGGCAGGGCTATAGTTCCTTACTATCAAGATCCATTTCATCAGACTTCAGTTTGACTTTTTGAATTTGAAATCTTAGGTTTAGTAATCCTTTTCTGATATCTTCCAATTCATATTTTAACTTGTGCAAGTCAGACTCTTCAGAACCAGAGTTCTTTATTTTATTAACAAGTCTTTTGTCTTTTAGGGATTTTTTTGCGCCATCAATTTTGTAACCTTTCACTTTAACAAGGTCATAAATATGTCCAAACAAGATGACATCTTCTTTTGTATATCGACGCACGCCACTGCTATTTTTTAATGGATGTAATTGTGGAAACTCACCTTCCCAATATCTTATTAAGGAAGTGGCTACATTAAAAATTTTGGCAACTTCACCTATCTTATAATACCGCTTCGTTAAATTGTCAGGATTAATCATGGTATTTAAATATAATTTCAAATCAATATACTACTTATTTCAATAATAAAGTATTTATGAAGATGCTCAACTATAGTAGGTCACATGAAAAAAGCAAGTTAAACAGGCTTTTCGTTAAGTAGATTTTCAAATTCCTTTTGCACATCTTTTGGATTTAGACCTTTACCACCACTTTTCATAAATTGTCCCATAAAAAAGCCAATCAAACCTTTTTTACCATTTTGATATGCTTTTACTTTATCCGGAAATTTATTCATGATTTCTTTACATACATCGCCCAAATCAATACCAGTTGACTCTAAGAAAATATTATTGTCTTTGGCGATTTGCTCAATGTTGATTTCATTGGTTTTTAAAATTATTGGAATTAAAACAGTATAAGCTGTAGATGCGCTCAGTTTATCATCATTTATAAGCATGAGCATTTTTGTGAAAACATCTCTTTTGATTCCGTAATCAGCATTAGTGATTTTATTCTGAATGGTGATAAATTGATTGACAATAAAATTAGAAACCAATTTGTTATTTTTAATATCCTTGACCATTTCTAAAAACAAGTAAACAAGCGACTTGTCTTGGCTGATTGTCTCTGCGACTTTCGGAGTTATACCATAATCATCTTTGAGATTTTTTTCTGCTTCCCATGGTAGAAACTCGATGCTATTTTTTATGTTTTTAATGACTTTATCTGCAATAATAATTGATTGTAAATCAGGATCAGGAAAATAGCGATAATCAAGTGCATCTTCTTTTTTTCGCATTGAATATGTTTTACCGCTTTCTGCTTCAAAAAGTCTTGTCTCTTGAATTACTTCTCCTCCAGCTGTTATGATTCCCCATTGCCTCTCGGCTTCAAATTCAATTGCTTGTTTTGCAAACTTTTTTGAATTTACATTTTTGACCTCTGCACGTGTGCCTAACGGTGCATTGGCATCTGTCCTTACAGATACATTGCAATCGCATCGTAAAGAACCTTCTTCCATATTGGCATCGGATATGTCAATGTATCTTATTAGGGTTTGAAATGCACTCATAAAGTCTGATACTTCTTGACCAGATCTGAAGTCAGGTTCTGTTACAACCTCCAGTAGGGGAGTGCCTGCTCGGTTATAGTCCAAGCACGTCAATGTTTTGTCTATATCATGAATTGACTTTCCAGCATCTTCTTCCATATGAATATGGTGTAGTCTGATGGTTTTATAATTCTCTCCAGTTTTAAAAGTAAACTGTCCACCAATGCAAATTGGTTTTTGATCCTGTGTAATTTGATAGCCTTTAGGTAAGTCAGGATAGGTATAATTCTTACGATCAAACCGTGAATTTTTATTGATGTCACAATCTAGTGATACACCCAATTTAATGGCAGATAGAACCTGTGATCTATTCAAATTAGGCAATGTACCTGGTAGAGCCAAACTGACTTCACTTATATTGGTATTGGCATTGTCACCAAAACGATTTGTGTCTCTACAAAACGCTTTGCTTTTTGTATTGAGTTGTACATGAATTTCTAAACCTATAACTGTTTCGTAAGACGACGACATAATATTTATAAAATTAAGAATGTAAATATACCTATGATTACAAGGATTATTGCAATTCCAAAAATGTATCCAAATCCCAAAACACCCATTTTTATTAAGGTTACCCAAAATCCTTGATTGTAGTATCTTTTTAGGCAGGTAAATAAGTAGACGATTGAACCAAGAATTATAAAATTGGCATAGATCTCAGGATCGGGTATATCAAAAATTAGGTTGATCAGTAATAGTATAGAAATCAACAACAAGCCCAAAGTATGAAAATTTGAAATATGAAGTAGATGCTCAACAAAATATGATCCATGCCTTATATATAATACACTTAAAACAAGCGCCATAAATACAGTTAATAATAAAATTCCCCACAGCATGTTAGCGATTCCGGATTTTAAAACGCCTCCCTGATCTTTCTGCATTCTTACGAATTGGTGAATTATTAACCGATCTAATCTTTTTGTGATTTTGTATTTTTCATCTAATTCTTTTTCTGATAGTTTAAAAGCATCATAAGTACTGATACCATAATCTTTAAACTCTGTTCCCATTACTTTAAAGTCAATAAAAGTATCAACTGCCAGTTTTTTAATCCTATTAGGAGTATGTTCTCTTAAAGAATCAAGAACTGCCTTTTCACATGAGGACTTATTTGATAAATGGAGCGTATCCATCATGGCATATTGCTCATATTTACCAACCATGTCCGCTTGCTTTACATTAATATTTAAATGTCTTGTGTTCAACGCCAATAATGTAAAACCGGCAATTAAGCAAAAGAAATAAAATCTAAATGGATGCAGGTAATAACTCCTTTTACCAGCAATAAATGATTTTGTAATAGCATTCGGGATCAAGATATCCTTGAAACTATGTACTAATTTAGAATCGAAATTTAGAAATGTTTCCACAAAAGTTGATAGGACAAATCGTATAGATAAGTTTTTAAACTTAACTGATTGTCCACAATTGGGACAAAACTTGGTGTTTTGATCCAATTCAGTACTACAATTGAGACATTTTTGATTGTTAGATTCCAAATAGCAGAGATTTATGAAACAAAGTAAGGATTTCTTTGAGCATTGTTTCAATGAATTCAATAATACAATGCTTCAATGTCAAATAATGCTTCAATGAATTCAATATAACTGGTGTTTTTCACAGAATAACTGAATATTCTAGCCTTTTATATTCCTTATTAATCATTCCTTATTAATTGATGATACTTCCTTCTTAATTCTGAATTATAAGGCCATTTAGAAATTTATAATAAAACATATTACAATTTGGTATAATGTTTGCCCTTTAGACTTAATGTATTACGAAAAGATTGAATATAAGGTAGGGCTAATATATAAAATGCTGTAAATCAATCTTTTAAAAATTACGAAAATTTAAATAAGTTAAAATCGTAATACACAATTTTAGAAAAAACACATAATACTAACGTAAGAACACAAAATTTTTAATCATGAGAAACTTTTTTAACTCAAGCATGAAGAAAAAAATGCAAACTGGCCTTATCATGGCTTTTTGTTTCTTCACAACCATGAATTTGGCAGCTCAAGTTTCTGTAACTATTGATACTCCAGTTAATGGAACCCAATATTGTGCAGAACAAGAGACTACTGAAGTCGTGTTTACAGCAACTGCGATGGATGGCGCAACTGTAGTTTCTGGTTCTAATATTATTTGGAACTGGGCTGGACCTAATTCTTGGACTTCTACTGAAAGAAATCCTGAATTAATTTTTAATGATGTTCTATTAGATGGTGACTATATGGTTACAGCTACTTTTGCCTCTGGTGAAACGGCTTCTGACACAATCACCATTACGGTAGATCCAACATTTGATTGGGAATGTCCATCTAAGATTACAGTGACACCAAATACACTCGATGACAACTGTTTGAAGTCATTGGATTTCAATGGTTTTGAAATTGATGCTGTAAATTGTACGGGATCAGCGTATACTTGGGATTTGACATTCAGGTTAGACACAGGAGTTGAATTTGATGCCGAAAATTACCCTACTATAGGTAGAGATATCGCTAACAGTGCGATAGGCGCTACTTATGGTGATGGTATTCTTTATGATACAATACCATTTGGATTTCACACATTAACAATTGATTTAAGGTCAGCTGCATCTGGTATTGTTGGTCAATGTATAATTGATGTAGAAGTTATTGAAAGCAGAAACAATTTGGCTTGTAATGATTTAATCAACTTGACATTGAATAATAATTGTGAAGCTTTGGTTTCTCCAGATATGATTCTTCTAGGAGATTACTGCTTTAACTTATTTGGTATTGATGTTTACAACAATGATACTGGCGAAAGCGATGGCGGAATTGGTGAGTTGACATTAGATGCTCCTGGTTTGTATACTGTAACAATTACAGGTCAAACAGGCTTAAGTTGTTGGGGACAAATATTAGCTGAGGACAAATCAGTGCCAATTTTATCTGATTGTTCAGATGTTGAAATGTTTTGTTCTGAAATAGGATCAATTGCTCCAGGTAGTGCTATTAGAGGTTTTGACAGAGATAGAGTATTAGAAGGCGACATAGGAAACCCTGTTGCTAATGATGGAATTCCAGTTTCATTTCCTTTAGAATTGCCAGATATCGCTGGTAATATAAATGATATCGTGCTTAATTTTGAAGCTGATGTAGACAGTATCGGTGGTCTAAACTTACACTTAACAGCTCCATCTGGTGACACATTATTGCTATTGGATTTAGGTGAGTTTAGTTCTTCTTGTGGAGGAAACAACATCAATGTTTGTTTATCTAATAATGGTGAACTGGCATATTCAATGTTTGGATCTGATGTACATTGTAGAGAAACTCAAAATGCCTTTATAGGTAGTTTTAGACCAAAGCAAAGTTTTTCTGGCTTGTATAACCAACCCGCAAATGACTCTGGAAATACAACTTGGTTATTGAGAGTGACCAATAATGGTGAATCTGAAATAAATATTATTGAAGCTGATCTTCAAGTTAAAACAACTGAAGGTAACTTGATTGGTATAGCTGATGTAGTTCAGAGTGCAGGATGTTCTAATGGTCAAAATGTTCAAAGTTCTGATGTTCAAATAGGTGCAAATTGTGACAATGGATATTGGGAAATAATTCAAAGAACATGGGTTGTTACCAATGAAGCTTCAGGCTTATCTAGCTCTTGTATGCAGCAAATTAACTTAAAGCAATGGACTTTGGATGATATTATATGGCCAAAAAGTTATGATAATTTAGATCAAGCGGTTTTAAATTGTGATGAATTAAATGCTTCTCAATTAAATGTGAATGGTGTTCCATTGCCGTCTTTGACTGGTCAGCCGAGTGTGCCATTTGGTGATTTGTGTGGAAACTTTCAAGTAACAAGTTCTGATTTGACATTCGATATTTGTGGTCCTGTGTCAAAGAAAACTTTAAGAACATGGTCAGTACTTGATTGGTGTACTGGTGATATTGTTCAATACGAACAAACTATCAAAGTCGTTGATGACCAACCAATTGTTTTCTCATGTGTTCCTGATAATATAACTCAATCTGATGCCGATGCAATCGGTTACGATATGAGTACTAATTCATATATAGTTGGTTCGAATCCTTACACTTGTGATGGTAACTGGACTGTTGTTTATCCACTTGTATTTGATAATGCTTGTGATGATGTTCTAACTGTTGAAGTTTATTATCTACTTGACGATGATGATGATCCAAATGAAGCACCTTTAAATGGTACTTATGTCCAGAACAATGTAGTTGATGCTAATGGTGTACAAGTAAATAATGCTTCTAGTACGGGAGTTGCAGCAACAATAAGAAATCTACCTATTGGAAAACGTACGTGGATTAAATTTGTAGCAACTGATGAGTGTGGAAATACTGGAGAATGTTTCACTGAGGTGGATGTAGAAGATACTATCGATCCTAATCCGGTATGTATTGAGTTTACAGTAGTTTCAATTGGGGAGCAAGGTTGCGGACTTTTACCTGCAGCGTCTTTGGATAATGGGAGTTGGGATAATTGTGGTGTAAATGATTTTAAAATTAGAGAATTATCAGGCGGTTCTTTTCAAGATTCATTATTATTCTGTTGTACATGTCAATTGGAAAACAGAATGGTGGTTTTACGAGTAACTGATGAAGCAGGCAATTCAAATACATGTATAGTTGAAGTCGAGTTGCAAGATAATTTACCAGCAATGAATGTTTCAGTCCCACAAAGTCTATATACTTTCGATTGTGGTGATGCACCTGTAGATTTGTCATCTATTATTGAACAGTCTAGAACTGAGTTTGCTTGGGTTGATAACTGTGCATATGTTTCTGATCCTAATGGTATGATAAACTTAAATGTTACTGTTGTTAATTTACCTGCAGCTTTGGAGCCATTTGAATTTACAGGATGTGGAACAGGATCAAGAAGCGTTAGATATGAAGTAAGAGATCAATGTAATGAATTAATTCAGACTTTTAATCAGACTTTCAGATTTGAGAATTCATCTGTTAACAATCCATCAACATTCCAAGTAACAAGATGGCCTGTAGATGCTTATATTACTGAGTGTACTAATATAGATGGTTTAGAGCCTCAAAATTTAGCAGCGAATCAAGGTGTGGATCACATCAGATGGAATACAGGAGCTTGTAATGATGTGGCGATAGGATGGGATGATGTTATTTTCCCAGAAGTTGAAGATGCTTGTTTGAAAATATTGAGAACTTGGACAGTAATTGATTGGTGTATAGTTGATCAGACTTCATTGGCTCAAGGAAGTAGAACACATACTCAGATTATTAGAATTGATGATACTGTCCCTCCTACAATTGATGTAGTTCCTACATTCACAATGGGATCAGGGACGACAACTTGTTTGACACAAACGGATACGACAGCTTTAGTGGCTAATATTTTTGATGACTGTACAGATATGTTCCCTAATCAACAGGTTACTTATTCATACAAAATTGATTATGCTGATGGTACTTCAACCAATCTAATTAACAGTGATGACGCAAATGGTGCTTATCCATTTGGAACGAGTATTATCACTTGGTATGCTGAAGATCATTGTCAAAATACAATTGAGAGACAAACAAGAGTAATCATCAATGATACGAAAGCACCAACGCCATATTGCTTAGGTACTGTAGTAACTGCAACGATGAATACTGACGGTTCTGCTTCTATTTGGGCAAGTGATTTCGACCTTGGTGGATTTGATAACTATACTGGTAATGCAGCGTGTAACAACTTCAATGAAGTACAAGTATACTTCTTGAATGGCACACAAAAGGTACAGTCTTTGGACTTTGATTGTAATGATATTCCAGATGGTGTTTCTCAGCGAATTAGCTTAGAAGTATACTTTGAAGATGAATATGGAAACACAGATTTCTGTATAGTTACTCTGTTGTTACAAGATAATTCAGCTGACCTTTGTACAGATGTAATAAATGGATCAAAAGTAGCAGGTAATGTACAGACCTTGACGGCTAATATGTTAGAAAGCGTAAGAGTAGACTTTGATAATGTTGCTTCTGAGTTTAATAACTTCTCTATGACTGATGCAAGTGGTAATTATGCCTTTAATTCGGTAACAAGTGGTAATTATGTATTAAAAGCCTCAATGGATGACCAAGTATTAAATGGTGTATCTACTTTGGACTTGGTATTAATACAAAGACATGTATTAGGATTGGCTACATTGGATTCGCCTTACAAGATAATTGCAGCAGATGCTGACAATAGTGGTACGGTAACAGCGATTGATTTATTGACATTGAGAAAGTTAATACTAGGTGTTTCAAATGAGTTTCCTAATGGACAATTATCTTGGAGATTCCCAATACAAAATCAACCATTTACAGATGCATTCAAACCATTCCCATATGAAGAGTCAGTTGAAATATTTAGCTTGACAAGTGATATGAATGATCAAAACTTCATGGGTGTGAAAATTGGTGATGTGAATTTATCAGCTGTACTAAGTGCAAAAGGCAATTCAACAGAGATAGAATCTAGAGGTCAAACATTATTGACTTTGGAAATAGACGAAGCACCATTGACACAAGGTGAAGTTATAACGGTACCAGTATATGCTAAAGATATGATTGAGGTCATTGGATTCCAAAATACTATCAACTTTGATGCATCTGCATTAACATTTGTTGGTGTGACTTCTGGAGCTTTAGACATGAGCAATGAGAATGTGGCCTTAAGCTCAACAAACAGTGATTTGAGTATTTCTTGGAATGCATTGAACGCAGTAACTTATGATGCACAAACAGTTTTATTCAACTTAGAGTTTGATGTGAATAGCACAACTCAATTGAGTCAAACAATTAGTATGAGTTCTTCAGTTACTAAAGCAGAGGCATACAATAGTGAATTAGAGGTTATGAATGTTGACTTGGCTTTTAGAGGCAATGAAGCTACGGAATTGGTTCTTTACCAAAATGTACCGAATCCATTCTTAGAAGCTACTGACGTAAGATTTTCAATTCCTTCAACATCAAAAGTAATCTTTACTGTATATGATGTAAATGGAAGAGAAATCTTAAGAAAATCAGATAGTTACCAGGCTGGAAACCATACGATCAACTTGACAAGAAACGAAATAAATGTAACTGGAGTTATGTACTACAAAATAGAAACAGACTCAGGTACTGCAAGTAAGAAAATGATACAGATACGTTAGTAGAGAATTTGTTCTTTCTCTAAAAAATAGCCACGCAGCGAAAGTTGTGTGGCTTTTTTTGTTTTCTTCATTTATTAAGGATTTGAAATTTATTTTATAATCCTTTGTCATAGAAGAGCATTAGTATTATGTTTTTTAAATTACTTCTATTTAAAATAGTTAACTTTATAATTAATGAAAACTATTTTATAAATGTTGAAGCAGTTCCAGATTTCTCTACTTCTTATGTTTTGTGTATCTCCCTCTATCTTTGGGCAAGAAGAACCTGAATACAGTGTCTACCTCATAGGTGATGCTGGGGCACCAAGTTTGGATTCACCAGATGAGGTATTTACAAATCTTGGTAAGAGACTAAACAAAGAATCTTCAAACTCTGCTATTGTATTTCTTGGTGACAATGTCTACCACAATGGCTTGCCTCCAAAAGAAATGAGCACTAAATCTGCTAGGAAATTAGCTGAACAAAAACTTTTGGTTCAATTGAATACGGTCAATGAATTTAAGGGTGAAATATATTTCATTCCTGGAAATCACGATTGGAATGATGCTAAGCCTGATGGAATACATTATATAAAGGCACAAGAAGAATATGTCGAATTTTTTCTGGATAGGGGAGATGTTTTAATACCTGATCATGGATGTCCAGGTCCTACAAAAAAGAAATTGGGAAAAGATATCATTTTATTGGCCATGGACAGCCAATGGTGGCTTCATCCACATGATGATGAAGATGGTGAAAATACAAAGTGTAAAAACAAAAACTTTGATGATGTCATTGAAGAATTAAGATACCATTTGGATGAAAATGATGATAAGAAAATTATTATAGCATTACATCATCCGATTTATTCTGATGGAAGTCACAATGGGCATTTTACTTTGAAACAACATATTTTTCCATTGGCTGAATTGAATAAAAAATTATTGTTGCCACTTCCAGGTCTTGGTTCATTGTATCCATTTTTCAGGTCAACCTTTGGGGATCGACAAGACATGGCTCATCCACTTTATCAAGAGTTACGAGAAGATATAATTGAATTGTTGTATGGTCGAAAAAATGTTATTTTGGCTTCTGGTCATGAACATAATCTTCAGTACTTTTTTGAACATCAAAATCACTTCGTAAAAAGTGGGTCAGGTTCAAAATCAGATAAATTGCCTAAAAAAACAGATGCCATCTTCTCTGATGAATCCAAAGGATATGCAAAATTAGAATACTATAAAAATGATGTCGTTTTGTTGAAATACTATACTATAGAAAACGGTGTAGAGTTTGAAAAATTCAATGAAGTTATTGTTGAAGCTTCTCCCAGTTTTGGCAAGAAAAAGGAAAGTTCAGAAATTGTAGTTGAAAACATGATAGTACCTGCTTCTACCAAGTATAATAAAGGTGCTTTTCACAGATCATTTTTTGGTAATTTGTACAGAAAGGATTGGTCCACAGATGTATCATTTAGGTCAATGGATTTGATGAATGAATTAGGTGGGTTGAAACCAATGAAAATAGGTGGGGGGATGAGTAGCCTTTCAATTCGACTCAAGAATAAAGACAAGAAACAATTTGTCCTGCGGTCTATTGAAAAGATGGTTTCCAAAATTGTTCCTAGTGCTTTTCAAAATACAGTTATAGAAGATGTATTTCAGGATCAAATTTCTGCTTCACAACCTTATGCGGCTTTGATGATTCCTCCTTTAGCTGATGCGATTGGTGTTTATCATACCAATCCAGAATTGGTTTATTTGCCTAATCAACCTTTGCTTGGGTCCTACAATGAGGACTTTGGAAATCAACTCTATTTATTTGAAGAACGGCCTTCTGGAAACCAAAAGGACAATGAATCATTTGGTAACAGTAAAAAGATAATTTCCTTCACAGATATGTTGTCCAACTTACGCACTAAACATGGGCATACTATTCGTCAAGAACAAGTACTAAAGTCTCGATTGCTCGACTTTTATTTAGGAGATTGGGACCGACATGATGATCAATGGCGATGGGCAAGTTTTAAGCAAAAAGCTAATGATTCCAATAGTAAATGGCATACCTATTACGAACCAATACCAAGGGATCGCGATCAAGCGTTTTTTAAATATTCTGGTTTGATTCCAATGGTGGCTAAGTTGTTAAGTCCAGAGTTGAGGAAGTTTCAAACCTTTGAAAACGACATAAAGAATTTAAATTACTTAGCATACAATGCAAGGCACTTTGACAGAAGCTACCTGAATGAATTGGAACAAAGTGACTGGATTAAAATAGGTGAAGAATTGCAGTCTAATTTGACAGATGATGCTATTTCCAAGTCTGTAAATCAATTGCCTGACCCCATTAAAGAAATAAGGGGTGAGGAATATAGATCTTACTTGGAAAATCGTAGGTCTCAACTGCCGGAATGGGCAAAGTCTTATTATAAATTTTTATCCAAATATGTTGATGTAATTGGAACAGAAGAAAAAGAAGTGTTTAGTGTCTTGGAAAATGAGGATGGTAGTACAGATGTGATTGTTATACAAAGAGAAGATGAGGAGCATGGTGATACAATTTATTACAGAAAATTTTGGCCAAACGAAACCAAAGAAATTCGATTATATGGATTAGAAGACAATGATTCATTTATAATAAAAAGTAATCCCAAAAGGAATGCTAAAAAATTAAAAGTACGCGTCATTGGAGGCAAGGGGAAAGACAAGATGCTTGATAGTGAAAAAGGTCAGAAATTCACAAACAGATACTTTGTTTATGATGACTTAGATGACCCTAATATGAAACTTTTAAAAGGAGTAATTGATAAAAGATCTGATGATTACATAGTAAATGAATACAACCGAAAAGAGTTTTACTATAACGCAAATATTGGTGTTCCATTCTTTAGTTATGATGTAGATAATGGTTTGACATTAGGCTATATGAGTTCATACAAAAAATATGGTTTCAGAAAAAGTCCATACAGTGCTAAACATGATTTTAATATTCGATTTGCCTCGCGTAATACAGTATTGTCCATAGACTACAACAATCATTTTGTAGATGTCGTAGGTAAAACTGATGTTGAATTGGAGTCTTATTTTTATTTGCCTGATAATGTTCAGAATTTCTTTGGCCTTTCAAATACCAATATGGGAATAAGCAATTTAGATCCTGATTTTTTTAGATACGAACGATCAGATGTATTTATATTTCCTGCGCTTTCTTGGTCTAATAAAAACCAAATATCTAAGTTAAGAGTTGGACCATTTTTCCGATATATTGATGTGCTTTCAAATAAAAATAAATATGTTTCATCTTTTGAAAATTCAGGATTAGAAGAGTCTGATTTTGATACTGAAAGTTATTTGGGTGTCAAAGCCATTTATAATTTAGAAAAAATAGACAATTTAGCATATCCAACAAAAGGGGTAAGCTTCAGTATTATACCTGCATATAATCACGACTTGGGAAGTAGCAAAGAGAATTTTACCAGTTTGCAAGCGTCACTTACTTTATATAATTTTCTTTGGATTCCCAAACCCTTTGTCCTAGCAACACAAATATTAACAGGAATTAATTTTGGAGATTTTAACTTTACCCAAGCCAACTATATCGGTTTAGATAATGGACTCAGAGGATTTAGAAACAATAGATTTGGTGGAAGGTCTTCATTCTCTGTTGCCAATGACCTTAGACTCAAAATTGGTACTGCCAAGGGCGCACTGCCTTTTAGTTTTGGAATTTTAGGGGCATATGATATTGCTAGAGTATGGAATACTGGAGAAGTAAGTTCTATTTGGCACCAATCATACGGTGGTGGATTATTTATCAGTCCATTTGATGTGGCTCCAATTTCTTTTTATTATTTAAAAAATAAAGCTGGAGGCGGTCTCTTCAGTATTAAACTAGGTTTTGCATTCTAGATTTTTGAAGATTTTATCTGTGCGACTTTATTTTTTGGATGAAGACATATCTTATATTGCTATTTTTTTGTTTGCAATTATCAATATCCGTATTTTGCTAAATAATAATCTTTATTTAATATAAAATTGACATTCATTAAGTTGGCGTTGCTTTTCTTCAATGATTTCGTTTGGCTTAGGGCTTTAAACCTTACTTAGTTAAGCTCTTCAAGAGCTTGACTTTGGAAGATCGCTAGACTAATTATTTTTCTAAGTAATTAATAACCAGATATTTATATATATTGATATTTTTCAGAATGCTTTGGGGCGAAAATATTTTCTAATGTAAGGACCAAGCATTACTAGCCATATTTATTCCTTATTGATTTCGTCATATTTACCCGAGCTTTATTTAGATGATATCTAAATAGGAAAAATCAATAAAATGCCTATTGCCTCACTTAAGTTATGTATAAAGTGTTTTATATTTGCGGTGAATTTCGGGACCTAAAGTTCTGAATTTATTAGTTTTTTCGCGTATTAAACATATAATTTAAATGTTAATAGGAGCCTTACTAGTCGTAGGTGTCATTCTAATACTCGCAGCAGTATTCTCGATATCTGACAATCTAATTCAAATCGAAGCCCAAAAGGAAGGCATCGACACAATCAATAATAATTTAGGTCTGGTCCCTTCAATGTCTGATCTCTTTGGGAAAAAAGCACCTTCTTTTGTTGATCCTAAAAGCTTTCATGCACTGAAAAAAGGACATGACATCAAAATTTCTGGTTCTGTGGGAAGCAATGTGCTTCATACAGGAGTTACAAGATTTGCTGTAAAACCTGGAGACTTTAGAGGAAATGCACCAATTCCAAAAATGACTGTCGTTGAAGGTGATATTGTTAAAGCTGGTGACGAATTGTTTTTTGATAAAGCTAATCCAAATATCAAATATGTATCACCGGTCAGTGGTGAAGTAATTGAAGTTAGAAGAGGCGCTAAAAGATCAATTTCTCATGTCGTGATTTTGGCTGATAAAGAACAAGAATACAGATCATACGATTTGCCTTCATTGGAGAATGTGGAGCGGACTGATCTGGTTACTTTTTTGCAAGAGTCAGGAGTTTGGGCTCATATTAACCAAAGACCTTATGATATTGTAGCTGATACAGAAACAATACCTCAAAATATATTTATTTCAACGTTTAATTCAGCTCCACTAGCTACAGATTTGAACTTAATAGCTGAAGGCAATGGTGCTCATTTCCAAAAAGGACTTGACGTACTTGGACAATTGACGAGTGGTAAAGTTTATTTAGGAATGGACGGAAGAGGTAATAAAAAACCTAGTTCTACTTATATGGATGCTACAGGTGTTCAAAAGGAATGGTTTAGTGGAAAGCACCCCGCAGGAAATGTGGGTGTTCAAATTCACCACTCTGCTCCAATTAGGGGATTAAACTCTGTATGGACTTTAAAGCCAGAATCTGTAATTACAATCGGTAAATTGTTCAACGAAGGGGTTTACTCTACTGAAAGAATCGTATCAATTGTCGGTGGACAAATTGCGGAGCCTAAGAATGTTAAAACTTCAATGGGCGCAAGCATAAGTGAGCTTATTGGTAACAATACCAAACCAGACGGCAAAACAAGATTAATTGATGGCGATGTCTTATCTGGAACTCAAGCTGGTGAAGATGATTTTTTGAGTTTGACTTCAAATCAAATTACTGCTATAAAAGAAGGAGATAATTATGAATTATTTGGTTGGTTACTTGCTTTCACTCCTAGACCAAGTGTTTCAAGAACATTTCCAAACTTCTTGTTGAAAAATCACGAATTTGAAGCCAATACCAATACACATGGAGAGGAAAGAGCATTTGTAGTTACGGGTCAATATGAAAAAGTAACACCAATGGATATATATCCTCAACACTTGATGAAAGCAATTATGACTGGTGAAATTGAAAAAATGGAAGCCTTAGGAATTAATGAGTTAAGTGAAGAAGATGTCGCTTTGGCAGAATTTACTTGTACATCTAAACAACCGCTTCAATCAATTTTGAGAGATGGTTTGGATATGATGAGAGATCAAGCTTAAGTTATAAATAAGAGAACAAAACATTTAAAATAAGAACCAATAAATATAAATGGGACTATTAAATTTTTTAAAGAAAATCGAACCCGATAAGAAGAAAAGTCCATTCCTACATACTTTGTATGATGGCTTTTTTACTTTCGCTTATGCACCCAATACTACAACCAGTAATGGTGTTCACTTAAGAGATGGTATGGATTTGAAACGTACAATGGTATTTGTCGTTTTGGCAATGCAATTAGCGTATGTTTTTGGGACGTATAACATTGGACATCAGCATTTTGATGCGATGGGAATATATCCTGGGTTTCTAGAAGGTTTCCACCTTAAATTAACACATGGATTAATTAAATTATTGCCAATTTTCATCTGGGCTCACTTAATTGGTCTTGGTATTGAATTTTGGTTTGCCGCCAAAAAGGGACACCCTATTGAAGAAGGATTCCTTGTTTCTGGTGCATTGATTCCTTTAATTATGCCACCTGATATTCCAATTTGGATATTATGTGTAGCTGTAGCTTTTGCTGTAATTATTGGTAAAGAAGCATTCGGTGGTACTGGCATGAATATTTGGAACGTAGCACTACTTGCACGTGTATTTGTATTCTTTGCTTATCCGACAACTATTGCAGGTGATGAGGTTTGGGTATCAGGATTTGAAAGTTTGGCTGAAGGGTCTGCTGTTGACTACGGTTGGGCTCATGGCATGTTAAATAGTGTGTTTGAATGGTTGGGCATCGCCACATTTGATTCCTCCGCCGTTGTAGCAGATGGATACAGTGGTGCCACACCATTGGCTTTAGCATATCAAGGCGGATGGGAGAATGTGACAAACACCTTCTCTGTTTCTGAAATGTTTTGGGGTACAATACCTGGATCAATCGGAGAAACATCTAAGCCATTAATCTTAATCGGTGCAGGATTGTTATTGGCAACAGGAATTGCATCTTGGAGAATCATGTTTAGTATGTTCTTAGGAGCAGCATTCATGGGACTTGTCTTCAACGGATGGAATGTTACACCATTTATGGATGTGCCTTGGTATTACCACTTTTACATGGGAAGTTTCTTATTTGCAATGGCATTTATGGCAACAGATCCAGTAACGGCTTGTTCTACAAACAGAGGAAAGTGGATATATGGATTTTTAATAGGAGCAATAGGATTGTTGATTAGAGTTTTCAATCCGGCATATCCAGAAGGTTGGATGTTGGCCATTTTATTTTTGAACACAATGGCACCATTAATTGATTATTTCGTTGTTCAATCTAACATGAAAAAAAGATTAGCTCATGCATAGTACAGCATCAATTATAAGATTTGTATTGATTATGACTACACTTGTAGCCTTGGTTTTAGCGGGTTTACAAAATGGTCTTAAATCAAAACATGAACTGAATGAATCATTGTATTCTAAAAAGGCAACGTTAGCTGCTGTAGCCACTCAACTTGAAGGTGACTTTAGTAAAATAACAGACGAGAAAGTTCAAGAGATTTTTGAAAAGCAAGTTATTCAAATGGTTGTTGATCAATCAGGCAAGATTTATACCACAGAAGAAGTTGAGGCCAAAGGATACAAAGGTGGTTTGGCTGAGCATGTTGACTTGGCAAAAGAAAATAAAAAGCCTGAAGACGAAAGACTAATGCCGTTGTATGAATTTACAAAAGCAGACGGTTCTAAATATTTCATTCTTTACGCAAGAGGTAAAGGCCTTTGGGATGAAATTTGGGGAAATATAGCAATTGATGGTTCTGATATGTCAACTATTGCTGGAGTATCTTTTGATCACAAACAAGAAACACCAGGATTAGGTGCAGAGATCAAAGACAACAAATCTTGGGTTCGACAATTTATTGGTAAAAAGATATATACGCCAGAAGGTGAGTTTGTTTCAGTTACTGTCAGAAAAGGTGGAGCTAAAAATGATACTTACGAAGTAGATGGAATATCAGGAGCTACAATTACAGCTGATGGTGTTTCTCAGATGTTGAAAGAAGACTTGGTAGCATACGAACCATATTTTAAAAACGCAAAAGGGTAGTCTAATATTTAAAAGAAATTATAATGGCAGAAACAGCAGTTATAGATAAAAAAGAAGGTTATAAGTTCGGTAAAAAGGAGCGCAAGCTTTTGACTGATCCTCTTAATGACAATAACCCGATTACTGTACAAGTATTGGGAATTTGTTCTGCTTTGGCAGTAACAACAGGAATGAAAAATGCAGCAGTTATGGCAGTAGCCGTAGTGTTTGTTTGTATTTTTTCCAACCTAATTACATCAGCTTTGAGAAAATCTATTCCTAAGCAAGTAAGGATGATTGTACAACTGGTAATTATTGCAACATTGGTTACAGTAGTAGAATTGGTACTGAAAGCTTATGCATTTGAAAGTTACAAGCAATTGTCTGTATTTATTGGATTGATCATTACCAATTGTATTGTGATGGGACGTTTGGAAGCATTTGCAATGGCAAACAGACCATACGAATCAGCATTAGATGGTTTGGGTAACGGAGTTGGATATGGAATTATCCTTCTAATTGTAGCTTTCTTCAGAGAGTTTTTTGGTAAAGGAGAAATATTCGGTGCAAAATTAATTGGTGCATCATCTGAATACATGGTAGATACCACAACAAGTTCGCTTATGGGTTGGTATCAAGGAAATAACCTAATGGTATTATTTCCTTCTGCAATGTTTGTAATCGGTGTTTTAATTTGGGCTCACAGAGCTTGGAACCCTAAATTAGTTGACGTATCCTAAATAATATTTAAAATGGAATTAGTAAATATATTTATAAAATCAGCATTCATAGAAAATTTGGCTTTGGCCTACTTTTTAGGAATGTGTTCATATTTAGCAGTTTCTAAAACTGTAAAAACAGCATTTGGTTTAGGATTGGCAGTAATATTTGTACTGGGAATCACAATGCCAATAAACTGGGTGATCAACGAATTTTTGTTAAGTGAAGGTGGATTATTCCATACTGATTTGACATTTTTGAGATTCATCCTTTTTATTGCGGTTATCGCATCAATGGTTCAATTGGTTGAGATGGTTGTTGAGAAATACTCTCCATCATTGTACAACTCATTGGGTATCTTCTTGCCTTTAATCACAGTAAACTGTGCAATCTTAGGGGGATCATTATTTATGGTATCCAAAGAATACAACTTTAGCGAATCTGTAGCCTTCGGTTTAGGTGGTGGATTTGGTTGGTTCTTGGCTATAATTGCAATTGCAGCAATCAGAGAAAAAATGAAATATTCTGACGTTCCACCTGCTTTGCGTGGATTAGGGATGGCCTTCTTATTGACAGGCTTAATGGGTATGGCATTTATGGGTCTTATGGGTATTGATCCAGGAGCATTTTAATAAATATTAAAAGATATATACGAATATGACAATTATCATTTTAATGGAATTCATGCCGATCTTATGGGCATTACTCGTGTTCAGTGGAGTAATTTTACTTTTGTCAATGATGTTGATTTATGCAAGGAAGCAATTGGTTCCTCAGGGTAATGTAACTATCATTGTAAATGGTGATACCGCAAATCCTTTGGAAGTACAGCCAGGTGCTAACTTACTAACTGCATTGTCTGAGTCAAACTTATTTTTACCTTCTGCTTGTGGCGGAGGTGGAACTTGTGCAATGTGTGAGTGTCACGTTCATAAAGGTGGTGGTGAAGTATTGCCGACTGAGATGAACCACTTAACAAGAAAAGAAGCTGCTGAAGGGAAACGTTTGGCTTGTCAAGTGAAAGTAAGAGAAGACATGGAAGTTCATGTTCCTGAAGAAGTTTTTGGTATAAAAAAATGGGAATGTGAAGTTGTTGCCAATTATAATGTGGCATCATTTATAAAGGAATTTGTTGTTAAATTGCCAGAAGGCGAAGCACTTGATTTCAATGCTGGAGGATATATTCAAATTGATGTTCCAGAAGTAGTTATTCCTTTCAAGGATATGGATATTACAGCACATCCTGATCACCATGATACTCCTGATAAATTCCAATCTGAATGGGATAAATTCAACTTATGGGATCTTAAAATGGTTAATGAAGATACTCAATTTAGAGCCTATTCAATGGCGAATCACCCAGCAGAAGGTAACATCGTTAAGCTAAATATCCGTATAGCAACACCGCCTTGGGATAGAGCTAAAAATAGTTGGGCTGATGTCAATCCTGGTGTTTGTTCTTCTTATGTATTTGGCTTAAAGCCGGGTGACAAATGTGTGGTTTCTGGTCCTTATGGTGAATTCTTTATCAAAGAGACTAAAAAAGAAATGGTATACATTGGTGGAGGAGCTGGAATGGCACCTTTGAGATCTCACCTTTTCCATATGTTCCACACTGAAAAAGTAAAAGATAGAAAAGTATCTTTTTGGTACGGTGGCAGAACAAAAAGAGAATTATTCTACATAGATGAGTTTAGAGAAATAGAAAAGGAGTTCCCTAATTTCAATTTCTATGTTTCATTAGATAATCCATTGCCTGAGGACAACTGGAAAGTTAAAGATGACATTGATGCTCCAGGAGATGGGTTCCAGGGATTTATCATGCCAGTTTGTGTAAAAGAATACTTGGCAAAACATCCGGAGCCTGAAGAAGTAGAATACTACTTCTGTGGACCTCCAGCGATGAATGCTTCTGTAATTAAAGCATTAGATGAATTGGGTGTTCCAGAAGAAAACATCGCATTTGATGATTTTGGTGGATAAAAGACAATAAAAACCATAAGTAAAAAGTTGCTGTTTGTAGAAATAGCAACTTTTTGCGTTTTAAAGAATATAGAATATCTTCATCAAGATTTTAAGTGTTTTAAATTATGAAAATTGAAAATATACTTTTTTGGGTGATCATGCTTTCAATGCTGGCATATTCATGTACTAAGGAATTGCCACCTTCATTTTTAGCAGGGAAATATAGTGCTTTCAATTATGAGATAGCAGATTGCCTTAACCCCAACCTCAATGTTTCTGTAGATCTCAACAATTCAGACAGTGTTTATTTATTTAATTGTGATACTGTAATTACAAGTTGCGATACTTTAATTGATACATTTAGACATGTTACAAGAGTTGATACTTTCGACAGCTTAGGCGTATTAAGTTTTTTCTTTAGGGTGGATTCAATAAGATTGGATTCAACTATTGATTGCCTGACAGACTTGGTTAATTGCGACAATGCTATTTATAATATAGTAACAATGGAGATAGATTCAGTTGGAAGCTATGAGTTAATTGTTGATCGTGATTGGAATGGAGTAAATGAAGTTGAAACAACAACTGGAAGATATATTTCTGATGGTTTTAATGATATAAATTTTTGTGTAAATGATTGCCTGGATTCGCTTTGGTATGCTGGCTTGTTTGTCAAAACCAATAATGGAGAAGTCAATATAAGTTGGCGTGATACGATAACCACTCAATGTGGCTTCCTTTTTCAAGGCGATAGGATAAACTAGTTTGGTAGCCTCTTTTCTTAAAAAGATACTTATGCCCCTAGTGTATGCAGATATTCCTATGTTGACCACCTAAAGACATTGCATAACTCTGTGAGATAATACATAATACTTTCATTTAACTTTTATATACCTTACTTTCGCAATTGAATGGCTAAAGGAAATTACAGCATAAAGGAAATATACTACACATTGCAAGGCGAAGCTTTTCATACTGGTCGTCCTGCAATATTTTGCCGTTTTGCAGGATGTAACTTATGGTCGGGTAGGGAAGAGGACCGACACAATGCGATATGTAAGTTTTGTGATACTGATTTTTGGGGAATTGATGGTTTAAATGGTGGCAGATATTCTGCATATTCACTTGTGGATAAGATAATGGAATTGTGGCCTTTAGACACTTCTCCATTTATTGTTTTCACAGGTGGTGAACCTGCATTGCAATTGGATGATAATTTGATATCTGTCCTAAAAGATTATGATGCTGAAATTGCAATTGAAACAAACGGAACTATCGAATTGCCAAAGGGAATAGATTGGATTTGTGTAAGCCCTAAAGCCAATACTGATATTGCAGTAACCAAAGGTCAAGAATTAAAAATAGTATTTCCCCAGGAAGGTATTGAACCATTAGATTATATTGACTGGGACTTTGAGCACTTGTATATCCAACCTATGGATAATGAATGTCAAGAAGAAAACATCAAGTTGGCGATTAAGTTTTGCAAGCAACATCCTCAATTTAAATTAAGTGTGCAGACACATAAATTTTTGGATATCCCATAGATCTCTGAGGCCTAGGCGAAGTTGATCATGTCTCCCAATCTTATATTAAACGAAATCTCATGTTTTCTAATCTGAAGAGAAGATATATTACTTAACCCTATCCCAACCCAAACCTTTCCCAGTCCAAGCTGAATAAGTGACAGCACGCACAAAACCAGCCTCCCTACTGTAAATGTAAGTATTACCATTACCGTCTGCAGCCATTGGTTCATCTCTAACCACTACGTTTAAATGTGGATATGTAAATTCAAATAACTTAAAATTGGTTACAAAGAAATCTGAATTACTTTCACTAAAGCCTTTGTCCGTTTTCCAACTTGTTATTTCTACTTCTTCACCATTAAATCTATTTAATGGCAGCTCTATTGTTTTGTATCCATCTATGAATAAATGACTGTAAAGATATTCTTCAATTATTGGCTCTACTACAATTTTATCGTTTTTGAGAATCCAGTTATTGAGGTAGACTGTGTCCATATCCTTGTAGTAATAATTTTCACTACTGGAAAACATATTTGATGATTGATCTATCCATTCTTTTACTCTGAATCCATTGGGGATTTTTTCTACAACCTCAATATTAAGATAGTCATCTTTATATTCGAAATTATGATTCCCAGCGTCAAAATATGATTCACCAACAAACAATGAGTATTGAAACTTATCGCCAACTTTTAAATCATCAAAACTTACCAATTTGTTTTCTTGACCAGGGGTCCATGGCTCTTCATTCTTTGAGCAAGACAAGATCGCCACTAAAATAAATAGACTTATAATATGGGTAAGTGCTTTCATAAGTGTATTAATTAAAAGGTATACCTTAACCCAAGATTAACACGGTTTGTTTTTATTTCTAAATCTATTTCTTCAACTAAATTTGCTAAGCCATAATTGTACTGAGCAAATACATTCATTTTATTTGAAATCGAATAACTTAAACCAATATTGGCATTGGCTATGATTTTTGAATAGGAGAATAAATATGTACTTAGTGTAGGATCATAAGAATTAAGACTTAAATCTTGATTCAAGAGATAAACATTGTTTAATGATTTAACTCCAGAAAATTGTTCCAATCCTAATCCAAGTGATACTCTTAGTCGATTTTTGATGTTAAAGAAAGAGTACAGGTTTAGACCAATTGAATTGAAATTTGTAGTATATGCATTTATAATCTTGCTTCTGTCATAATCTGCTAACACCTGAGAGTCTAGAAATTCATTATCTTCCATTCCAACTGGCGTGTCTAATGACTCAGCATTCAATTCATTTCTAAGAGCGTCGGATGAATTATTTGCCCTTGTTACAAAGGAGCTCATGAATTCAAATCCTATTCCCCATTTTTCGTTTTTATTAAATTCTACAAATACACCAGTAGATACACCATAAGCCTTAATATTAGTCAAATATGTTCCAGATGTTTTTAAACCATAATTTAAATTGAAATTATTTGTTATTCTTCTTTTTACTGGCTTAATTAATCTGTCATTTGTAACTGTTATTTCTGGATAATCGTAATCTAATTTGTTTGCAATGATTATAGAAGGTAGTAGGCCTAAACCTTTAATTTCATTCCTTCTTATAAGTTTTTGAGATACTAAATTATCTTCAGTCGTAACAATATTTTTTGCTGGGATGTTGCCGTCGTTTAATTGCAAATCTTGATCAAAATTTGCAAAAGACTTCTCATTCTTATTGTTTTGAATAATTCTTTCTATATCAACATTTTTTTTGTTTCCTGTATTTTGATCAACAGCTTTAATTTCTTTTTTGCTTTGTGTTTTGGTTACAGGTGTACTTGTTTTAGTGTTATTTTTTGATTCTATTTCTTCTTTTGAACTTACTTTTTTATTGTTTTCTATTATTGATGAAATGGATTTTATATTTATGGACTTTGTTTTTGATTTATCTTTAGTGCTACTTTGTAAATGTTCTCCCGTTACAGACTTAATTTCAGAATTAGAAGCATCTAGAGGTTTAGAAGTAGTTTTGAAATTAGAACTTTCCTCTATTTTTTTAGAAGGAACATTATTAATAGAATTTGTGACTATTTGAAAGTTTTCTTTCTTTATATTGACGTTATGTGTTTTGATGAAATTGTCATATATCATTTTAGATCCAAGCAACCCAATTGCTAGCAACAGCCAGAAGAATATAAATTTTCTGCTTCTCTTTTTCTGAGGCATCTTTTCGTCCAGCAAGGTATTCATTGCTTGCCAACCATTGTCAATCCTTTCCATATTTTTATCCTGCTTCATTTAATCCTTTTTGAAATAACTTGGAGTATTCTTTTTGTAAAATTTTTCGCGCTTCTGTGAGATACCACCTGCAAGTGCTTTCTTTCATGGTCAATTGATTTGATATTTCCTTATGGCTAAATCCTTCGATAGAAAACAAATGAAAAACGCGCATATGTTTCTCTGGAAGTTGATTTACCAATTGCATTAAATCTTGATAATACAATTTGTGATTTGATATCTCACTGGGTTCCTTTTTAAATTCATCTTGATAGATTAGAAACTTCAGATCTTTAGCACTTTTTCTAAAATAATCACTAACGGAGTGATAAACTATTCTTCTAATCCATCCTTCAAATGACCCTTTATTTTCAAACTTCTCAATTTTTTGAAATACTTTTAAAAATCCATTATTCAGTATGTCAATTATTTGATCATCATCTTGAGTATATCGCATAACCATGCGTTCCATAATTGGAAAAAAATGACGGTATAGTATTTCTTGAGATTTACGCTTGTTCTCAGCACAGCCCTTGCGGACATCTTCCCAATCAATATTACTATATGTTATTTTTTTGCTCAATTAGATTTATTAGGTTTTGACTATAAATATATTCCAATTCTAAGAGAAAGTCTTTTAAACAGTAAATCCTGCTCTGAATTGGTGGTTCTTGTCCAAATATCTTCATAGGTAAACGTCGCGTTTTGGAATTTATACCCAATATCTAATGTCATTTTAGTATCTTCTTTTCCGAATCGAATTCCTACAGATGGATAAACGAGAAGTCCGCCTTTAGCATCTGTTAATAAGTAGGCATCATTGGCTTGAGCAAAACTATAACCCACTTGTAGGTTGTAGAATAATGATGTGTTCGTTGGCGTTAAGAAACCATTTACTTCAGCAAATACAGGAAATAAATTTTCACCAGAAGCCCAGATGTATTTGTCATATCCAATTCCACCTCCTACGCCAAGAAAACGATTAAATCGATGTCCAACAGATCCCGAAAATCCAATGCCAAATACGCCTTTCGCTCTTGCACCTTCATTGCCTGAGATTAGTTGTACTTTGGCCGTAATGTACATTCCTTTTTCTTTAAAATTGTAGATGGAACTTTGTTTCTCTAATGCACCAATTTGCACAACATTCTTTATCTGATTTTTTGTAAATCTTAACTCACCTCCCCATGGCATAATGAGTACAATGTACTCATCATATTTCCACTCTTTAATTTCTCCTCTAACTTTTGTGCCTCCTTTTAAATATACAATGGCTTCTGATTTAGTTATAGATCCCTCATCTTGAGCTTGTAGCGAGGGACCTAAAATTAAACATAAACCTAAGGCTAAAATTGTCATTAAATTTTGCATGACGTATTATTTTGTAACTGATAAGTAACTAATTTCTTTTACATCAGACGGATCACTTGTATCATATTGATACAATCCACCATCACCAATAACCAGGAGATGATCTTTAGCTAACGATATAGCATCCTTGGCATTCATGTTTTTGATGTGATCAATTTTATTATCCGATAGTTTTTCAATGTCATCTGTTTCAAAAACTTTTAGGCCATGCTCCCCTTCGCACAAGTAAAGATTGTTATCTCTTACTGCAAGACCATGAGGGTGTTCCATATCGAAGGAAACGATTAAACGAGGATTGGTGACGTCTTTCACATCTATTATATCCAATTGATTGATGAAGTTTTGACACCTTGTTCCATTTCTTAATGTGACATAAGCGATATCGTCTTTTACGACTACTGGGTCACAAGCTCTTGCATGTTGAAATTTTGAAACGTAAGCTGGAACTTCAGGATTTGAAAGACTGTATATGTACATGCCATCATTTGCACCAATAAATAAGTTGTCTTTGTATGGAAAGAGTGTTTCTATTCCCCAACTGATATCTGTGGTTTGAGTCTCTGATGGTTTCGTTGGATTAGACAAGTTGTAAGCAGTTAACCTACTTTCGCTAATGACATATAGGTATTCATTAATAAGTGAAAATCTTGCCAATGAGCCACCTTGACCTGTTTCAACAGCATTGCCATTATTGTCAACATTTGTACCTGCATTCGCATTCAAATCCTCAAGGAAAAATCCTCCGCCTCTTTGAAAAAATTGGTCGCCGAAGTTAGGATCATTACAATCAATTGATATTTTTCTATCAAGTGGCTTGTTGTAAATAAAGTATCCTAGATTATTATTAAAATGATAATTGAACACTTCTTCATCTCTGCATGTAAGGTTTGGGTTTTGCATATCAGAAATATCGATCGTTAATAGATCAGCGTAATTATCAGCATACATAATATTTCCTTTGATCGCAATATCCAAGTTGCCGGGGATATCAATAAATGCAATATTTTGTGGACTCGCAGGATTGGTATTGTCAATCACGTGAACTCCTTCGTATTGCTCATTAATAAAAATGTAGTTGTTGTAGAAATAGATTTTACCAGTTTCTTCCATTGGTCGAGCTTCTACTGTCTTTATATCCACTCTAAACTCCACAGGTTGTACATAAACTTGTTCAAACTCAACAAATGACCGCACTTCAGAGCAATCATCTTTGAGGCATGATGTTAATGAAATACAGATTAAGGCGACTAATACCCATAATTGATTGACTAGATTGTTATTTTTCATCGTTTTTTTTTATTTGATTACTTATAACTACCTAGACGTTAGGTTATTGGTGGTTTGTTGGTTTAAGTTGAATATTTTTCATTTAAAATTTTAAATGATCCAACCACTTTCAAAACCTATGGCGCGATACCGACTAACAATAGCGTCTTTATAAGTCAAATTATTTCAACCTGAATCGTCTATTTTTTGTAGGAAGTGATTTTAGAAACTAAGTATCTAATATTTTTATTTAGGTTGATAGGCAATGACATGCAAAATATTTGACATTTTGATTATTAAATCAATTCAGTAGATCGAAAGTGATATTTATAGTTTATTGTAAAAAATCAGTGTTATATTAGACTGAAGTTTTTAATTAAAACTCTAATTAACTAACATCATATAATATAATTATGAATTATTTAGTAATACTTGGTGCAGCTGTAATTCCTTTGCTGGTTGGTTCAATTTGGTATAATCCTAGATTGTTTGGAACAGCTTGGATGAATGCTATCGGTAAGACTGAAGAAGATTTTATTGGTGTTAATTTAGCTTTAACTTTTGGGCTTACTTTTGTTTTTAGTATTCTACTGGCTTTAGGTCTTTCGGGCTTGACTATTCATCAAAATGGTATCATGCAGTTATTCGCAACTGATCCTAGTTTTGCTGTTGAAGGATCTGAAATCAATACAATGTATACTGAACTGATGGACAAGTATGGAACGAGACATCGTAGTTTTGGACATGGTGCTGTTCATGGCGTATTTGCAACAATCTTATTGGCTTTGCCTTTTATTGGTATCAATGCATTATTTGAAAGAAGAGGCGCAAAATATATTTTTATACACCTGGGATATTGGTTGGTTACACTGGTTGGTTACACTGGTTGCTATGTGTGGGGTTATTTGTCAATGGTTATAAATAGGTCGATTGAGTATATATAAATTTCCAAATTTCCGCTACAGTCCATTCTTACTTTCAAAATCGGATTTGAAGATTAAACTTGACCTAGAAGATCTTGGGCTTGAGGAAGATAGTGACTTAGATTCTTTTGCAAATAAGCATTTAGATAATTCATTCGTATTTGACTATATGTATGACCACTATGATTTTTTGCTAGATATAGAAATGATGAAACATTGGAATGAAAAGTACCTGAATGCTTTTCCAGGTTCTATTAATGCTAGGATTAATTTTATTAATATATATGATAATGAAAAAGGTGAAACTACAGATATCTTTAAAACTGTTTTGGCTAAGGAAATTGATTTGTTCATCAATGAAAATTCTTCTAACATAATTTTAAATGATGAAGACTATAACAGTCTTTTGTATTTTTTGACAAATAGTTTTTGTGAAACTGGTGAAGTCGAAAATGCTAAAATAATATTCAAATATGTATTAAGTTTTGGCAATCAAAATAGTATTGAAGAACTTGCATTTAGAATCAATGGAGAGGAGTTCGATGATTTCATGCACTTTAATTATGTTTCTCATCTGATGATTGAGAAAACAGAAATTTTTGAATGGCAAGAAACTATGATGGCTTACCTTTATGAAAAAAGAAAAGGTTTGTTGCCTCACAAATCATCAGCATACACAATACTCAATAAAGATACTTTGCATCTTTCCCTTTCTGATATTTCCAAATTAAGTGAATATGATAACGATGAGGTATTGTATGATGATTTGATTTGGGTATTGTACAATGGATTTGCTAGACAGTTTGCTGGGGAAGATTTTTTTAGGGAGCATTATTTATTTAATGCAGTAATAGTTGCAGCTCATTTTAAGTTGTCGGAGATCTTAGATGATTTTTTAATATTATTAGAAGGAATGCCTATTGACAAAGATGAAATTTTATTTGATGATTTTTTTGAGAATACTTTTGCTCCTGCTATCGCCGTTTTAGGGTGTGAAAATTTAAATCCAATAATTAAGGCCTATAAAGTTGAAGATCACAATTGTAAACACTTCATTAATATAATTATAGCAATTTCGCAGATGAATGTTAATGAATCAAATAATGCGACTCAATTTATAGCAGTAACACTTGAAGAATTATTGGATTACCAAGATTATGAATTGCTTAATCATTGGATTTTTGAAATTGTGGTTAATGGGTTAACTGGGTACGATTGGTTGATTGATCAAGCTAAAAATGAAGGCTGGATTGACATCTTAGTTACTGAAATAATTGATGACGGTGTATGTGAATTTGATTTTTTTCTAAGTGGAAAGAAGAACATTGAAGATGTCACAATAGATGTTTTACTAAATTGTTTTCGTCAAGCAAATAGAGATGGTAATTCTTTGAAGAATGACTTGGAAAGAATAATTGATAACATTGTTCGAGCAGCTAAAGAACGTTTTAATAACAATGACTTTATTGATGTGGTTGGGAATGATGAGTTTTTTATTGAAGATTTAGAGGGCATCAATTTAGAGGATGTATTAGGAATGAAAAGCGACACGTTTATGCGTGATCAACCAAAAGTTGGAAGAAACTTACCTTGTCCTTGTGGCAGTGGAAGAAAATATAAAGTTTGTTGTCTAAGTGATAACTAATAATAAAAAAGCCTGTTCGTCAGAACAGGCTTTTTTATTTTAATCTATAATCTATAATCTATAATCCATAATTATAAATTAGACAGCCTCCATCTCTACAATCTCAGCATCTTCATCAATATTGTCCAATTCAACTTTCAGATTATTGATTATAAACTCTTGACGCTGCATAGTATTTTTACCCATGTAGTAAGTCAACAGTTCTGTAATTTGAGTTGTATTTTTCATTCTTACAGGTTCCAATCTGATGTCTTCACCAATAAAGCCACCAAATTCATTTGGTGATATCTCACCCAATCCTTTGAATCGTGTAATTTCTGCTTTACCTCTTAACTCTTTGATCGCATCTCTTTTTTCTTGCTCTGAATAACAGTAAAAAGTTTTCTTCTTATCTCTTACTCTAAACAATGGTGTTTCTAATATATACAAATGCCCTTCCCTTACAAGATCTGGAAAAAATTGTAAAAAGAAAGTAAGCAATAACAATCTAATATGCATTCCATCAACATCAGCATCTGTAGCGATAACAACACGGTTGAATCTTAAGCCTTCAAGACCATCTTCAATATTCAAAGCATGTTGCAGAAGATTTAATTCTTCATTTTCATAAACTATCTTTTTTGTTTGGCCAAAACTATTTAAGGGCTTACCTCTTAAACTGAATACGGCTTGCGTTTGTACGTTTCTTGCTTTTGTGATCGACCCACTTGCTGAATCTCCCTCTGTGATAAATACTGTGGTTGCTAATCTTTCTTCTTCAGTTTTTTTCTTGTCAGACAAGTGAAGTTTGCAATCACGTAATTTTTTATTATGAATGTTTGCTTTTCTTGCTCGTTGATTTGCCAATTTTTTAATACCAGCAATTTCTTTACGCTCTCTTTCAGATTGTTGAATTCTTTTTAAAAGAGCTTCTGCATGGCTTTTATTTTTATGTAAGAAATTATCTAATTGCGCTTTTACAAAATCAACAATAAAAGATCTTACTGTTTGCCCATCAGGTGCCATTTTTAATGACCCTAATTTTGTTTTGGTTTGAGATTCAAATACAGGTTCTTCAACTCTAATTGAAATAGCACCAATTATTGCAGATTGAATATCCTTGGTATCAAAACTTTTATTGAAGTGTTCTCTTACTGTTTTAACAATGGCTTCTCTATAAGCTTGTAAGTGAGTTCCACCTTGCGTTGTGTTTTGACCATTTACAAATGAATAATACTCTTCACCATATTGTGATCCATGCGTCAATGCAAATTCAATATCTTCTCCTCTGACATGGATGATAGGGTACCTTAGACTTTCAACATCCGTCTTATTGGTTAACAGATCAAGCAATCCATTTTTAGAATGAAATGTTTTGCCGTTGAAGATAATCTTTAGACCTGCATTTAAGTAAGCATAATCCCAAAGTCTATCGTCAATAAAAGCACTTCTAAATTTATACTTTTTAAATATCGTAGGATCCGGTTCGAATTCGATAAGCGTACCATTTTCGTCTTTTGACTTTACAATTTTACTTTCAGACTAAAGTTCACCTAAAGAAAACTCTGCAGTTTTCATTTTACCATCTCTAAATGCAGATACTTTAAAGTTTTCCGACAATGCATTTACAGCTTTTGTTCCTACACCGTTTAGACCAACAGACTTCTTAAATGCTTTCGAATCGTACTTACCTCCTGTATTTATTTTGGATACACAATCGACAACTTTTCCCAAAGGAATTCCCCGACCATAATCCCTGATGGTTACTTTACCATCTTCAATATCAAGAATGATTTGCTTTCCATGACCCATCACGAATTCATCGATGCAGTTGTCAATCACCTCTTTAATCAAAACATATATACCATCGTCTTGAGTAGACCCATCTCCAAGTTTACCAATATACATACCTGGCCTTAGTCTGATGTGCTCTTTCCAGTCTAAGGATCTAATATTGTCTTCCGTATATTTCACTTCTGCCATTGTATTCTTCTTTTCCTTGTATAAATGTAAGCACTTCCAATTTGAAATATGCTTAGTTATTCAAAAAGCAAAAGTACTAAAACATATTAGTATATTGGATAATATGTGAATTTTTAACGATTTACACTGCTTTGAATAATGAAATTTAAATAAAGTCTAATTTCATGCAGCGTTTAGACCTTTGAAGTGGTAAAATAGGTTATAAGATAATTTCACATAAATATTTGATTATTTAAAATTTATCGAACAGACTTTTAAAAATATTTCTTCACTCTTTTTTTATATCATGACGATTTTCAAGATAAAATGATTGTTGGTGAAACAAGAGTCAATCCAATCACATAATTTGTCGATAGTAATATTACCGGAACAGTTTCGTCTAAAAGTGGAGAAGCTATAGAGGGTGCTACAGTGAAATTATAAGGTCAAGTTTTGAATACCGACTGAGGTTGAGTTTTTAGATTTAAGAAAATACCATCTCTTTCAAGCGTGGAATTGATTTCAATATTTAAAAACGATTACATTTCTAATTACAAAATAGTTTATCCAAAGTTGAACTCTTCATTATGCTTAGATATTATTATGAATCCAAGACCTAAGAAATATAATCAGTTCTCACGGTCAAAGACCTTTGTGAGGAATTGAGTTGAGCTGCAAGTAGGGAGTTGACTTGAGTCAGATTTGTTGACCAGAATTATATAATTCATAATTCATAATTCATAATTCTTAATTCTTAACTCTCAATTCTTAACTCTTAACTCTCAATCCATAATTTTATTCACAGAAATTGAAAACGCAGGTAAATCCCTACTTCAACAAAGTAACATCTCCCCAAATCTGTTGTTCTCCTTCTTCTGTAACTATAGTTGCGGTATAAACATACACACCTTGAACTAAAGGACTGCCATTCATTGTTCCATCCCAACCTTGGCTACTATCATTAACGGGAACATTTTGAATTAAAAAAACCAAATTTCCCCATCTGTCAAATACGCGCATTTCTTTAACAACTGCATTTGCGTCATTACTTTGAATGTAGAAATTATCATTTGGTGGATTGGAAATATCAAACGTATTTGCAACGTAGAATTCAGAAACCATTGGTGGTTCCATATATTCCAACATTATACTTTCTAATACTATACACCCTAGATTTGATTCAACAAGTACATCATAAGTAGTATTTGCAGTAATGGTAGCCGTCGGACTGTCACAAGCATTACAACTTAATCCTGATGATGGACTCCAAGTAATATCCACTATTGGAAAGTCTGATTCCAAATTCAATCGATATGTATTTATACTGATTAAATTGGATGTTATAGACAAGCTACCTAGCGAAACTGAAGTAATTTCAACCATTTGCTCATACATGCAATTGTTGACATCATTTAATGTTACCGTATTTATTCCCAAAGGCAAGTCAAAGCTATATGGCAATGTATTTACAGTCTCCATGATACTGTTGTTGATTGTCAATGTAATTGGAAAGTTAAGTGCGTCTACACTGATGATAGTTGCTGTTCCACTTAGTTCTCCTTCACAGATCATGATAGAAGTGATGTCAGCCATTGGTGCATCATATTCTAAGCTCACATTAACTATTGAATCACATCCATTTAGAGACTGACCAGATAATATTGAAGTTCCTGATAAGTTGGTTTCATCATATACATCTCCGTCAATAGTTACAGATTCGCCTGGACAAAGTACCATTGTGAAATTCTCTATGCTTGTTTGCAATAATGATATTGTAACATTAACTGTACTGTCACAACTGTTTGATGACATGCCAGTTAAAATAGTAACACCTGTCAAATTATCCATGTTGTAAGTGTCAGGACCAATAACAATACTTTCGCCTTCGCATATTGCATCTTCAAAATTTGATTCTCCACCTGAACTAAATTGCAAATCGATGTTGACAATACTATCACATCCAATGGCATTGGTTAAAATCTCTTGACCAATTGCATTTGACTCATCGTATGTTGTACCGTTAGATTCAATACTTACACCAAAACACAATGCATCGTTGATTAATGTTGTGCTCTCTGTAAGCAATGTTAAATCAATATTGACAATACTATCACATCCACTTACGGCCAACCCTGTCAAAGTAGTTGAACCCATTAGATTCGATGCGTCGTAAGTGTCTGGACCTACTATTACTGATTCACCCGGACAAATATTTTGTCTCAAGTCAAATTCAATACCAGTTAAAAATATAATATCAACATCAATCAAACTATCACATCCAGCAACACTTCCATTGGCCAACAAAATATCATCACTAGTGTTATTTATATCAAAAACCTGTCCTTCAACTGTAAGTGTTTCAGAAGCACATAGGGTAGGGTTGACAATTCCAACGGCAACATTTTGAAATGAAACATCAATATCAACAATTGAGTCGCATCCATTGACGCTCATGCCTTGGAATGTTTCAGTCAATAAGGTATCTCTTGAAAAGATTGTTCCTAGAACATCAACAACATCTCCAATGCAAAACACACCTTCTACTGATCCTGAAGTGCTTGTTAGAAAATCTAGATTTAGTATAAATAAAGAATCACAAGCATTGGTTAATGAAGGAATAATAACTTCTTCAGATGATGTATATTCTATGCCTCTAAATTCAAATATTTGACCATCACATAACGAGGTGTCGATGGTTTCAGTATAAGATTCTATTATTTGGAAACTGATCAATTCAATGTTTTCTGAGGGGCAGTTTAAGCTACCCGTGAATGCAGCTATGGACAAATCATATACACCTGGTGTATTACCAATATACAATGTGTCATTTGAAAGTGTATACTGTGGTTCAGATGGTTCCAAAATCAATGTTGTTCCGACGTCAGTTATGTTCCCAGTGAATAAAACAGTACCAGTTAATTGTTCAGTTAATGTCAATTCGAAATCGAAATCAATGCCTAAAATATTGGCAATAGAAAGTTCAATATTGTTGTCATCATCTGAACAAATACTTAATCCTGACGAAGTAATTCCAAATTGTGCTTGCGGTGTAATATCAAAAGAAATTATGGCAGTGTCTGAAGGACAACCAGAGATACCTTCAACTATGTATGCAATATCTTCATTTAAAGCTACATTCCATTCTCCGTTAGTTATTTCAGTCGTTAAGTCAGATTGTAAAAAGAATGAACCTCCAATAGATTGGGTTTCTAGATAGTCTGAAATTTGAATTGGCTGACCTTCACAAACCATCAAGTCACTGACAGGATTGCCTGCACTTAAAAGATCAACTAAATCAATTGTAAATATCGCTGTGTCATTTGGACAAGAAATATTGTTACTGTTGACAATGTAATTTATATTATATGTTTCGCCTGGATTAGCTGTTGACGTATTCCAAGTACTTCCTGTAAAAACAAGACCATCACCTTCTAGCATACCGTTAGTCGCAGCATCTGAGGATATTAAATTTGTAAAATCAATTTCTTCTCCTATACATGATGTTAAAGCAGCATCACTACCTGCATTTACGCCTGGACTAATTGTGATAAATAATGATGAAGATTCTGCTTCACAAAATTCAGAGGTTGCGTCCCCTTCAATGATATATAAAAAAGCATAATCATCTGGTGTCAATCCATTTAATAAAACAGCAGTTGTGTCTGTTAAGTCTACAACATCTGGTCCATTAACTTGTTGCCAGATTCCTCCAGTATCAGGATTGCCAATTAAGGCCATGAAGTCAAACAATTGACCACCAACACAAGTGTCAATAAAATTGTTTTCCCCACCATTTGGAGGTGTAACTACGTCTACAGTAATCGTACTGGTTTGAAGTCCACAATCTTGATTTTCCAAACCATAAATGAAATCATACTGACCAACAGGGAATACACTCAAATCCAACTCTGTTGAATCAGTAGGTGAAAAATCTGGGACAGTGGGATATTGCCAAGTACCTCCTTCAACTGGATTAGTTAATAAGTCCATGAAATCAAAAGGCGTAGTAAACCCTTCACAAATAATAATGCTGGTATCTCTTCCTACAAACAAAGGAACATTGATGTTGACAATCATTGAATCCAATAAGATACATTGACCAATTGTGTCGTGTACGAAGAGCAGCTGGTCAAAAAATACCGTATCTCCTGGATATAAATTAGAGGATGATAAATTTACTGCAAATGTAGAATATCTGATATTGGGACCGGTAAGACTCCCAAGTTCTGGTAGTACTAAAAACTCACAAGCAGATGTATCTGCTGGGAAGATAGGTTGGGGTCCTATTGTAATATTCAACATCAATGTATCTTCGGATGCACATACAGGATCAACTGTTGGGTCAAAAATAAAAAGAGAACCCGTAAAAGGTGCAAATATTATATCTCCAGGTTGGAATTGGGTACCCATTCCTTGCGTAGCACTGTAATATGCGACTGCACCTGTTGTAGGTACTATTGGAGGCAAGATCAATGAATCACATAGAGGTGAGACTACATCTGCTGAATATGATAACGAATTGCTAAGTACAATTTCTAATTCTTCAATATCTGTACAGTTGTTATCACCAGTTGCAATCAAATATAATGTTATACCGTTAAGTGCTGATGTAATGATGTCCCCTGCGAAAAAAGTATCTCCAGTACCATCTTCTTGAGTATTGTATTCATAACTTATTGCAAAGTCTAATTCTGGTTCTGGCAATTCTAATTGGCCGCACCCCCCTAAGGTCATCAATGGACTATTTATAATAGGATTTGGAGTGATGGACAAAGGAATCTCAACTTCAGCCTCACAACCAGAAATTGAGCCATCGTATATAAATATAGACGTGACTTCATTGGGATCTATATTGTTGACAGGGCCATCTATCCCTCCACTTTCAAGATAATATGCAGGCAGTAATCCGTTTTCTACAGTGACTATGTCACCAATTGCAGGCAGAAAATATGGATTATCACCACAATCGACGATGATACTTTCTATGATTGTAAATTCAGGCTGCAGATTAAAATTAAGACCAACTTCAATAGTTTCTGAGTTACATGTTCCATCATTGACAACGGCATAGACTGTATTGCCATCAAAAACATCATAAGCTGATGGATTGGAAATTTGATCTTCTAATTCTTCGTCTTCAAACCATAGAACATCAAAACCGCTACCGCCAGTTATTTCATCATCCATAATTGTCAGATCCACCAAACCATCTGAGCCAATGCAATATGTTGGCGTTTGTGGTTGGTTAATTTCTGGAGCGTCTTCGAGTTCAAAGCTTATAACGCCTCCATTTACAACTCCAGAACATCCTGTATCATCTACAACACTTACCACTTCTATATCTAGAGGAAAGAAAAATTCCGGAATAATAATTTGAATGGGTTCAGCACTGTCGTCTATATCTGGAATAAAATCAGTAGTTGAACAAATACGATAAATACCACTGATGTCAGTCGTGGGTAAGTCTATATTACCAATGCCTTCAACATTTATTGTAATAGTGTAAAGTGGTGATCCACCAGATATATCAATTTCTAAATCAGTATCGTCACTTGTACAACCACAAAACTCACCTCCACCATCTACGTCAACGTCAAACCCACCTGCAGCGACCGCAACAGTTTCTGACCCTTCACATCCATTGATGTCAGTAATAGTTAAAGTAAATTCTTCTCCGTCTATAGCATCTTCTGCAAAAGTATTTTGAGCACTGTCATCATCAATATCAGCAGGACCATCTGATGTCCATTCCCAACTTGTAGGCGCGTCAGTTCCTGGGACACTGCCATCAAGAGTTAAATTTTGAGTACCACAAATAGGTGAGTTGGTATCGATCTCTGGTTTTTCCCAACAGATAATTGTGACATTAAAATATGAATTAGTTTCAGAATTTGTCCAATTCATGTTTTGGAACTCAATATTGGCTTCTGAATCCCCTTCTTCAACACAATATTCAAATGAGTATGAACCAAATTGTTCTGAGTCATCTGTTCCAGCTTCTCCTATTAATTCTTCATCTACAACGTCCCCATCAACCATAAAGAGCATCCACATAAAATCCCAGCAAACAGGACAATCGCCAAATAATGGATCTTCTGGATCTCCAGGACAGCCTAAGCCAAAATTACATTCATCTGATGTCTCCATACCTCCAGATCCTTCCCAAGGAAGAGAAAACGAAAAATCAACTGAAAATTGTATAGATGTACAATTTGAAATATCAACAAGAGGAGTAAGATCTATTTGTACTTCATCAATATTAGAGTAAGCATTGCCTAAAGGATCATCATAAAGAATAGTCTGTGAAAACAAAAATGTATTCAAAAATAGGTATAAAAATATAGTGCTTAAAAACTTCATGTTATCTCAGATGGTATTTGGTACAAAGTTAATATTTCATTTTAAAGGATAAGTTAATTTTATAACGTAATTAACTTTGATTTGGTCCCCTTTAGATACTCTAAATTGTGTGATTCGCTGCACATATCAATTAATAACAAATTATTAGTTCTTTATAAATGAGGAGCAACAAATTAAATATTACTTTTGTGACTTATATTTAAAATATTTGCAATGTCATTGAATTTAAACGAACAGGAGTTAATCAGGAGAGAAAATTTACAAAAAATGATAGAAATGGGTATAAACCCCTACCCAAGTTCTACGTTTCCAATAACACATTCTGCCAAACAAATCACTGAGGGCTTTAAAGAAGGATCAACTGATTTTCAGGAAGTTTGTCTTTCTGGTCGTTTGATGAGTCGTCGTATTATGGGTAAAGCTTCATTTGCCGAAATTCAAGACAGCTCAGGAAGAATGCAAATCTATGTAAGTAGAGATGATATTTGTGAAGGTGAGAATAAAGATTTATACAATAAAGTATTTAAAAAATTACTTGACCTAGGAGATTTTATTGGAATAAAGGGTTTTGCTTTTTTTACGCAAACAGGAACCTTGTCTATCCATGTTAAAGAACTGACAATTCTTAGTAAATCAATCAAACCACTGCCTATTGTTAAAACAGATTCAGATGGGAAAATACATGATGGTGTAACAGATCCAGAATTTAAATACCGCCAGAGGTATGTTGATTTGACTGTTAATCCAGAAGTTAGAGAAACTTTTGTGCAAAGATCAAAAATGATTAATGCCATGAGAAATTTTATGACCGAGAGAGGGTACTTGGAAGTTGAAACACCAATACTCCAATCGCTTTATGGCGGTGCAGCAGCAAGACCATTTGTAACCCATCACAATACACTTGATACTACTTTTTATTTGAGGATTGCTAATGAATTATACTTAAAAAGGCTAATTGTTGGTGGATATGATGGCGTATTCGAATTTGCGAAAGACTTCAGAAATGAAGGCATGAGCCGATTTCATAATCCAGAATTTACGATGATGGAATTGTATGTTGCCTATAAGGATTACAATTGGATGATGGACTTCATGGAAGAAATGATTGAACATGTGGCTTTGCAAATTCATGGTACAACTGATGTGAAAGTAGGAGAGAATGTGATCAGTTTTGCACGACCTTGGAAAAGATACACAATGTATGGAGCGATTGAGCATTTTACAGGTGTTGATGTTTCTGAGATGGACGAGGCTACAATGAGAAAGGCCGCAGAGGATATGGGTGTTCATATTGATAAAACAATGGCTCGTGGAAAAATTATAGATGAATTATTTGGTGAGAAATGTGAACATCAATTGATTCAACCAACATTTATAACTGATTACCCAGTAGAGATGTCTCCATTGGCTAAAAAACACAGAGATAAAGAAGGATTGGTGGAAAGGTTTGAAGCTATTTGTAATGCGAAGGAAATCTGTAATGCATTTTCTGAACTTAATGACCCCATTGATCAACGTCAAAGATTTGAAGACCAACTTGAGCTGGGTAAACGAGGTGATGAAGAAGCGATGCAATTGGATGAAGATTATCTTAGAGCCTTAGAATATGGTATGCCACCAACAGCTGGTATTGGAATTGGTATCGATAGATTGGCCATGATTATGACTGATTCCAACTCAATTCAAGATGTTTTATTGTTTCCACAAATGAAGCCTGAAAAACGTTCTGGAGAGGAGTAAAGTTATAAAGCTTTACTTTGGGTAAATTATAACGTTGTATTTTGGTAATTAAATGCTATTTAATTACCTTTAGTCGAAGCTTGATAGTAATTTACGAATACCAATCTTTAATAATTGAAATAGACAATCATTTTAGTACTTTAGAATTTAACTTTATATATCTTAATATGTACAAGTTAGACGACTTGATTATTGAATTTTAATTTTAATGAAAATGAATATTTTTATTGTATCTGGAGATACACCAGCAATGGGTAGCTTATACTCGGAATTAAGGCGGAATGATTATCAAGTTGAAGGAATTGGACTTACTATAGAGGAGTCAATTCAAAAAATTCAACAGATTAATCCCGATGTTATAATTACTGATATAGATTTGAAAAACAGCAGACTAGGAGAAGAGCTGAATACCATTGCTAATGAAGCAGAAATCCCATTTTTATTTGTCTGCGAAGATGCAGATGATTCCCTTTACCATAGAATCAAATCGACGTATCCCAAAAGCCAGTTTTTGGTTAAGCCTTTTAATAAATACTCACTTTGGTCTGTCATTGACAGTATGGGCAAAACAAGAACTGATGTTTTTGGTTCTAATTTTGTAAGAAATGGATATTTATTTTTAAAGAAAAACAATATCTTTAAAAAAATCAATCTTCTAGATGTATCTTTTATGTACTCTGAAGGTAACTATTCTTCAATAGTAATAGATGAAAAAAAGTATTTGATCAAATTCTCATTGTCAAAATTATTGACTCTTGATCAATTTGAATGTTTCGTAAGAATCCATAGAAATTATGCTGTTTTGAAGCATGAAATTCTTTCTGTTGATTTTGCAGCAAAACAATTGACGACTAAATATCAAACACTTCCTTTTGGAAGAACCTATGTTAAAGACATCAGACGGGTAATGAATATCCCTTTTGCGAAAGCTCTATAAAACATAATATAAATCAGAAATACTAAAGAGGTTTATCGTTTTGATAAGCTTCTTTTTTTGTGCAACATGCTTGATTGCACAACTCTACTTAAGCGTTTGTAAACGTTTAAAATGGACATGGCATGTCCTATTTTACCTATAAAAACTTGACTTTGTAAAAATAAATTTGTAACAACATCTGTCGATAAAAAAAGATTTAAACACTAACAGATATCCGGTGCACTCCCGGTGTATATTTTTTTGAAATTAGAAACTTAACTGTTTCGTAATTGGTCTTGTTACTTTGAAAATCTATGCCTTTCAAATCCAAAATCAAGACTGGAAATGAAGTGATGTTTCTAAGATATTCGAAATAGGAATCCTGAATTGATTTTAAGTAGGTTTCAGAAATATCTTGCTCGTAATGGCGTCCCCTGCTTTTTATATTTTTTAAAAGATGCGCAGTGTCTCTATGGATATAGACCAATAAGTCTGGATTGGGAAAAGATTTATTCAATACAGAGAACAACATGTTGAACAATTTGTACTCTTCAGTTTCAAGGTTTTTCCTTGCAAACAAAAGCGTTTTTATAAAACAGAAGTCAGAAAATATATAACTGCTAAATAGACCTGGTCCTGCAGATGTTTTCTGCAATTGCTTAAACCTTTCTGTCATAAAGAAAAGCTCAACAGTCAATGCATAACGCTCAGGATTTTTATAAAACAACTGTAAGAATGGATTGTCTTCAAATTCTTCAAGAATTTTTTGACCATTGAATTCGGCACTCATCATGTCGACCAATGTCGTTTTTCCACTGCCTATATTGCCTTCTATACAAATGTGCCTGTATGGTAATTCTTGAATTTGATTCATTCCCTAGCTCTATATAATTTGACTATACCTGTATCTGTACAATCACTATAAATTTCTTTAATTGTTTTGTTTAAAATCGGGTGCATATATGAAGGACACAAATCCATCAATGGGACAAGAACAAAATTACGATTACTTAATTCAGGATGAGGTATTTTTAGATGAGGTTTTTTAATTATTTGCTGACCCACAAAAATGATGTCGATGTCAATAACACGAGGTCCCCATTTTTCATGCCTTACTCTTCCCAGCTTGTCTTCAATAATTTGAATCTTACTTAAGATTTCTTCGGCATCTAATGCACTTGAAACCATCACTGCCATGTTGTAAAAATCCTCTTGATCTTCTTTACCCCAAGCAGAAGTAACATAGAGCATAGACTCTTTATGAACAAGGCCTATGCTTTGATTGATTAACAATTGAGCAAACTTTAAGTTTATACTCTTATTGCCTCTGTTAGATCCTAAATGAAGTAATAGATCATTCAAATAATTAACCTTTGCCTATGGCTTTTAAATATCTACTCAATTCTTGTTTAACTACAGGAAATAGGAAGAATAAACCGATCATGTTAGGAAATACCATGGCAAATATCATGGCATCTGAAAATGCCCATATTGACCCCATATTTGCAGCTGCACCAATTACAATAAACAAAAGGAAAAGCAACTTGTAAACTATATCTGCAGTTTTACCTCTACCAAACAAATACTTCCATGATTGTAACCCATAGTATGACCAAGAAATCATTGTTGATACTGCAAATAGAACAACTGCCACAGTCAAGAAAATTCCAGAGAATGGTATAAATGTAGCAAAAGCTTTTGATGTCAAACCTGCTCCAGCATAAGCTACGCCATCAATCATAACGGCCCCACTACCATCACTACTAACATCAGCTCCGTATTGGAAAGCACCAGAAGAATTAAATATAATAATGACCAATGCTGTCATAGTACATATAACTACCGTGTCTATAAATGGCTCAAGTAGTGCAACCAAACCTTCAGAGGCAGAATATTTTGTTTTTACAGCTGAGTGTGCAATAGAAGCAGAACCTGCTCCAGCTTCATTTGAAAACGCAGCTCTTTTAAATCCTATCAACAAGACTCCAATCAAACCTCCAATTCCAGCTTGAGGTGTAAATGCTTGTGTGAATATCTGGCCAAATGCATCATCGACATAACTGAAGTTGCTTAGGATGATATAGATACATGCTAGCAAGTACATAATTGCCATAAAAGGCACTACTTTTTCTGTAACTGATGCAATTCTTTTGATCCCACCTATGATAATAATACCAACCAAAACTGCTAGAATAAGCCCAATAATTGATCCTGAGGCGGTGCTTGTAAGCCCTAGTAAATCTTTTAGTACTATCGTCGCTTGGTTAGATTGTGCAGCGTTACCACCTCCAAAAGATCCACCAATACAAAAGATTGCAAAAAGTACGGCAGTTACTTTTCCTAAGTTTTCAAAACCTCTTTCTTTTAATCCTTTTGAAAGATAATACATGGGTCCTCCGTAAACGGTTCCGTCAGGTCCAATGTCTCTATACTGTACACCTAAAGTACATTCAACAAACTTTAATGACATCCCTAATAAACCACAGATTATCATCCAAAAAGTTGCTCCAGGCCCACCTAGGGCAATCGCCAATGCAACACCAGCAATATTACCGTTTCCAACAGTTCCTGAAACGGCTGTGGCCAGTGCTTGAAAATGACTGACTTCTCCTTCATGACTTTCATCTCTTATTGTATCAACAATATCTCCATCAATGGCAAGGTCAGGGTCTCCTACCGTCACATGATCTACATCATCATAATGACCTCTGACAATATTAATGGCAGTTTTAAATTGTCTGATATTTACAAAACCAAAATATATTGTAAAAAACAAAGCACTCACTACCAATAGAATCAAAACAAGTGGAGTACCTCCTACAGTATAAAAAACATAGTATGAAAAGAAATCAGAGATAGGCTTAAAGGCTTGATCTATTTTTTCATCTAATCCTTGAGCAAAACTGAATATTGGTAATAATAGGGCGATAAAAACAAAAGTCAATTTGTTTCTAAAATTGTTAAAATATGTCATAATGTCTTTTAAAGTACTGTGAATCAAATGGTTATACTAATTTGCTTGTAAGATGTCAACCAATTGAAGTCCCAATATATTTATTACTTTTCTCTTTATAAAATATATACTGGCTTTTAGTTGGCTTTGAAATGAATTGATACTTCGATTGGATAAGCTGTTATTCTAAAAAACATAAATTATATGTCTTTCCTTAATAATATGTTAATTACATTTGCACTAGATACAAATTAGATTTGAAACAATATTTAAACCTACTACAGCACATTTTAAATAATGGGCATAAGAAAGAAGATCGTACTGGGACTGGAACTTTAAGCTGTTTTGGTTATCAAATGAGATTTGACCTTTCTGAGGGTTTCCCTATGTTGACAACAAAAAAGTTACACCTCAAATCTATCATCCACGAATTGTTATGGTTTTTAAAGGGAGATACAAATGTTAAGTACCTCCAAGAAAACGGTGTGCGTATTTGGAATGAATGGGCTGACGAAAATGGAGACTTGGGACCGGTTTATGGAAAACAATGGAGATCTTGGGCAAAACCCAATGGCGAAACTGTGGATCAAATAATGCGATCGTTGGATTTGATTAATAATAATCCTGATTCAAGGCGAATTATTGTAAATGCATGGAATGTGGGTGAACTTGATGACATGGCATTAACGCCCTGCCATTGTTTGTTTCAATTTTATGTGGCAGATGGTAAATTGTCTTGCCAATTGTATCAAAGATCAGCTGATACATTTTTAGGAGTTCCTTTTAATATCGGATCGTATGCATTGTTGACAATGATGATGGCTCAAGTGTGTGGATTAGAATATGGAGAGTTTGTCCATACTTTTGGTGATGTTCATTTATACAACAATCACATAGATCAAGCAAGGTTACAATTGACGAGGCAACCTAAGTCATTGCCAGTCATGAAGTTAAATAAAGAAATAACAGATATTTTAGATTTTAAATTTGAAGATTTTGTCCTCGAAAACTATGAAGCGGATCCTCATATTAAAGCTAAGGTTTCAATATAACTATTTAGATACTATCTAAATAAATAACTAGATACATAATTTATTGTGATTCTTTGGTGTGAATTATATTTTTGCAGCGAATATTCGAAGTAAACATTGAAGAGTCCAACAATATAAATAAAGCGATAGATGATCAAGAATTCTTTTAAAACAATTCTATTTACCATATCGATAGCTATTTTGCCGTTTCTCGTAAACGGACAGGCATCAATTGCAGAAGGTAAAACTTTATTTAAAACCAACTGTGCAGCTTGTCATGCTAAAAACATGAAAAGTAAAGCTACAGGACCAGCTTTGGGTGGTGCTGTTGAAAGATGGACAGCTGATTATCCTATAGAAGATTTATACTCTTGGGTTTTAAATTCTGCAGCCTTAATCGCCGATGGACATCCAAGAGCCAATGAGCTGTATAAAGAGTGGAACAAATCTCCAATGACCGCAATGCCTCATTTAAACTTCGAAAATGTAGAATCAATATTTCTGTATGTAGAAGATGTGATTGCTAATCCTCCAGGACAGAAAGTAGCTTCTATTGGTGGTGCCGTAGCTGTTGAAAAAACGACTCCAGCTTGGTTATATTATGCATTGTTCGCGTTCTTAGGTATTCTAGCTACAATCTTAGCAAGAATCACTTCCAATCTTAATTATATCGCGGCCACTAAAGAGGGTGTTGAAGGTTATTCAAGAAGAACTTTATGGCAAACGTTAACAAGTAAGTCTGTAATTGGTTTTGCACTTTTTGTTGCTGTTATTTTAGGTGGCTACACTACTGTTAACAATGCAACGGCCTTAGGAAGACAAGAAGGATACGCTCCTGAACAACCAATCAAATTTTCACACGCTACACACGCTGGTTTAAATAAAATTGATTGTCAATATTGTCACGATGGTGCAAGAAGATCAAAGCATTCAATTATTCCTGCTGCTAATACGTGTATGAATTGTCATAAAGCAATAACGGTTGGATCAAAGCATGGTACTGCTGAATTGACTAAGATTTTTGCCTCTATTGGTTTCAACCCAACTAACAATCAATACATCGAAAACTACGATGACCTTTCAACTGAAGAAGTAAAAGACATATATACAAAATGGATTGCTGATTCTTATTTGGAAGCAGCTGAAATCGATGAACTGGATAGTGAAGGTAAGTTAGTTGTTGCGGAACAATGGGACGGAATTTTTAACTCACTGACTAATGATCAGAAGAAGAAAGTTCAAGGACCTATAGAATGGGTTAGAATTCACAATCTTCCAGATCACGTTTACTTTAACCACGCACAACACGTAACCGTTGGTAAACTAGAGTGTCAACAATGTCACGGTGCTGTAGAAGAAATGGAATTGGTAAAACAACATTCACCACTTTCTATGGGATGGTGTATCAATTGTCACAGACAAACAGAAGTAAAGTTCGCAGATAACGATTACTATAATAGTTATGCAAAATATCACGATGAATTAAACAGTGGTGAAAGAGATGCAGTAACTGTGGAAGATATAGGAGGATTAGAGTGTCAGAAATGTCATTATTAATAGAATTTGAAGCATAATAATAAAATGAGTAAAAATTCGATTTGGATAGGGGAGAAAGATCTTACAAGAGATGAATCTTTTTTAGAATCCG
>CAJQRD010000071.1 GCA_905480605.1 uncultured Saprospiraceae bacterium | reverse complement strand
TAGAATCCGTTGAGCAAGAGTTCAAAGGAACCGACGTATTAGAAAACAGTGACATTGTTGCTGATCAGTCTAGTAACCGTAGAGATTTCCTTAAGTTTTTAGGTTTTGGCGTTGGTGCGGCTACAGTTGCAGCAGGTTGTGATATTCCTATTAAGAGAGCTATTCCTTACGTTATAAAACCAGATACTATTGTACCAGGTGTAGCAACGTACTATGCTTCAACCTATGTTGAAGGTGGAGACTACTGTCCTATTTTAGTTAAGTGTAGAGAAGGAAGACCTATCAAAGTTGAAGGTAATGACTTGTCTATGATGACAAAAGGTGGTACATCGGCAAGAGCTCAAGCTTCTGTATTGAGTTTATACGATACAAACAGATATAAAAATCCTCTTCAAAAATCAGGAGATGATTTCATGAAAGTAGAATGGGAAGCTTTAGATAGTGCTGTTTCTGCTAAATTGCAATCTTCAAAAAATATTAGAATTGTTACCAATTCTAATTTAAGTCCAAGTTCGAAAGAAGCTTTAAGAGAATTCAGTTCTGCTTTTCCTTCTGCAAAAGTTGTGACTTATGATCCAGTATCATCTGCAGCTTTGCTTGAAGCGAACGAAATGTCTTTTGGACAACGTGTTGTTCCAGGATACAGCTTTGATAAAGCGGATGTAATTGTAAGTTTCAATGCTGATTTCTTGGGAACTTGGGTTTCTCCAACTGAATTTGCAAACCAATACATCAAGAACAGAAAGGTTACTAGCGAGAAATCAAAAATGTCAAGACACTTTCAAGTAGAAAGTCATATGTCTATGACAGGATCAAACGCTGATCACAGAGTTATTGTAAAACCTTCTGAACAAGGTCAAGCAATTGCTTTTCTTCACGGAATAATAACGGGTTCAAATGGTGGATCTAGTTTAAATGATAAAGCAAAGGCAGCTTTAACTAAAGCTGCTAATCAGTTAAAAGCAGCTTCAGGAAAATCTCTTGTAGTTTCTGCTTCAAACAATGTTTACGAGCAAGTTCTTGTAAATGATATAAATAACGTTCTTGATAATTATGGTAAGACATTAAGCATAGCTGATGCTTCTTACCAAAGACAAGGTTCTGAAAGAGATTTGGATGCTTTGGTTTCTGAGATGAATGGTGGAAGAGTTGATGCTCTAATAGTTATGGGGGCTAACCCAGCATATGATTTTGCGAAGGCTGATGCTTTTGTAACCGGTATGGCTAAAGTAGCAACCAAAGTAGCTGTTTCTTACCAACCTAATGAAACAAACGTATTGTGTGACTATGTTGCACCTACAAATCATTTCTTAGAAAGTTGGGGGGATGTTGAAGCAAAAAAAGGTCAGTACAGTTTGGTTCAACCAACAATCACTCCTTTGTTTTCAACAAGACAAGGTGAAGCAAGTTTATTAACGTGGTCCGGATCACCTGCATTCAATGCAAAATCAGAGCAACCTTACTTAGACTTCGTAAAAGCATATTGGAAAAATAACATTTTTGCAGAGCAAAATTCATTTGCAGGATTCCAAGGATTTTGGGACAATGCGCTGCATAATGGTATTGTAAATATTGGCGGTAGATCAGCTGAGCCTTCATTCAACGTGGATGTAAGTTTTGCTAAGTCTAAAGTTTCTAAACCAGGATCTTCTGATTTGGAAGTGGTTTTCTTTGAAACTGCTAATTTAGGAAATGGACAATTTTCTACCAACCCTTGGTTGCAAGAAATGCCAGATCCAGTAGCTAGAACAACTTGGGGTAATTACCTTGCTGTTCCAGTTAGTTTTGATGGTAATAAAAAATTCATTGGATTTAATGGATTAAAGGATGGAGACAAAGCTGAACTCACAATAGGGGGTAAAAAAATGGTTGTTTCTGTTATCCAACAATTTGGAATGGAACCAAACACTGTTGCATTGGCTCTAGGTTACGGTAGAACTGAAGCTGGAAAATGTGGAACAGGTGTAGGTGTTAATATAAATAATTGTTTGACTTCTGATTCTGGTTTGACTCAGTACTATAACAGTGATGTTCAACTGTCTGAAAGTTTAGGTCAAGAAGATCACTATTCAAGTGTTCAATATCACCATACAATTGGTGTGAAAGCTAAAAATAATGACGGTGAGATAATCAATGCAGACGAAGCTACCTTAGGCCAAACTGCTTATGGTGTTGGATTGACAGGATATCAAGGATCATTAACTGAACGTTCAATAATCTATAACTCTACTTTAAATGATCTTCCAGCGAAGTTGGCAGAAATGCAAAAGAAGAGAGATGCAGCTCAAAAATTAAATGATGCTGGGTTATATCCGTTTGAAGAATATTCGGCAGATAAGTACAGTCAAGGTCACCACTGGGGAATGCATGTTGATCTTAACTCTTGTATCGGTTGTAATGCTTGTACTGTAGCATGTGTAGCTGAAAACAATGTTCCAGTTGTAGGTAAAAAAGAAGTTAGTAGACATCATGAAATGACATGGTTGCGAATTGATAGATATTACTTTGGAGATGTTGAGAATCCAAATGTGGTATATCAACCAATGATGTGTCAACATTGTGACAATGCACCTTGTGAAAATGTGTGTCCAGTAAATGCGACAAACCACAGTTCAGAAGGCCTCAACCAAATGGCTTATAACAGATGTGTTGGTACAAGATATTGTGCAAACAACTGTCCTTATAAAGTAAGAAGATTTAACTGGTTGGATTATACAACTGCAGATATCTTCCCAGGTAACCAACCAACAGTGAATGGTGAAGAAATTCCTTTTGGAGCTGATAACTTAACTAGAATGGTCCTTAACCCAGATGTGACAGTTAGATCAAGAGGAGTTATCGAAAAATGTAGTTTCTGTGTACAAAGAATTCAGGAAGGTAAATTAACTGCTAAGTCAGAAGGTAGAAGATTACAAGATACCGACGTAAGAACGGCTTGTCAATCTGCATGTCCAACTGGAGCGATTACATTTGGAGATAGAAATAATAAAAATGGTGATTTGGCTAAAAAGTGGAAATCACAAATGAATTATATCGCATTGGAAGAAATTAACGTAAAGTCATCTGTAAATTATACGATGAAGGTTGTTAATAGAGACGAAAGTCTTGATGCTTAATTAATATTGAAGAACTGTATAAAGTTATATAAATGAGTAGTCACGTAAGTCCAATTAGAGAGCCACTTGTTAACGGGCATAAATCCTATCATGATATCACAGAGGATTTAGTATCTCCAACTGAGCGCGCACCTGGTGCAGCTTGGATAACTGGTTTTGTTCTTTCGATTACAATGCTGGCATTCGGTCTATTCTGTATTGCATGGACAATATGGTACGGTATCGGAACATGGAACCTGAACAGAACTGTTGGATGGGGTTGGGATATTACCAATTTCGTTTGGTGGATTGGTATTGGTCACGCAGGTACCTTAATCTCGGCGATTCTTTTGTTATTTAGACAAAAATGGAGAACAGGTGTAAACAGAGCGGCAGAAGCAATGACAATATTTGCAGTGATTTGTGCTGCTATATTTCCAGGTATTCACGTAGGTAGAGCATGGGTTGTATTTTACTTCTTCCCATACCCGAATACACGTGGACCAATTTGGCCTAACTTTAACTCTCCTTTACTTTGGGATGTATTTGCAATCTCAACTTACTTTACTGTATCGTTATTATTTTGGTACACTGGACTTGTACCTGATTTTGCAACAGTAAGAGATAGAGCTAAAGGTTTCAGAAGAAAAATATATAACTTTTTATCATTTGGTTGGACAGGATCAGCTAAGCACTGGCAAAGATGGGAGTCTTTATCTTTAATCTTAGCTGGTATTGCTACACCTTTGGTTCTTTCAGTTCACACGATTGTAAGTTTTGATTTCGCGACTTCAATTATACCGGGCTGGCATACAACGATCTTCCCACCATACTTTGTGGCAGGAGCGATCTTTTCTGGTTTTGCGATGGTACTTACATTAATGATCGTAACAAGAAAACTTTTAAATCTTCAAGATTATATCACAATCGCTCACATTGAATCAATGAACAAGGTAATCCTTGTTACAGGTACAATTGTTGGGGTTGCATATTTAACTGAGTTATTTATAGCCTGGTATTCTGGCTATGTTTATGAACAGTTTGCATTCTTTAACAGAGCAGCTGGTCCTTATTGGTGGGCATACTTTGGAATGATGTTCTGTAATGTGGTTTCACCACAGATTTTCTGGGTCAGAAAATGGAGAAGAAGTATAGCAGTCACATTCTTCGTTTCAATTGTAATTAACATCGGAATGTGGTTTGAAAGATTCGTAATTATTGCAACAACTTTGGCAAGAGATTATGTGCCTTCAAGTTGGTCTTATTACTCACCAAGTTGGGTTGAGATTGGAATTTTTGTTGGTACAATAGGATTGTTCTTTACACTGTATTTATTGTTTACAAGAGTAGCACCTGTTGTAGCTATTGCTGAGGTTAAATCCATATTAAAATCTGCAGGTGATCAGTATACTGGTCCAAATGCTATTCACCATCACGGCGATGATAATGATTTACAAGCAGGACAAGTTACAACTCACAATGTAGATGAAGAAAATGAAACTTCGATTAATGAAATGACTGATGATGTTTTAACAGCTGACTCAGATGTTAGAGTTAAATCATCGGCAGGCGTAGATGACTTGAAGAAAATTGAAGGTATTGGTCCAAAGATCTCTGATATTTTGAATGGGGGCGACATTTATACATTCGCTCAACTTGCAAGTGCTGATGTCAATGATCTCAAGCAATTACTGGTAAATGCAGGACCGGCATTTCAAAGCCATACACCAGAATCTTGGTCTGAGCAAGCTGCTTTAGCCAGAGATGGTAAGTGGGATGAATTAAAAGAATTACAAGACAAATTAGACGGCGGTAAACACGTATAATAAAATTTAAAGAGATGTCACAAAGCAAAGATATTATATACGGTCTGTGGAATGATGAGGAGGATTTATTACGAGCTGTGAAAGTAGCAGTAGGAGATCACCTTGAAATTATGGATGTGTATACTCCATTTCCAATTCACGGGCTAGACCCTTTATTGGGGTTGTCTGAGTCTAGATTGCATATTGCAGGTTTTATTTATGGTTCATTAGGAACTTTGACTGCATTCTTGGGAATGAGTTGGATCTTTACAAAAGACTGGCCTATTATTTTTGGTGGTAAACCTCATTGGGCAGTGCCGTCTTTTATTCCTATTACTTTTGAATTGACTGTGCTTTTTGCAGCAATTGGAATGGTAGTCACATTTTATTTAATTAATGGTTTAGGTCCAGGTGTTGTTAATCCAACAATTGATCTAAGAATCACTGATGATAAGTTTTGTATAGCATTTGATAAATCTGAAGTAGATGTTGGTCAAGTAGAATCTTTCTTGAAAAACAATGGTGCTTCAGAAATTCACTCAAAGACGATATAATTAACTATGAAGTTATTTAAAAAATATACGATGGTCATGGCAGTTGCAGTCATTTTAATGATGCAATCTTGTCAACAACCAGGTGGAGACATTACAGGTAGTGAATTTATGCCTGATATGGGACACTCAATTGCTTATGAAGCAAATTATTATAACTACTATTATAATAATACTTGGGGATCTGAAGAGGATTATTATAAGTTCGCTCAGCCTAAATTACCAGTAAACGGAACTGTACCTAGGCAATCTTCTAGAACTATCAGTATTCCTACTGCTCCAGGAAGTCAGCCCTATTATTATACTGATTCTGAAGATGAAAGAACAAGAGCAACGGCGGAAGTTATCGACAACCCATACACTATTACTGATGCAGGATTGGCAAGAGGTAAGGATTTATACAATACTTTTTGTGCAATTTGTCATGGTGAAAAAGGTGATGGTAACGGATACTTAGCTAGAGACGGTGGTGCTTATCCAGTGGCTCCAGCTGTATTGATCAGCGATGAATTTACAGCTGCCTCAAATGGTCGTTTTTACCATTCTATAATGTTCGGTAAAAACTTAATGGGTTCATATAAAGACAAGATTTCTTACGAAGAAAGATGGCAAGTAATTCACTACATCAGATCGTTACAAGCTAAGGAAAAGAAAATGGTATATAACCAATTCACCAATACATTAAACAATGTTGATAGACCAGCCGGTGTAATTAGACAGGTGGCTGAGGTACATGACGATAATGATAATGAAGATCATCATGGTGTGGACGAAAGTGACCACCATAGTCATTCAGATCACGACTCGAAAGAGCATGATCACGATGGCGGAAGTCATGATCACGATGGCGACGATCACGATGGTGGAAACCACTAAAAGAACTAATAGAAAAACTAAACTCAGGTTAAAATAAACGCAATGACATACAGTTTTAACGGTAAAAACAAAACATGGCTTACAGCAGGAATAGCAGTGGGCTTGTTGTGTATGGCATTAACGTGGTTTGGAGACGATGATTTCCACACACGTTTTTGGTCAAATTTCCTTCATAATTCGGTTTTCTTTACGGGAATTGCTTTAATGGCAGGTTTCTTTATGACAGCTAGTATCACTGCTTGGGCAGGATGGTATGTTGTTTTTAAGAGAGTGTGGGAATCAATTTCTTTGTATTTAATGGTTGGTATACCTCTTATGTTAATCGTTGGTCTGGGTGTACTACTGCATTGGAATCATTTATACCACTGGTCTGACCAATCTATTCTTGATCCTAATGTTCCGGAAAAATTTGATGCTATATTGTATGGTAAAAAAGGTTTCTTGAATACAACATGGTACATAGGTGGTACATTGTTACTTGGTGGTATTTGGATATTCATACTAAATAAAATTAGAACATTATCATTGAAAGAGGATAGAGAAGGGACTGACGGTTTCAAGAAACACTATGGTGTTAGAAAATGGGCTGCTATCTTTTTACCTTTTGCTGGTTTCGGGAGTGCGGCTATGGTTTGGCAATGGGTTATGTCTGTAGATGCTCACTGGTACAGTACTTTGTTTGCATGGTATTGTGGTGCATCTTGGTTTGTTTCAATGATATCATTGACTATCATAATTATATTGTTCTTAAAAAGTAAAGGTTACTATCAAAACGTTACGACTGAGCATTTCCATGATTTAGGTAAATTCTTATTTGCCTTCAGTATTTTTTGGGCTTATTTATGGTTCTCTCAGTACATGTTAATTTGGTATGCAAATGTTGGAGAAGAAACAGTTTACTTTAAAGAAAGAATTACAAATTATCCAACACTGTTTTATCTAAACTTAGGTATAAACTTTGTTGCTCCATTTTTCATCTTGATGAGAAATGATACGAAAAGGAAAATGGGTTCTTTGGCTTTTACAGCTGGATTGGTATTGTTTGGTCACTGGCTAGATTTCTTCTTGATGTTGAAGCCAGGAATCTTGCATACTGCACATGCAGCAGCAGGTCATGGAGAACATTCTGCTGAAGCTGGACATGGTGCTCATGACGCTGCTGCACATGGAGCAGAACATGCAGTAAGTCACTTCGAAGCTGGATTTACATTTCCTGGACTATTGGAATTAGGAACATTTATAGGTTTCCTTTGTTTATTTATTTTCTTTGTTCTAAATATGCTTTCAAAAGCACCATTAACGGGTGACAATGATCCATATATTGAAGAAAGTATTCATCATCACACTTAGAATTTAATTTGTAGAAATGATAGGTTTAATAGTTATATTAACAATTATACTTTTAGCAGTTATCGTAGTTCAAATTGCGAGAATAACTGAAATTGCTGCTAAAATTAGAGGAGAAGAAGAGGTTGAGGCTCAAAACAACAACCGTACAGCATTCTACTGCTTAGTATTCCTTGTGGGCTTCCTTGTCTTTTGTGTAGGTTCAGCGTGGTACTATAAAAATGTAATGTTGGGCTACGGCCCTCATGATTCTGCATCTGCTCATGGTGGTGCATTGGATTCATTATTCAACATCACTTTATTCTTCACAGGAATAGTATTTGTATTGACTCATATCGCTTTGTTTTGGTTCAGTTACAAATACAGAGATGACAAAACTAGAGTGGCTACCTTCCTTGTACACAGTACAAAACTTGAGGTAATCTGGACTGTGATACCAACAATTGTATTGATCTTCTTAGTGGTAAGAGGATTGCGTGTATGGAATGATATTATGCCAGATGTTGATCCAGATGAAGCATATATTGAAATTGAGGCAACTGGTTACCAATTTGCGTGGGATCTAAGATATCCTGGTCCTGATGGTTTCTTAGGAGAGCGTAACTTTAGAAAAATAAATTTATCAAATAACCCACTAGGGCAAGTTTGGTCAGATACTAAAAATATTGACGACTTCCAACCTTCAGAAATAGTCTTGCCCGTTGATGAGCAAGTTAGAGTAAGAATTACAGCTAAAGATGTATTGCATAATTTCTATTTACCTCACTTTAGAGTTAAAATGGATGCAGTACCTGGTCTTCCAACATACTTTAAGTTTACACCAATCAAAACGACACAGGAATATCGTGAAGAATTGAGAAAGTATCCTGAATGGCAAGTGCCAGCTGATCCATCAGAACCTAACGGTCCTCAAAGATGGGAAGAGTTCAATTACGAGTTGGCTTGTGCTGAATTGTGTGGAAAAGGTCACTACAGTATGAGACGTTTGGTTCGAATCGTTGAAAGAGAGGAATACGATCAATGGTTGGCTGAGCAACAGTCCTACTATATGTTAAACATTAGGAACACAGATGATGATCCTTTCAAAGGTGATTTATTGAAAATTGAAATAGCTGATAGAAAGGTTGAATTGAAATCTGATTTTATGTCAGCTTTAGAAGCTGATGGTCAAGAAGTCGTTCAATTAAAACATGTATTCTTTGAGACGGCTTCTTCAAGACTACAAGAAATTTCTAAATATGAATTGGATAATGTAGCGACTTTGATGAACACAAACGAAAATATTGTTGTTGAATTAAGAGGTCACACAGATAGTACAGGTGATGATGATTTAAATATGGCATTGTCTCAAAGTAGAGCAGAGTCTGTTAGAAATTATCTACTTGAAAAAGGAATATCAAATGTTTCAATTGTTGCTAAAGGATACGGTGAAACGGCGCCAGTAGATACAAACGAAACTGCAGAAGGTCGTCAAGTTAATAGGAGGACTGAGTTGAAAATTTTATCTAAATAATTAATTATTAGTATATGTCACACGTAGCAGTAGATCCAACAGACAAAGAAGCGGTTATGATCGAAGAATCTGGTTATGATGACCACTTTCACGAACATCACCATGGCGACAAGTACCAATCTAATTTCATCGGGCATTATATATTCTCGATGGATCACAAGATTATCGCTAGACAATTTTTAATTACAGGTATTTTTTGGGCAATTATAGGTGCTTCAATGTCAATCATATTTAGATTGCAATTGGGTTTTCCTGAAGCTGATCTGCAATGGATCAAACCATTATTAGGAAAATGGATTGTGGTTGAAGAAGGCATTGGTTCACTTTCACAAGAATTTTATTATGCATTGGTAACGATGCACGGAACTATACTGGTTTTCTTTGTGCTTACAGCTGGACTGAGTGGTACGTTTAGTAACCTTTTAATTCCTTTGCAAATTGGAGCAAGAGATATGGCATCGCCATTCTTAAATATGTTATCATATTGGTTCTTCTTCCTTGCAGGATGTGTTATGTTTTATTCATTGTTTTTGAGTACTGGTCCTTTCTCTGGAGGGTGGACAGGTTATCCACCATTGAGTGCATTGCCTCAGGCTTCCACCGGATCCGGAACAGGTATGACATTATGGTTGATCAGTTTGACTTTATTTGTTGTCTCCGTACTATTAGGTGGTATAAACTATATAACAACTGTTCTTAACTTAAGAACTAAAGGAATGACAATGTGGAGAATGCCTCTTCCAATTTGGGCTTTCTTAGTAACAGCAATATTAGGTCTTCTTTCATTCCCAGTTTTAGCATCAGGATTTTTCATGTTGATGTTTGACAGAGGATTAGGAACAAGTTTCTTTTTAAGTGAAATATTTATTCAAGGTGAAGCATTAGAAAGGGTTGGAGGTAGTCCAATTTTATTCCAACACTTATTTTGGTTCTTAGGACACCCTGAAGTATATATAATAATATTACCGGCGATGGGAATTGTATCTGAGGTTTTGTCAGTGCACGCACGTAAACCAATTTTCGGTTACCAAGCGATGGTCTTATCAATAATGGCAATTGGATTCCTTTCTTTTATCGTATGGGCTCACCATATGTTTATGTCAGGTGTGAATCCATTCTTGTCAAACTTCTTCGTAATCTTCACTTTGATAATTGCGATACCGTCCGCCGTGAAAGTCTTTAACTGGATAACCACCCTCTACGGGGGTAACATACGATTCAATTCAGCAATGTTATTCTCTATTGGATTCGTATCTATGTTCATTTCTGGTGGTTTGACGGGTATATTCTTAGGAAATTCAGCTATCGATATTCAAATGCACGATACTTACTTCGTAGTAGCTCACTTTCATATTGTAATGGGAATCGCTGCATTCTTTGGTATGTTTGCTGGAATCTATCACTGGTATCCTAAGATGTTTGGAAGATTCATGAACGAGACTTTAGGTAGATTGCATTTCTGGGGTACAATGATTGGTGCATATGCCATTTTCTGGCCAATGCATTACTTAGGTATGGCAGGTGTTCCTAGAAGATATTACCGATTCGACACTTTTGATTCTTTTGCACACTTCACAGAGTTAAATAAGTTCATAACTATCGCAGCAATTGTAGTATTTGCATTGCAGGTAGTATTTGTTATCAACTTTTTCTATAGCATTTGGAAAGGGCGAAAAGTAGAATCTAAGAATCCTTGGGGAGCAACTA
>CAJQRD010000070.1 GCA_905480605.1 uncultured Saprospiraceae bacterium | reverse complement strand
TCTGGGGCACATATGGGAGAATGGAACGCATGTATGGATTGTCATCTCAATCCAAGTAATTTTGCCGAATTTACATGTATCAGTTGCCATATTAATCCAGAGACGGATAACGACCATATTGGAGTTGGTGGATATGTCTATGAAGATAATGCTTGTTTGGCTTGCCACCCTATGGGTGAAAGTAGCGGAGCTTTTGATCACAATACAACAGCATTTCCTTTAACAGGTGCGCATCTTGACCTTGATTGTCTAGAATGTCATAGCAATGGATATGCAGGTACGCCAATAGATTGTAATGCTTGCCATATGGATGACTTTAATGCATCCGTTAATCCGAATCATAACAGTTTAGGCATGCCAACAGATTGCGAAACATGTCATACCACAGACCCAGGATGGATGCCTGCTACTTTTAATATTCATGACGATTATTATGAATTGACAGGTGCACATTTAGATATTGCAGATCAATGTGTAGATTGTCACAATGGAGATTACAACAATACACCAAATACATGTAACGGATGTCATATAGGTGATTATAATGGGACAACAAATCCTGATCATCAGAGTTTAAGCTTACCGATTTCCTGTGATGCATGTCATACCACAGACCCAGATTGGATGCCTGCTACTTTTGATATTCATGATGATTACTATCAGTTGAATGGTGCACATGCACTAATTGCTGATCAGTGTGTCGATTGTCACAATGGGGACTATAACAATACGCCAAATACATGTGTAGGGTGCCACCAAGATGACTATAATGGTGCTGCAGACCCTGATCATCAGACTAACAATTTGTCAACGGATTGTTTGTCATGCCATAATGAAGACGCATGGGTGCCTTCTGACTTTGACCATGATAATTTTTGGGTTTTGAATGGTGCTCATGGAGATATTGCCAATGATTGTTTTGCTTGTCATATGGGTTCATACAACAATACACCTACTGATTGTATAGGATGTCACTTGGATGATTACAACGACACCACCAACCCTGATCATAGTTCTGCGATGTTTCCTACAGACTGTATTTTATGTCATGAAGAAGATGCTTGGACTCCATCAACGTTTGATCATGATGGCATGTACTTCCCAATTTATTCAGGAAAACACGAAGGTGAATGGTCCCAATGTATTGATTGTCATACCATTCCGACTGATTACACAATGTTCAGTTGCATTGATTGTCATGAACATGATAATCAAAATGATGTTGATGACGACCATGACGGTGTAAGCGGATATATATATGAAAGTAATGCTTGTTATTCATGTCATCCAACTGGAGAAGAATAATGAATGTAAATGAGCGGCATATTATATTTTTGTTTTTAACAGTGTTTACTATGACATTGTCTGCTCAAACAATATCCGAAGGTGAAGTATCATTCGTTACTTCTGGAAATGTATATGTGCGTTTTTCTAATACTGATAATATAAATGAAAACGATACATTATCTTTTCTTGTGGAGGGCATTTATAAATCTTGCTTAATTGTCAAACAAAAATCTTCTTCTTCTTGTGTATGTACACAAATAAATGATTGTGAATTTAAAAAAGGAGATAAAATATTTTTTGAAGAGAAAGCAGTCTTTAATATTGAACAAGAAGTTGTTAATGAAATAGAAGTAGAGGCAGAAGAACCTACAATTTATCGAGAAGAGAATTCTTTCAATGATGATGTAATTCCAAGGGTTAAAAAACTTAAGTTGCAAAAGATAAACGCAAGACTTTCAGCGGCGACTTACAGCTCTATTGATGAAAATGACAATAGAAATCGTGCTATGATGAGGTTTTCTATGAATGCTTTCAATATAAATGATTCTAAATGGTCTTTTGAAACCTATACAAACTACAGGCACGAATTTTCTTCAGATACTTCATTCAGTGCAAGATCAAATAAGCAGTTTAGAATTTATAATGCAGCATTGTCTTATGACTTGGACTCATTGTCTCGAATTACTTTAGGAAGAAAAGTAAATAGAAAAATGTCATCGATTGGTGCTATTGATGGCTTGCAATTGGATAAGTCGTTTGGTGATTTTTATACAGGACTTGTTGTAGGTTTTAGACCTGATCATACACGTTTTGATTTGAATACAAATTTATTGGAATATGGATTATATGTAGGAAAGGATATAAGAAGTCAAAATGTGAATGGTCAAATTACAATTGGTGTTTTAGAACAAAAAAACAATGGGTTTACAGATAGACGTTATACCTATGCACAATTCAATACCTCATTGTTTAGAAAACTGAATGTATTTACTTCTGCTGAAATGGATTTATACAGTAAGGTAAATGAAATAGCAGAATTTAAACCAAGGTTAACGAATTTGTATGTATCATTGAATTATCGCTTCTCAAGGAAAATTTCGTTGATGGTTTCTTATGATGCTAGGCGAAATATTATTTTTTATGAAACATTCCAAACAGAAATCGAGCGATTGTTGGCAGATGATGAAGCTAGGGAAGGCATAAGGACTAGGTTGAGTTTTAGACCATTTCGTTTTGTATATTTAGGACTAAGCTATAGCAAAAGGTTTCAATCTGGATCTTCCAATAAATTTGATAATATAAATGGCTTTGTAAGTTTTTCTAAAATTCCAGTTATTGGAGGGAGAGTAAGTTTAACCTATAATTTAAATAAATCTAGTTACCTTGAATCCAAAATATATTCTGTGAGGTATAACCGTTCACTTGTACCACGCAAATTGGATTTTAACTTTTATTTTCGATATGTCGATTACTTGTATTTAAATTATGAAAACACGCTACAACAACAATTTTTTGGATCTGGATTAAGTTATAGAATTTCAAAGAGTTTAAGCTTGAGTTTGTTTGGTGAGTTATCACAATACAGCGATCGAAACAGAATGCGATTAAACACAAAACTGATAAAACGCTTTTAATATGAGAATTAATTTTATAAATATTTCTATTTTTTTTGGTTCAGTAATTTTACTTATTTCTTGTGGGAATAGTCCAAAGAAGATAGAAGCTGTCAACACAAACAATTCCGATAGCTATCTGAATGCTTCGTCTACTTCAAGCACTGGAATTTTTGACAGCTCTTCAAAAGATAAATTAAACAATTCTAATGCGCCAGTAATCAATAATGTTGTAAATCAACAAGAAGGTACACGAACAATTGAAGTGATTGAAGTGCTTCCTACTGACAAATATGTTTACTTAAAATCCAAAGAAGGAGATGATGAGTTTTGGGTAGCGGTATTAAAACAAGAAGTAGAAGTAGGTGATAAGTTTTTCTTCAAAGGAGGCTTGTTGAAAACTAATTTTGAGAGCAAGGAATACAATCGTGTTTTTGACAAAGTTTATTTGGTTTCAAGATTGATACCTGTAGGTGTAACAAACACAAGTAAAGCAAAATCGGATGTTAAGTCAAATGATTCTCAATTAGAGAAAAGTATTTCTGACAATGTTATCAATCATAAAGATGGATCAATTACAATAAAGCAATTAACTGATAATCCTGAAAAGTATGAGAATAAAAAAATCCAATTGACAGGAAAATGTGTTAAGCTCAATCCAAATATAATGGGTCGCAATTGGGTTCATTTGCAAGATGATACCAATAATGATTATGACTTGGTGGTTACAATGGATGTTGCTGTACCCGTTGGGCATATTGTATCCTTGTTAGGAACAGTCACATTGAACAAAGATTTTGGTGCAGGTTATAAGTATGACCTGATTGTAGAAAATGCAGAGTTAATTAGATAGTATAAGTATAAGTATATGGATAAAGAGAAAGTAATTGGTTTGGCGCGAAAGATTTTCAATAGTCTATTTAACACAAGAGCAGCAGCTTTGTATATTCTTCTATTTGCAACCTCCATTGCGATTGCGACTTTTGTAGAGAATGATTTTGGGACAAGTTCTGCTCAGAAAGTAATTTTTAAATCCTGGTGGTTTGAATTACTACTGCTTTTCTTTTCAATTACCATAATTGTAAATGTAATGAAATTCCGAATGGTCCAAAATAAAAAATGGGCCACATTTCTATTTCATACTTCGATGATCGTTATTTTAGTAGGAGCAGGTGTAACACGATATTTTGGTTATGAAGGCATGATGCACATTCGAGAAAATGATTCGTCTAATACTTTCTTATCAGCAGACACATACTTAAATTTTGATGTTATAACCAGTGGGCAAAGATTTAAATTTGATGAGCCTGTTTTGTTTGCCACCTTGGGAAATAACAAGTGGAATGAAGAGTTTCAAGTAGGATCCAATGTTATAGATGTCGAGGTCAAAGAATTTATACCAAACCCAGAACAATCACTGGCTGAGGATGAAAATGGGAAGCCAGTAATAAAGGTAGTTTTGGGTTCAAGTGATGGGCGCCAGGAGTACTTCATAACTCAAGGTGAACAAAGAAACATAAGAGGTCTTATTTATAACTTTACACAAAAAGAAATAGGAAACGCCATTAATATCTATTACAGGAATGATTCATTGTTGATAGATAGTAAGCGTACGCTAGAGCAGACTGTTATGGCAACTCAGAAGAAGGATACGTTGATGCCAGACACAGGGCCACATGTTTTGAGGTTGCGATCTTTATATTCTGATGGGATTAATAATTTTGTTTTTGGCGATTTTAATGCGGAGGCTAAAGTTGTTATGGAAAGCACCAGTAATAAAGTTAAAAATGAAAGTATGACTGCTTTGATAGTTGAAGTGACTGTGAATGGTGAAACCAATGAAACTATTTTGTATGGTAAAAAAGGATTACAAGGTCAGCCTTCAATTTTGAAGTTTAACAATATGAGTTTGGCAATGTCTTATGGAGCAAAAGAACTGTCTTTACCTTTTAAGATTAAGTTGAAAGAATTTATAATGGAGCGTTATCCAGGAACCAATAGTGCGGCGTCGTACGCAAGTGAAGTGCAACTTATTGACAGTCAAAAAAACGTTCAACAAGACTTTAGGATTTTCATGAATCACATTTTAGATTATGGAGGATATAGATTTTTTCAGTCTTCTTTTGATAGAGATGAAAAAGGCACTTACTTAAGTGTGAACCATGATTTTTGGGGAACGTGGATATCATATTTTGGCTATTTTTTATTGACGCTGGGATTGTTGATGGTTTTTGTAAGTAAGAATACCAGATTCTACCAAATCATACAAGCGATTAAAAAGATGAGAGCTGAAACTACAATAGTAATTTTGATGCTCATGCTTGGGAATTATTCCAATGCGCAAAAAATTATAGCAGCTGACATTAATTCTGTGAGTGAAGAACATGCCAGTTTATTTAGTGAGGTCATTGTACAAGATCACAAAGGAAGAATGAAGCCTGTCCATACGTTGACAAGAGAAGTGTTGCGAAAGATTTCTCGGAGTGAAAAATTTAATGGACTAAATGCGGATCAAGTCATCTTGAGCATGTTTGCCAATAAGCAAGTTTGGCGAAATATACCCATGATTAAAGTTGGAAAACATGAACAATTAAGATCACTGTTGGGTATAGGAACAGAATATGCCAGCTATGTTGATTTTTTTGAAACAAGAAGTGGTCAATATAAATTGAGAGAAGAAGTGCGACGTGCTTATGGGTTACAACCTATTGATAGAGGTATGTTGGAAAAAGAAATCATGAAAGTTGATGAACGCCTGAATATAACAAGCATGATTTTTTCTGGCAGTTTATTTAAGTTAATTCCAGTTCCAAACGATGCTAACAATAAATGGATATCATCAAGACAGGATCATGGAGAAGAGGAGCTTGATTATACAGTGGCAGAAAAGTTTTTTCCAAGTTATCAGCAAAGTCTTGAGCAGGCTATGTCATCTGGTGATTACAATCTACCTGATTTAATATTATTAGAACTCAAGCAGTATCAGAATAAGTATGGAAGCAATGTTGTTCCAAGTGAAACACAATCTTCTTTGGAAATATTATTAAATAATCTCAATGTTTTTGGACGCCTTTCTGTGTATTATTTACTATTAGGTGTTTTCTTCTTAGCTATTCTTTTCTTCTCTGTATTTAAAGTTAATATTCAATTAGATAAAATAATTAAATATGCGACTGTTGCTGTTTTTATATGCTTTGCTTTTCATACAATAGGATTGGGATTGAGATGGTATGTTTCTGAAAGAGCGCCTTGGAGTAATGGTTATGAATCTATGATATATATTGCTTGGACAACAAGTTTGGCAGGTTTGTTATTTACAAGAAAATCTGCAGGGGGATTGTCTGCAACTATGATTTTAGCAGGGACAATTTTGTTGGTAGCAAAGCTTAGTTATTTGGATCCTGAAATCACGCCTTTGGTTCCTGTATTGCGTTCATATTGGTTAACGATCCATGTGTCGTTGATTGCTGGTAGTTATGGTTTTTTGATGTTGGGTGCAATAATAGGATTGATCAATTTGATCTTGTTTATGTTTTTAACGCAAGCGAATAAAACAAACGTCAAGCGAATAGTCAAAGAAATGTCATACATAAGTGAAATAACACTAATTGGCGGATTGGTTATGATAAGTATTGGTACATATTTGGGTGGCGTCTGGGCTAATGAATCCTGGGGACGATATTGGGGATGGGATGCGAAAGAGACATGGGCACTTGTTACAATCTTGGTTTATGCTTTTATACTCCACATGCGATTGATTCCAAAGCTTAATAATTTGTACAATTATAATGTGGCAAAATTGTTTGGATGGGCGTCTGTTATCATGACCTACTTTGGTGTTAATTATTATTTGTCAGGATTGCATTCTTATGCCGCGGGTGATCCTATTCCAATTCCAACTTGGGTTTATATTGCTGTGGCATCAGTTACGGTAATTTCTATTATTGCAAGGTTTAGATATCGTAAATTTTTGAAAGGTTAGAGTATTTCGATAGTTCTAGAAATAATAAATTCTAAATATCTTTTTGATAAAATGGGACATTTAAATGTACTATTCAGGAAAAGTAATTAGATTGAAAGATATTTGATCTTAATGAGCATAAAATCCAGTATAGTTACTGAAGCTACTTCCAAGGAATTGAACTCTCCGCAATTTTTAGAGAATAAATCAATATGTGAAATATGGGAAGAATATATTGGTGAAAAGAAGGGATCTTGCCGTGGAAAATGTAATGTATGGGCATTGGTTTTTCATGGAAAATTTGATTCTAACCAATATGTTGAAGTTAAGTTTAATAGTAATGTTCTTACATCGCCAAATTTGTTTATTAAATCAGAAACGACTACTGTTGAGTCCAGCGAAATTTTAATTTCTGGGGTAACTCTTCGTTTAAATAGGTTCACTGTAAAAAGAGAAAGTGCAATTGGAAATATAATGTTAAAGTATAATTCTAATTATAATAAACTGGTTGATGGTTATATTTCTTCCCAGGACTTGAAGAGCTATTCAACTTATATTAAGACAATTATTTACAAGTTAAAAAATTTCAAAGTCACTTTAATTACATTCGACCGAAAAGAAGAAAAACTTTATATTAAGTGCAATCGTATTTTAAAGTATCCAAGTTTTCTAGATGAAATATTGAGATTAAATATTGATTAAATCATTGTTTTTATAATTTAGGATAGCTATCCTCCAAATCTGGTAAGTAGTTATAAGCTTTCATGTTTTGCAAATTAGTATTAAGTGAACTCAGGTTAAAAGGTTTGTTGATTTAGTTTTTGTGTGATTCAATTAAAAGGGCGAGTATGAAATTTGGAAAAGGGAATTATTATTTTCCTATTCTTCTTATTAGAATTTCTTGATCTGAAAACAACATCCAAGAAAAATCGTATAAATAAAAAACTGTTTTTCCATGTGAATTAATATGGTAATGAGTTATGTAAGTGTAATTGAATTTTTTCTTATCGAGTATTGATTTTGAAATCTTTATTTGCTTTTTATTTTTTCCTAATATTTCTAATAGAATAGATCTATTTCTGTGAAGGAGATTGTCAATTTGACGCGTGGCTTTTGTTGTCACTTGTCGTAATTTGATGCCGTATTCATTTTTACAATCGACAGAACAAAAAACCTTATCACTTCTACCTACGATAATATTGGGACACATTTTACAAGTTTTTTTCATTGATAATAAATTTTATAGAACAGTCGAAATTCTGTTTTAGATTCTTAGACTAAATAATTATTTGTAAAAGGTTAAATTGCATATTCGCTACTATCTGATATTAGCTGATATTAGCGAATATTATCTACTAAGTTATATAATACCCAGCAATTCAGGTAGTTAATTGGTTAGATTTACTAAAAAATAAGCCAATGAAAGCTATCATATCAAATTATGAGAACAAATCTGCTCGAATTAAGGTCAAAATCCCAAGAAACTCTATACTTTGGAAAAGTGAGATTGAGAAAATATCTTCTAGCTTCTTTCATAAATATCAAAAGCAATGGAGTATTCCGAATACCAGTGCTAACCTTGCTAAACTAAAAGCTATATTTAAGGATGAATACGAGATTATAGATGCAAAATCTGGATCAAGAAGAGAGCGGGTAAATCTTTCTGCGGAAGAAGAGAATAGATTGCTGGAAGTTGAGCAAAAAATGATACTTGGAGGAAACTCAAGCAGTACTATCAAGGCCTATAAAGGAGAGCTTGTTTGGTTTTTCAAATTCTTTGAAAATAGAAACTTGGAAGATCTCAATAAAAGTGATATTGAGACTTATGTATATAAAATGAAGAGTAAGTATAAGTTCTCTGATTCACGACAGAATACTATGATCAATGCTATAAAATTCTATTACGAAAAGGTATTAGAGAAAGATAGAACATACTATAACATCAAACGCCCTAAGAAATCCCAATCATTGCCTGGAGTATTGACTATGAGCGAATGTTTTTCAATAGTTAATAGTCCAAGAAATTTGAAGCACAAAGCAATTTTGCAGTTGATGTATAGTAGTGGCTTACGTATTAGCGAAGTAACTAAGTTAAGAATAGAAGATGTCAAGTCAGCTGATAAACAGTTATTTATAAAGGCATCTAAAGGAAAAAAAGATAGAATGACGGTGTTGTCTGAAAATGTATTGATTTTATTGAGAGAGTATTACAAGGCCAATAAACCAAGCTATTGGTTGTTTGAAGGAGCTGGAGGGGAGCAGTATAGCACCAGCAGTATACAAAAGGTATTTAGAAAAGCAGTAAAGGAAACGAATGTAAATCCATGGGTTACTCCACACACATTACGTCATTCATTTGCGACACATCTATTGCAGTCAGGAGTAAACTTGAGATATATACAATCATTATTGGGACATGGAAGTTCAAAGACTACAGAGGTTTATACACATATATTAAAAGTTAACAATGATGTTGTAAGAAGTCCTTTGGATTCGTTTATGGACAACATTAAGTTACCTAGACAATGATAATATAACCGGAATTCTTTACCTTTAAGTGAAGATATACAAATGTTACTTGCCATCCAAGCAATGAAATACACAAGGGCTCATCACAAAAAAACTCCTGTTTAAAACCAGAGTTATTAACTTCGCAAAAGTGAAACAAGAAGGTTCCATATGAGTTTCAGAATATAATTGTATATTGGATTCTTAACTTTATTAAACCTTTATTTTTTTTTGCAGCTTGGCTGATTATTAAGGTTTATTTCAGATATTTTTGCATCATTATTTTTGCGAGAACTTCTCAAGTATTTTTTAATATGTCGTCACAAACGAGTATAAAAATGAAAAATTTAACAGTTGTTCTATGCATAAGTATGCTTATGCCTATGAGTTTATTTTCTCAAAATCTAGAAGTGGAAGGTAAAGCCAAAATTACGGTAATGGATGATGATATAACCACCGATAGTTTGGTTATGTTACGTCCTGGAGGCGAATTGGCAAGAAGACACGTATCTAGTCTTCCTGATAGCACTGGTGGATGGACAGAAGTTGTAGATACGAC
>CAJQRD010000069.1 GCA_905480605.1 uncultured Saprospiraceae bacterium | reverse complement strand
CAAAGTGCGTCTGTCTCTGGGATATATGAAGAAATTATTTCCATATCAAATATATGTGATTCTATAACTTATATTGATCTTGTTGTATATCCTAAAGTACAAGTAGAACGTTTTGATACTATTTGTGATGGGGATGATTTTATATTTGAAGATTTGAACGTTTCGGTAAAAGGTGATTATATTATAATTGGGGAAACAGACAGAGGATGTGAATTGACAACAACAATTCATCTTCACGTTTCTGACAATGTTGATTTTTTAGAACTGGGTTCTGATATTGATATAACCTTAGGTGATTTTGTGAATCTAGAGCCATTGTCAATAAGCCCTGATGCGCGTTTATTTTCATGGACTGATGAAGAAGGAAATACGATTTCAAGTGAGTCGACAACTGGTGAATTTCAACCTTTTAAAGATCAATACTACTACTTCAGTACTTTTACTGAAAGCGATTGTGGATTGAAAGATTCTGTGTTTGTAAGAGTCTCAGAGGAAATTGAAGTATATATTCCTAATGTCTTTACTCCTTCCTCAAATGACCTCAACAGTAAATTTACGATCGGATATAACAACGCAGTTCAGAATATTACAGCATACCGCCTTTATGATAGGTGGGGCAATCTTGTCTATCAGGATTCAGGAAGTGTAAATGATTTTAAAGCTTGGGATGGTTACAGTTCATCAGGTGTTTTATACGAAATGGGCGTTTATACTTATATTATTGAATTGGAGCTTATAAACGCTAACAAGCTATTGTATGCAGGTGATGTTTTTTTAATGAAATAGCCTTTTGAATTTCTTCGGCATTTCTGTTTCAAATAAAATTCTTTCATTGGTTTTTGGATGTAAAAATGAAATGCTTAAAGCATGTAAATACAGTCCATTGCCTCTAATATCTTTTTCTTCTTTATTGTATATATTATCCCCACATATAGGATGACCAATGCTGGCTAAATGTTTTCGAATTTGATGACGTCTTCCAGTTATTGGATTTACATTGACTAAATTGATAAAGCTGTATTTATCGGATAGAAGTGATTTGTGAATAGTAATATTTGATTGAGCTTGCTTCCCATCAATAGGTAAGGTTATGGTAATAGGAGATTCCATTTTATTCAATGTGACAGCCAGATAGTTTTTTATTACTGCCCTTGATTCAAATTGTTTGTTGAGGTTTATTGTTGCTGTTTGTGTTTTTCCGATTATTACAATACCACTTGTTGCAAAATCTAATCTGTGAATTACAAGTGGTTTAATAAGGGCATCTTCTTCTTGGCTAGCACTTAGATTAAATGGTAGGCAGTTTTCTAAGTTTTTGAATTGATTGCCGCTTGTACTAAGACCTGCTGGTTTTTTTACAATAGCAAAAAAAGCATCTTCATAAAGTACTTCTACTTTTAACTTGTAAACAGGTTTCTTCTTTGTGTTAAGATCTTCAACAACACCAATAATTTCACCACCGTTTAAATAATCACCAGAAAAACCTTGTTTGTTATTTATAAATATCCTTTTGTTTTTAATAGCCTTTTTTAGGGCTTTTTTTGAAGCGATGGTTTTGAATAGAGAAATACCCAAATCAGATAATCTGACTTTTTCATCTAGCTTCGCAATAATAAACTTTTCTGTGAATGTCAATATTTTTATGTGTATTTAACCGAAGTCCTCTTTGTATTTTTCTTCGCCAAAGTAAGATTTGTCTACAACCATAAATACAATTAGTAAAATGACATCAAGTGCGATACTCCATAGAACATCAAACTTACCTCCCATGTTTACCAATTGACCAGATTCTGTGTCAGCTTTAAATATAAAATATTTGAAAAGTCCTACGGCCATGCTTGTTGAAAGTATAGTTAGAATGAATGGGATCGTAAGTTTATTTTTTGTCAGCATCAACACTCCACCAATTACAAATAGCAACCCAAAGCAAACACCGATCCATCCAAATGTTTTAGTCCATTTAATACGGTATTCAGACATTTTAATGCTTTTGCCTATAGTAGCCTTCATATCAACCTTATTGCCCTCACCCATAATCAATGTGTCACCGAACAAACTTTTTAGTCTATTATTGATAGAGTCTAACTTTGCCTCACTTAAAGTATCCTTAGTTATATCAATTACCTTAGAATCATCGTCTTCATCTGTATCAAAATCAGTATTGGTTTCTAAGTTGATGTTCTCTAAAATGGATACTGACTTCTCTGGTTGTGTATCTGCAAGTTTATCAAGAATACCACAGCCACCTATAAGTATTATGAAAATAGAATAAAAGATAACCCAAGTTGGTCTAGACATAAATAATTTATTAAAGTAGAAGTCAATTATACAAAAGCTAATATAGCTAAGATTTCATGATTTAGCATGAATTTTTTCATTTCTCTATTGCCTTGAATGTAAGTTATTTATACATGATTAATTTAATTATTTAAAATATAACCCTTTGATAAGGCCCTAAACTGTTTACTATTTGATCATAATTTTATTTATAAGTGAACATATGATAATAACTGGTCATGATTTTAGATAACAACATCCTCCATAGTACAACTTATATTGAAAAGACATTCAAGTCTAGTAGCTTGATGTCTTCCGTAATAATTAATTTGATTTTGATAAATTCAAAACGAACTCTGTCAATTGAGTTTAATTCAGAATCACTTCCCGTGAGTTGGTTTATCACAGACATACAAGGCAAAATAGTACTGTCTGGTATGTGCTGCGAGAATTTGTTAAATATCTCTTTGTCAACTTTGACTTGTGGGACTTACACTTTACGAACCAAAGGGGAAAGGTTCATTTTCGAAATTTAAGCGCTTGCTATTATATCAAACTTACCTCTTTTAAATACTCTGACTTTTTTAAAAGTCGACTTCCATACCAACTGAACGCTTCTCCGTCTACTAAAATAACTTTACAATTCTGAATTGTTTTACTTATTTCTTCTATGTGTTTATCCTTAAATGGATATGGTTCTGAAGACAATAGAATATATTCTGGCTTTAACTTTGTTATCTCGTCAAGATTGGTTTGTGGATACCTAGTTTGATTGTCAAATAAGTTTTTAAATCCACATTTGTTTAGAACATCATTTATAAAAGTGTCAGAACCTACTGTCATATAGGGTTCTTTCCAAATTAAATAGACAGCCTTTTTATTCTTTGAAGTAGGTTGAAAGTCTAATGCTGATTTTGTTTTTGTGATAAGGTTCGTTGCTTCTTGATTTCTATTAGTGAGGTCACCAATTTTTTCGATTAGACTATAATTATCAGATAGTGTTTTGATATCACTAACAAATACAATGGTATGATCTTGCAACAATTCAATTTGTTCTTTTGTGTTCTCTTCCTTGTTTGCAATTATAAGATCTGGATTTAACTTCAATATTTTCTCAATATTTAATGTTT
>CAJQRD010000068.1 GCA_905480605.1 uncultured Saprospiraceae bacterium | reverse complement strand
TAGGTATATATGTATATATAAGACTCCTCCCGAGGGAGAACTCTACATAAGATAGACAGTTTAAAAAGAGTGTACCCCTATGTCATCTCGGGGTAATTGCAAGGTTTGTTATTATCTTACAATTTTTAGACTGTGAAACTTTTAAAAAGTAACTAATTATTCGACAGTTAATATTTGTTACGCAAAAATTCGGCCGTTTTTATAGAACTCCTAAATTTTAAGTTGTTACAACTAGACTTTTATTTCGGGAAAAATTATTTATCAAAAAATGAAAATGTAGTAATTATTTGGTGGTTAAAGAAGAAAATACTCTAAGTATTATATTTTTTTATTTGAAACTAGAATTATATAACTTGGAAATACATTTTTTTGTAAAAGATATAGAAGTTGATTAAACTTAATTTGTTATAAATTTTGGCCTAACGACTAATAGGAATTAGTATTATTTCAAATAATTATAGTGTATTATTTATAACTTCCTAAACAACTAATTGCCAGTTATAATGAATAATCTCTTTTAATTAGGCAACCTCACCGCCACAACTACTGCCTGCGCCAGCTGTACATCCATAGCAGTGTTGATTTGTTTTTATTCTTCTTTTTGAGAGTGATTCTGCATTAAAATCATTGATATGAGGTGCTTTAACGTCAGATTTCATATCTAGCATTTGATTGAAATCACAATCATAGATATATCCATCCCAACTTACGGATATAGTTGATCTACACATTAGTCCACCCACAGTCACTGAATTAAAGGCTTCACTTAATTCAGTCATATATGTTTCGTAATTACCACTTTCGATCAGATAATCTAAAAAGCGACTGACTGGTAAATTAGTAATTGCATATAAATTATTGAATACGATGTCATAGCGTCTTAGTAATTGTCTTTTAAACTCTGACTCTAACTCAGACTGATCACCAGGTAGAAATGCACCTGAAGGGTTGTAAACCAAATCCAAGATTAATCCGGAGCCTTCTATCCCGTAACCAACATTATTAAGTCTTTGAAGTGCTTCAATTGAGTCGTTAAAAACTCCATCACCTCTCTGGCTATCTGTTCTTGATGCTGTGAAATAGGGTAGTGAAGACACAACATGCACCTTGTTGGCAACAAAAAAATCTGGTAAATCATGATATTTCTTATTAGCCATAATAATTGTCAAATTACATCTTACCATCACTTTTATTCCTGCTGCTGAACATGATTCCACAAACCATCTGAAGTGTGCATTCATTTCTGGGGCACCACCAGTTATATCTACTGTTGGGATATTATTCCCTATTACTATGTCCAAACATGTCTCTAGTGTGGCTCGATCCATGTTTTCTACCTTCTTGTCTGGACCTGCATCTACATGGCAATGGGCACAAGTTTGATTGCATAACTTCCCAATATTTATTTGAAATATTTCAATCTTTCCAGGAAGGATACCTTCATCATAACCAGCATTCTTTATTCTTTCTTCAAAGTTTTCAACTCCTGAATATGCCAATGCAGAATTTGACAATACCTCTAATTGATAAAATGAATTTGAAAGATCACTTTGCCTTGATGATAAACTTTTAGATTTTTGCTTAACGCCCATTTACATTAATTTTTTCTTGACATGATTCATCATCTGCACACTATTTACCAAGGTTGCTCCGCTTTTGATAGCAGCAGCAACATGAACGGCTTCCATCATTTGTTCCTCGTCTGCACCTTTTTTAAGACATGTAGATGAGTAAGCATCAATACAATATGGACATTGAATTGTATGTGCAACTGCCAAGGCTATCAATGCTTTCTCTCTAGCCGTAAGAGCGCCCTCTTTAAACACTTCATTGTAATATTCAAAGAATTTTTCTCCATAGTTCTCTTGAAAATCAGTAATCTCACCAAATTTCTTTAGATCTGATGCTTTAAAATATGAATCACTCATGTTTTATATATATTGTAAAAGTAATTAATGGTTTCAGGAATGCTTTTGTTTAATGCATATCTGTTTTTATGAAGACAGTTATAATACAAATTAACACTCTATTCATTACTTTTACCTTATGTACAAGTTACTTTCAAACTATTTTGTTGTATTTATAGCATTTTGTATGCTTTTTGGTTGTAATAGACCTAAAATAAAATCCGTCAATGACCAGACTGGAACATTGAATGTAAATGTTTTTCTGTCGGCAGGGGAGATCTATTCAGCATTTAGTGATGTTGATGTCCCGACATTTTTTAACTTGGGAAAAGTGGAAATGGAATCAGGCTTTGATATAAATTCTATTGTTCTTGGTGAAAAAAAATCAAAAGGAGTTAAACTTTCAGTGCACCCAGTTGCGTTATTAAGCTTTAATCAAGATACAACAATACATAAGTTTGTTGTTGCGATCGACTCTGGAAATACAAAAATCGAACACGAATACAACTCTTTTTTGTTAAATAACTACACTATGCAGGCTACAATTGAAAATTGGTTTAAATCTCAGAGTATTGAAAGAGGTTGTGATAATTTCAAATGGGACAATGCTTATAAGGCTCTTTTAGAAGTCAAATAATCGAATTAGGAAATTTGTGAAAAGCATTAACCTCAACTTTAATAAGTCCAATTTTAAGCTTAGTATTTCAAGCAAAATTGATGACCTTTCTTCAGATTGGGGAAAGCTGAATTCTCGAACTCTATTTGCAGATAAAGACTATTTAAAGTTATTGGAGGCCAATGGCCCAATTGGTTATAATTATTATTATGCTGTATTGTTTAAGGATTACACTCAAATGGCCTGTGTTTATTTCCAACGTAAACAGGTTAAACTCTCAGATGACTTTAGAGTTCATTCGCATAGTAACTCAATAATTGAACGTATTAAGGTAAAGAGCCTGAAGACTTTTTTTAGTTTTGTAAAACATGATATATTAATATGTGGTAACGTTTTACTGACAGGTGAATTTGCGTATGGGAAACAAGAAGATTTTGATTTGACCTCTGATTTGTTTGATGTAATTATTAAAGAAGTGGTGGGTTATATAAAAGTTCAAGACAAGATCAAAATTCAAAGTATATTATGTAAGGATTTTTTCAAAGAAGGCGTTCATAAAATTCAATCCTTTTCTGCTTCTGGATTTTTTAAGTTTCAGGTACAGCCAGCTATGATTCTTAATTTGGACTCTACTTGGACAAGTTTTCAAGACTATATTGATTCAGTAAAATCAAAATATAGGGTCAAATTTAAAAAAGTAATAAAAAAAGGCTCAAATCTTGAGTTTAAAAAACTGAGCATAGAGGAGGCTAAACAATACAATGATGAAATGTATAAACTTTATAAGGCCACTGCAGATAGAGCTACCTTTAGTCTATTTACTTTAGATCAACAATATTTTTCCGAGCTTAAAGAAACCTTAGGAGATAAACTGCAACTTACTGTGGTACTAGAAAATGAAAAACTTCTAGGATTTTTCACTTTTGTAAATGACGGAGAACATGGTGATGCCCATTTTTTGGGGTATGATGTAAGTCAAAATTCAAAGTATCAATTGTATTTTAATATGCTTTTGAAATTGATAGATGAGTCAATAGATCAGAAATCTAAATATTTAAACTTATCTAGAACTGCGCTGGAAATTAAGAGTTCTGTGGGAGCCGAACCGCATGACATGTATGTTTATTTAAAACATCAGAATAAGTTTGTAAATAAACTCTTGCCTTCAATACTAAATAGGGTAGTCCCTAAAAATAGTTGGGAGCAAAGAAGTCCCTTTAAGTGATTTTAGATCAATATCACTGCTAATTGCACTGTTATTTCCTTTTATTTTATTGTTTTCTCTAGCATTTTCAATTGAGTAAAAATAATCATTGGTAGTTTCCAAATCTTGTAAATAAACGACTTCTGACCTTTTGAAAGTCGCAGGAGAATTTGATTCTAAATAAATAAATGTGAAACAAGTCGCAATAATACAAACAGAGGCTGCAATCGATAACCAGGTTTTAACTCCTGAGATCAATTTGCTTTTCTGATGCTTTTTACGAGTATTTATTTTTTTCTCTAATCTATCCCAAGCATGAGTAGGAGGATCAATCTTAATTTGATCAGCCATTTTTTTTATAGCGTCGTTATTTTCTAATATTGACATTTTAGGAGATTTTTAGATTATGTTTTTTTTTATAAAGCACCCTCATTTTCTTTTTAGCAAGTATCAATTGAGATTTACTTGTATTTATACTTATGCCTAGTTTAGAAGCAATTTCTCTATGTTTATATCCTTCTATGACATATAAATTAAATACGGCCCGATAACCTGCAGGGAGGTCTTCCAAAAGAAGAAGAAGCTCTTGGTAATTTATATTTGAAATAGCAATCGCATCATTTTTGACAGTATATGCTTTTTCAATTTCTACGTGAAGATTTAAATTATTGTTTTTACGCAGCTTCATCAAACATTCATTAATGGTGATGCGCTTCATCCATCCTTCAAAACTTCCCTCTTCTTTAAATTGATCTATTTTATTGAAAATCTTAAAAAAGCTTTCGATTAGTACATCTTCAGCAACGGGAGTATGTTTTAAATAACGTACACAGATACCAAACAATACAGGTGAATATTTCTCATACAAAGCCTTCTGAGCAAGGGCGTCTTGCATCTTTACGCGTTTTATGATATTTTTTTCGGACTTCATTTGTTTTTAGCTGGTGGTATTATGTAGATGTTAGTAAATATGGTTTTGGTGTACAAGTTTTTTAATATTACTAAAAATAATTATTTCTATAAAGAAAATCAGCATTTATAAGCTTTTTTGCTCCAAAAGTAACGTACTTTGTGCCTCTTTTCCTTAACGAATTAGGGAAAACATATATTAATATTAAGTAAATTGTATTTGTATGGAAATCAGTTCTAAGTATAGTGCTGCCGAAGTTGAAGATAAATGGTATGCTTTCTGGGAGGAGCATAAATATTTTGCAAGTAAGCCAGATGACAGAGAGGCCTATTCAATCGTCATACCTCCTCCAAACGTAACTGGTGTCCTTCATATGGGACACATGTTGAACAATACAATTCAAGATGTCTTAATTAGAAAGGCCAGACTTGATGGTAAAAACGCTTGTTGGGTTCCAGGTACTGATCACGCATCTATCGCAACAGAAGCGAAAGTTGTTGGGAAGCTTCGTGAACAAGGAATTAAAAAATCTGAT